>NZ_JAMYNR010000002.1:0-422885 GCF_040319155.1 Mesorhizobium sp. M0954 | reverse complement strand
CCCTGACCGCGGCTCAGCACGGCGCTGACATGCCCGGATAGGCCGCAACGGAGGAACACCGAACACAAGCTCTTGCAACGGAAGGAAGATGGCGTGATCGATCTCCGAGGGATCCATTGGCCAACGAAACCGCTGGCATGATTGGAACGGGCGTCGCGAACCCCACCTTGGCCAGCGGCCGCAAGGACCGTGCTCAAAGGCCGGACATATGGACGCAAGCGATCGAAAACGACGCAAAACAACCGTTGCAGGCAGGGCGCCGTCCACATATGGATCCCAGGGTCTCCGCTACGACGTAGCGGAGACCCTAGGATCCATGCCGTTACCGTGGCCGTGGAGTGCGGCGATCCAGGATTGCTTGCGCGCCCTCATCTCCGGCTCACCCCGCGCTGCTCTGCGGGTAGCAGATGATCGAAAGATAACGCATCGGCAGAACGCTCAGCACTTCCGGGCCATGCGGCGCGTCGGCGTCGAAGAATAGGCTGTCGCCGGGCTTCATCGGGTAGAGATTGCTGCCGTGCCGGTAAACCACCTCGCCTTCGAGCATATAGAGGAACTCCATGCCCTCGTGCTGGAAGGTCGGGAACACGTCGGAATCCTCGGTCAGCGTGATCAGATAGGGTTCGACGACGACACCGCTGGTGTTCGAGCCGATATGGCCGAGCAGATTGTACTGGTGGCCGGCGCGCGTGCCGCGGCGTTCGACGTCGAGGCCTTCGCCGGCCTTGACGAAGACGGCACTGCGCTCTTCCTCGAAGCGGCGGAAGAAGGCGGTGACGGGAACGCCGAGTGCCCGCGACAGCGCCTGCAACGTGGTCAGCGATGGCGAGGTGATGCCGTTCTCGATCTTCGACAGCATGCCAAGCGAAATGTCGGTGGCGGCAGCCAGATCGGCGACGGTGATGCCGAGCTTCTTGCGGAAGGCCCGCACCTCGCGGCCGATGGCGACCTCCAGGACCTTTTCGCGGGTGTCGCGAATGGCGTGCGGGTTCTGGGTGAGCGGCGCGCGTATCTTGCGCGGATCGATTGCAGCGACCGACGGCTTGGCTTTGGCGGCGACGACGGCCGCAGCGGGCTTTAGACTGGATGCTTTTTTCGCCATGTTGCCACCCCGGACCTTGCCGATTCATTTCACTCACGGTGAACATATTCGGTGCCGATACAGAAGCGCAACTGCCACGGCAAGCCACCCGTGTCGAATTGCGCAATGTCCGGATTTCGCCCGAGCTACCGCGTTGCTTGGAAATCCAGCTGGGCGAAACGCGGTTTCGCGACAAGCCCTGTTGACAGCATCGAAGGGGCAATTACTGTCCTGTCAGTGAAATTTGTTTCGTTAGGGAAATGAGATCGGGAGGCCCGCAATGAAAGATCGTGTTGCCGTCATCGGAGCCGGGCCGTCCGGCATGGCCCAGCTCAGGGCCTTCAAGTCGGCCGCCGACAAGGGCGCCGATATTCCCGAGATCGTCTGCTTCGAAAAGCAGTCCGACTGGGGCGGCCTGTGGAACTACACCTGGCGCACCGGCCTCGACGAGCACGGCGATCCGGTGCACGGCTCGATGTACCGCTATCTCTGGTCGAACGGCCCGAAGGAATGCCTCGAATTCGCCGACTACACCTTCGAGGAGCATTTCGGCCGGCCGATCGGCTCCTATCCGCCGCGCGCCGTGCTGTGGGACTACATCAAGGGCCGCGTCGAAAAATCCGGCGTGCGCCAATGGGTGCGCTTCAACAGTCCGGTGCGCATGGTCACCTTTTCCGAAACGACAAAAAAATTCACCGTCACCGCGCATGACCGCACCAGCGACGTCACCTACTCGGAAGAGTTCGACAATGTCGTCGTCGCCTCGGGTCATTTCTCCGTGCCCAACGTTCCCTATTTCGAGGGCTTTTCGACCTTCAACGGCCGTATCTTGCACAGCCACGATTTCCGCGACGCCATGGAATTCAAGGGCAAGGACATTTTGATAATCGGCCGCTCCTATTCAGCCGAGGACATCGGCTCGCAATGCTACAAATACGGCGCCAGATCGATCACCTCCAGCTACCGCTCGAAGCCGATGGGCTTCAAATGGCCGGAGAACTGGAAGGAAGTGCCGCTTCTGCAGAAGGTCGTCGGCAAGACGGCGCATTTCAAGGACGGCAGCACCAAAGACGTCGACGCCATCATCCTGTGCACCGGCTACCTCCATTCCTTCCCGTTCCTCACCGAGGATTTGAAGCTGAAGACCGCAAACCGTATGTGGCCGGACGGGCTCTACGAGGGCGTCGTCTGGGAGAAAAACCCGAAGCTGTCCTATATCGGCATGCAGGACCAGTTCTACACCTTCAACATGTTCGACGCGCAGGCCTGGCTCGCCCGCGACGTCATCATGGGCCGCATCAAGCTGCCGTCGGCCGAAGCGATGGCCGAGCACGGCCGGAAATGGCGGGCACGTGAAGAAACACTTGAAGACGCCGAGCAGATGATCTGGTTCCAGGGCGACTACACCAGGGAGCTGATGGAGCAGACCGACTATCCCGGCTTCGATGTCGAGGCTGTCAATCAGACCTTCATGGAGTGGGAGCACCACAAGGCGCAAGACATTATGGGCTTCCGCGACCATGCCTACCGCTCGCTGATGACCGGCACGATGGCGCCGCTGCATCATACGCCGTGGCTGCAGGCGATGGACGATTCGATGGAAAGCTATCTCGAGATGAAGGGCGTGGCGGCGGAGTAGCAGTCCGAACGGCGATTGACTTGCCTCAGACAACTTCCCGCGCCGGGTCGGCTGCCAGCGCCAGGGAATTTGCGACGTGCTCGAGGTGCTCCTCGTCCAGAATGCTGGTCGCGACGCGGACAGCGTTCGTTTTTCCGGTCGAAAACTTCGCTCCGGCATGGACCGCGATGCCGTGGGCGGCCAGCGTGACCATTGCGTAAGGTTCCGAAGCAACCGGAATGAGGACGCTGAGACCGTGTCCGGCGTCGATATCGACATTGCGTTTGGCCAGTTCGCCGGCGAGCCGTTCGCGACGGCCGCGGTATACCTCCTTCGCCTGCTCCACCAGGGCGGCCGTGGCCGGGTCTTGCAGCAGCCAGGCGGTGGCTGCCTGCAGGATGCGGCTGGTCCATCCCGAGCTGAAGCTGCGGTAGGACTGGATCTGCTCGACGATCGTCGCCGATCCGGACAGCACGGCGAGCCGCAAATCCGGGCCGTGGGTCTTGGAATAGGACAGGATATGGACGACGCGATCGGGAAAACGCCGGCCAAGCGAAATGCGCGGCGCCGAGGCAATATCGCCGACGCCGTCATCTTCGACAATCAGCACGTCGGTGCCGGCGAGCAGGTCGCCGATGACTTCCAGCCGCGCCGACGACATGCAGGCGCCGGTCACCGAATGGACGCGCGGCTGGAACAGGAACGCGACGGGCCGCTGCCGCAGAGCGTTGGCAAGTGCATCCGGCAAGGGACCGTCGCTGTCGCAGTCTACCGGGATGATCGGCACGTCGAGATCCTCGAGGATGTCGAGCAGGCGAAGCGCCGTCGGGTTCTCGATGGCCACCGGCGCTCCCGGCGGGACCAGCGCATGCAGCAAGGTGTAGATGGCGTTGTAACCGCCATTGGTGGCCAGGAACGCGCCGGGATCGTACGGCCATGACGGGCGCACTGCCGCCTCCAGCTCGGGCAGGATGCGCACCCGCTCGTAGCTGTTGAGCTTTTCGGCGCGCGCACCATGCGCCAGCGCGATGTCGAGCGGCGGCAAGAGCCTCACATCGGGCTCCGCGATCGCCAGGTTCAGAACGTCGTGTCCGTAATTGCCGCCGCTCATGTGGCGCTCGGGCCGGGCGGCAAAGCGGTTGCCCATGATCCAGGTGCCGTTGCGTCCGCGGCCGCCGATGATCTTGTAGCGCCGCAACTCGCTCCACGCCTGCGAGACCGTCGCCGGGCTGACGCCAAGCACATAGGCCAGATCGCGCACCGGCGGAAGCTTTGCGCCGACAGGCAGCGCGCCGCTTCTGATCAGCGCACTGGTCTCGCGTGCGATGCCGCGCATCGTGCGGTCGCCAAGGCGCTCGGCGAACCATCCTGCATCGAAATCCATCGGCACCCGCAACCGCTAAAGCTAATGTTCAATAACATAATAACATTTGATCGGCCAAAAATAAACATTTACCAATCGCCGGTCAAACATAGTCTTGAAGTTCATGCCGATGCCCGTCTCCATCACTATAGCCACCCGCGATTGGGACTATCTCACCCCTTTGGTGCTGGGTGACGTCACTTCGAGCCGCTTGTCGGTGAAGGTTGATCGCGTCGCCACGCTCATTCCGGACCTCGGCACCGATCCGAACTACGATGCGGCGGAGGTCTCGTTCAGCCGTTATGTGTCGGCCATGGCTTCGGGCAGGGATACGGTGGTTGGAATACCGTGCTTCATCATGCGCGGCTTTCGCCATCGCTGCATCATAACGGTCGAGGCCAGCCCGCTGGAACGGCTTTCCGACCTTGCCGGCAAACGCATCGGCGTGACCGGCTGGCGCGATTCCGGCAACACATGGACGCGCGCGGCACTTCGCCGGGCAAGCGTCGGCGTCGAGGATGCCTATTGGTTCGCCGGCAGGCTGACATCGGAGCACCCGATCGCCGACCGCCTCGACGGATTCGGCAGGCCGGGGCGCATCGAAGCAGCACCAGGCGAGCGCCCGATGATGGAGCTGCTGTCGCAAGGCGAGCTCGACGCCGTTTTCACGCCCTTCATGCCGGACGGCTTTTTCGGCCCGGCTTCCGGCTTCCGGCAAGTGCTGCGCGATTTTCGCGCGGCCGAACGCGCCTATTTCGCCGACGTCGGTTATGTCCCGGGCATGCATCTGGTCGCCGTCAAGGCGGCAGTGGCCAGGGAGCACCCCTGGCTGCCGCAGGAACTCGCCAGGCTGATCGACGAAAGCCAGCGCGTCTGGACGGCAAAGCGCCGAAAATATGCCGATACCTCGCCCTGGATCCTCGAGGAGCTGGTTCATGCGGGGCGCGACCTGCCTGCCTCCTGGAACGCCAGCGGCCTGCCGGCCAACCGGCGCATGATCGAGGATTTCGTCACCGAGCTCCATGCCCAGGGCATCCTGGCGGAACCGATTTCCGCCGAAGCCTTGTTTCCTTTCGAGGCCAGATCGCGGGCCACCGCAGCCTGACAACGCACAACGAAGAACACGAAGGAGAATGCCATGAGGACAATCAGCTTCATATTCGCCTCGCTCGTCACCATGCTGGCGCAGGCCAGCTTTGCCCAGGATATCCAGAAGCAATCGGTGAACGAGGATTTGCGGGCCCGGCTCCCGGAAGAGATCCGCACGGCGGGAAAGATCACAGCCGTCAACAACGGCTCGTTCCCGCCCTATGAGATCGTCACCGGCACCGAACTGTCGGGGGCGACCAGGGACATTTCCGATGCCATCGGCCAGCTGCTCGGCGTCAAGATCGATCATGCCTCGGTCGCCGGCCTGCCGGCTTTGCTGAGCGGCATCAATGCCGGCCGTTATCAGTTCGCGATGGGTCCTGTCGGCGACTATCCCGATCGCCAGAAGTCCAACGACTTCATCGATTGGGTGCGCGAATACGTCGTCTTCGCCGTCGAGAAGGGCAACCCGCAAGGCATCACCTCGCTCGACACCGCGTGCGGCAAGCGCATCGCCGTCATGTCGGGTGGCTCGGCCGAAAAGGTCATCAAGCAGCAGGCGCAGAAATGCACCGAGGGCGACAAGCCGGCCGTCGAGGTGCAATCCTTCACCGACCAGCCGAGCTCGATACTGGCCGTCCGGTCGAAACGCTCCGACGCATTCTTCTCCTCGCAGGCGCCGCTGACCTATTTCGTCGAGCAGGCGAAGGGCCAGCTGGAACTCGCCGGGGTCGGCCAGGCCAACGGCTTCAAGGACATCTATCAAGGCGCCGTCGTCAAGAAGGGCTCGCCGCTGGGCGGCGTGCTGCTCGACGCGTTCAAGATCCTGATGAAGAACGGCACCTACGCCGCGGTCATGAAGAAGTGGGGCCTCGAGAAGAACATGATCGACGCGCCAGGCATCAACCAGGGCCAGTAGAGGCTGCCATGACCGATGCCACCGCTGCCTACGCGGCCGGGCTGCCGCGACGTCCCGACGACGCGCTGCGCGACGTCAAACGAGCCCACCGGCCGTTTCCGCTCGTCCGGCTGGCGCTCTGGGCGTTCACCGTCGCCGTGGCGGCCGGCTTCGCCTATATCGTTGCAGTCAACCCGAATTTCGGCTGGCCGGTGGTCGCCCAGTATTTCTTCGATCCGACGGTCATGCAGGGGCTTTCGGTGACGCTCGGCCTGACGGTCGTGGCAATGATCCTGGGCATCGTGCTCGGCCTGCTGCTCGCCATCGCGCGCATGTCGAGCGACAGGCTGGCATCCCTTCTCTCCGGCCTGTTCATCTGGTTCTTCCGGGGAACGCCGCTGCTGGTGCAATTGATCCTGTGGTACAACCTTTCGACGCTGTTTCCGCGCATTTCCATCGGCTTCGCCAGCTGGAACACCAACGACCTGATCACGCCGTTGACCGCCGCCGTTCTTGGTCTGGCGCTGAACGAGGCCGCCTACATGGCCGAGATCATCCGTGGCGGGCTGCTGTCGGTGGACAAGGGACAGGCCGAAACGGCTGAAGCCTTCGGCATGACCCGCGCGCGGGCCTTGCGGCGCATCATCATCCCGCAGGCGATGCGGTCGATCGTGCCGCCGACCGGCAATCAGCTGATCAGCATGATCAAGGCAACGTCGCTTGTCAGCGTCATCGCCATGGCCGACCTGCTCTACTCGGTGCAGTCGATCTACAACCGCACCTTCGAAATCATTCCGCTGCTGATGGTTGCAGTGCTGTGGTACCTGCTGATCACCTCGGTCCTCAATGTCGCGCAAGGCGCGATCGAACGCCACTACAGCCGCGGCGATCGCGGTGCGCGCGAGAAGACGGCGACCGCCACCCTGGAGGCCGCCAATGAGCGCGCATGACACGCCCCTGGTCCGGGCGCGCAACGTTCACAAGGCCTTCGGCCCGCTCGAGGTGCTGAAGGGCATTGATCTGGACGTCGCGCCTGGCGAGGTGGTGGTCATTCTCGGACCGTCCGGCTCCGGAAAGTCGACCTTCCTGCGATGCATCAATCATCTCGAGGCGATCGACCAGGGGTCGATCGAGGTGGACGGCGAGCAGATCGGTTACCGGTTGCACGACGGCCGCCTCGACAAACTTTCCGACCGCGCGATCGCCGCGCAGCGGCGCAAGATCGGCATGGTGTTCCAGCAGTTCAATCTCTATCCGCACATGACGACCCTGCAGAACGTCATCGAGGCTCCGGTCGGCGTTCACCGGGAGAACCGCAAGGAGGCGATCGGCTACGCCCGCGAACTGCTGACCCGTGTCGGTCTTGCCGACAAGATCGACGCCTATCCGCGCCAGCTTTCAGGCGGCCAGCAGCAGCGCGTCGCCATCGCCCGTGCGCTCGCCATCCGCCCGAAATTGATGCTCTTCGACGAGCCGACCTCGGCGCTCGATCCGGAGCTGGTCGGCGAGGTGCTCGCCACCATGCGCGATCTCGCCAGGCAGGGCTTGACCATGATCGTGGTCACGCATGAGATCGGCTTCGCCCGCGAAGCGGCGGATCGGGTGGTGTTCATGGACGACGGTAATGTGATCGAGGCCGGGCCTCCGGACGAGGTTCTCGCCAAACCCAGGCACCCGCGCACGCGGGCTTTCTTGAGCCGTTTCATCTAAAAGCAAAGCCGGCGCGGCACCTGCTCGGCCGGCAAAGGACCTTCCATGCCAAAGACCTCCAACCAGTTCGCCGATATTTCCGACTTCGCCGACAAGGCCGCCGAGCTTGCAGCGGCCCGCCAGCACCTGCACGCGCATCCCGAGCTTTCATTCCAGGAGCACGAAACGGCTGCATACGTTGCCGAACGGCTCGAAAGCTGGGGCTATGAGGTGACGCGCAATGTCGGCGGGCTCGGTGTCGTCGGTCGCCTGCGCCAGGGCAGCGGCCGCAGCATCGCCATCCGTGCCGACATGGACGCCCTGCCGATCACCGAAGCTACCAATCTCCCTTATGGCAGCCAGGCCAGCGGCAAGATGCACGCCTGCGGTCATGACGGCCACACCACGATGCTGCTCGGCGCCGCCGAATACCTGGCGCGCACACGGCATTTCAACGGCACGGTGAACCTCATCTTCCAGCCGGCCGAGGAAGCCGGCAAGGGAAGCGGGGCGCAGGCGATGATCGCCGACGGCCTGTTCGAGCGCTTTCCCTGCGATGCGATATTCGGGCTGCACAACCACCCGGGCGCGCCGACGGGTTCGTTCCTGATGCGCGCCGGGCCGCTGATGGCGGCGAGCGATACCGTCACCATCAGGATCGCCGGGCGTGGCGGCCACGCCTCGCGTCCGCACCTGACGGTCGACCCGATCGTCGCTGCCGCCAACATCGTCATGACCCTGCAGACGGTTGTGTCGCGCAACGTCAACCCGATCGAGACCGCTGTCGTCACCGTCGGCACGATTCACGGAGGCACGGCCTCCAACGTCATTCCGGAACACGCCGAAATCACATTGAGCGTCCGCTCCTTCTCGGCCGAGATCCGCGACACGCTCGAGCAGCGTATTCGCAATATCGCAGCACTTGTGGCGCAGGCGCATGGCGCAACGGTCGAGATCGATTACGAGCGCGGCTACCCGGTGGTGGTCAATTCCGAGCGCGAGACGTCCTTTGCGACAGACATCGCTGTCGAACTCGTCGGTCAGGACAAGGTGTCCGTCTGCCCGTTGATCCCCGGCAGCGAAGACTTTTCTTATTTCCTCGAACACAAACCCGGTTGCTTTCTGCGCCTCGGAAACGGCGAGGATTCAGCCATCCTGCACAGCTCGAAATATGATTTCAACGACGGCAATCTGACCGTCGGCGCAGCGCTCTGGGCTCGTTTGACCGAGAGATTCCTGGCCGCCTGATCCATGACTGCGGCTTGGATTGTCGATCGGCCGGTCGAGCATTATTGGGGCGACCGGCCGCGCGACGATGCTCAACGAATTCTCACGCATTCCCCCACTTCGAATGCGATAAGAGCTTCGCTTTCAGACAAACAAAAAGTCACCCGTCGTCAGCGGGCTTGTAAAGTTTGCGAGAGTAACTTGATCGACTCCTGCGGTAATGATGGTGTCGGTTCCACTTTGCGCAATTGTGAGATCATCGAACGATTGCACGCCCTCCACGCCACTAAATACAACGGTGTCGTCTTGGGTCTGGCTGAAATCGTAGATGGTGTTTTGGGTTCCGACCGTCATTGAAACATCGTCCTTGAATATGAATTGATCTCTGCCGCCCTGAGCCAGTTCGCTCAGTTGCCCGTCACCCCACATGTCGTTGATGACGGTGCAGCCGGGTGCCGCGGTCCCGGCGTACAGGGTATCGTTTCCGCCCCTGGCCGAACCGGACATCTGCAGAGCGTCGCCGCACAGGAAATTACGGACCTGGCCGCTTCCGCTGTTGAGGCCACCGGTAAGAATATCGTTGCCGCCCGCGGCGGACCCGGACATAGCGAATGTGTCGCCATACAACTCGCTTTGAACATCAGGACCAGAGCTCTTATTGCCGCCGGTTAGGATATCATTGCCGCCCACAGCATTGCCGGCCATCGCGCCAGCGTCGCCATAGGCGAAATTATGGGTGCCTTGCAGCACGGCCACGTCATCGCCCCCGCTAGCAGAGTCGGACATGATGCCGGCCGCGTCACCATAGAAACTTATCACGAACCCACCCACGCTCGTGAAGGTGTCGTCGCCGCCCTTAGCAAAGTCGGACATATGTAGGCTCGCGTCGCCAAAGAAGGTTTTGGTCTGAATCGTGCCACCAAAGTCTGTGTAATGGTCGTCGCCACCCTGAGCATGGCCAGACATGCTGCGACCGGCATCACCGTAGAAAATAGTGTTGGCGTCACTAGCGCCATTGAAAGTGTCGTTGCCGCCCTTGCTGTAGTCCGACATATCGCCGCTGGTGTCCCCGTAGAAAGCGTTGCTGGAGTCGCTCCTGGCCGTGAAACGGTCGTCGCCACCTTGAGCATGGCCAGACATGTTGTTCCCGGCGTCGCCAAAGAAAATGTTGACGGCCACGCTGGTGCCCTCGAAGGTGTCATTGCCACCCTTGGTGTGGTCGGACATATCGACGCCGGCGTCACCGTAGAAAGTGTTGAAGGAGTTGGGAAAGGCCGTGAAACGGTCGTCGCCGCCCTGAGCATGGCCGATCATGTTGCCGCCGGCGTCGCCGAAGAAAATGTTGCTGGCTTGCGCGGCGCCCGTGAAAGTGTCGTTGCCGCCCTTGCTGTGGTCCGACATATCGTCGCCCGCGTCACCGTAAGCAGTGGTGGTGGAGGAGCTCGACACCGTGAAGGTGTCGTCACCGCCCCGAGCAAAATTGAACAAGCTCCGAGCCGCGTCGCCGTAGAAGGTGTAAGTCGACGGTGCGGTTTCCGTAAAGGTGTCGTTGCCGCCTCTTGAGAAATCGAGCAGGCTGCCGCCAGCGTCGCCGGTCAAGATATTCGTATTCGGATCGCCTGTGAGGGCGTCATCGATACCCCACTGATGATCTGCTAGATCACTGGTAGTAAAGGGAACGCGTGTAGACATTATCCGCTCTCCTGTTGAGCCTACCCGTCCCATAACAGCCGTACGATGTGAGGCAAAAACGAGCAATAATCCCGAATGGCTATGTCTTTAGACGTAGGGATCGGTGCCTCGTTAACGGCGCGCTTGGCGGCAGCTTCCTGAGGCCGTCCTATTCCGGACTATCCCAGCCTTGCCCGAGCCTTCGCCGTCCAGGCGTTGAACAGCCGGTCTGCGACGATGCCGATGAAGGCGATGGCTAGGCCGGCGACGATGCCGCGACCGGAATCGGCCTTGGACAGGGCGATGAACACCTCCTGGCCGAGATCGCGCGTGCCGACCATGGCGCAGATGATGATCATCGCCAGCGCCATCAGGATGGTCTGGTTGACGCCGAGCATGATCTCGGGCAACGCCAGCGGCAGCTGCACGCGAAAGAAGGTCTGGCGCCTGGTGCAGCCCGAAACCTTCGCCGCCTCGATCAGCGCCGGCGGCACCTGCCGGATCCCGTGATTGGTGTAGCGGATCGCCGGCACCACGGCGAAGGCGACGGTGGCGATCATCGCGGTGACGTCGCCGACCCTGAACAGCATCACCACCGGAATGATGAAGCAGAACGACGGCAGCACCTGCAGCGTGTCGATGACCGGCGTGACGGTCTTTTCGAAGCGGTCGCTGCGCGATGCCATCAGCCCAATCGGGATGCCGATCAGGCAGGCGATAAAGGCCGAGATTCCGCACAAATAGACGGTCGCCATGGTCTTTTCCCAAAGTCCGGTGACGGCGCAGAACGCTGTCAAAGCCGCGACCAGGGCGGCGAGGCGCAAGCCGCCGAGCTGGTAGCCGGCAAGGCCGAGGAGACACACCGCGCCCAGCCACGGAAAACCCTCGCAGAAGGCGCGCACCGGGTTCAGTACGTTGAGGATAAGCGCCACGCGGAACGCTTCGATAGTGTCGAAGAAGTTGATGGTGATCCAGTTCACCGCCGCCTTCCACAAAGGCGCGGTGGTGAAGGTGATCGCTTTCGGCACCGCGGCGAACGCCGGCACGAACAGGCCGAGCAGCGTGGCGACGGCGAGGATGGCAACAGCCAGCGCCAGATTGGGATAGCGCCGCCAGAAACTGGTGCTGGCCTGATGGCGGACATTGCGCTTGGCGTGATTGTGCGCGATCGCCTGGCTCAGCCGGTCGAGTGCAATTGCCAGCGCGACGATGGCGAGGCCAGCTTCCATCGCCTCGCCGACCTTGAGCGCGCGCAACGCCAAAAGCACGTCATAGCCGAGCCCACCGGCACCGATCATCGAGGCGATGATCACCATATTGAGCGCCAGCATGATGACCTGGTTGACGCCGACCATCAATGTCGGCCGCGCCGACGGCAACAGCACCCGCCACAGCTTCTGCCGTGCCGTGCAGCCGGCCATCTCGCTGAAATCGTCGATCTCCGACGGCACCCGCGACAGGCCGAGCATCGTCGCCCGCACCATTGGCGGCGTCGCGAAAATTGCCGTCGCGATCATTGCCGAGACCGGGCTGTTGCCGAACAGAAGCAGCATCGGGATCAGATAGGCGAAGGTCGGGATCGTCTGCATCAGATCGAGGGCAGGGGAGATCAACAACCTCTCCGCCCAAGGCTTGCGCCATGCCCAGATGCCGGCGAACAGCCCAGTAACAATGCAAAACGGCACGGCGATCGAGATCAAGCCCAGCGTCAGCATGGCGCTGGTCCACTGCCCGAACAGCGCGATGTAGAGAAAACAGCCGCCGGCCAGCGCACCCAGCTTCCAGCCGCCGGCGGCGCGTCCGGCAAGGTAGGCGGCAGCGCAGACGCCGACCCAGGACAGGCGCGGCAAGACGATCATATCCGCGCTATGGCCGATCTTGAAATTCTTGGCCAGAAGACCGAGCGCGAAATCGAGCGGCACGCCAAGCACCGCGGTGATCGAGCGGGTCAGCCAGGAGAAGTTCGACTTCACCCAGTTCATCAGCGCACCGACCCAGTCAGCGACAGGAACGATCGCGCCGGCCGGGTAATTGACCGCCCAGGGCAGGCTTTCCTGCAGCAGGAAGACAATAAGCACGGCGGCGAGCGCACAGGCCCAGATCGCCAGCCAGGTTTGAACCGGCCGGGGCCTCGCTGCGCTGGCGCTTGCCGTGACGGTCATCCGCCGGCCCCACGACGCTCGATGCCGGCGAGAAGATCGATCACCGCCTGCGGCGTGACTTCGCCGATCGGCTTGCCGGTGCCGTTGACCACCGCGAAGGGCTTGCCGGCAGAGACGATATCTGCCGAAAAACTTGATATCTTGGCATCCGGCGCGACCGTGCCGCCGTACTCGGCGCCGTCGCAGGCGCGCATCAGGCGGCGCGCCGAGATCACCTTGGCGCGATCGACATCGCGGGTGAATTCGGCGACATAGTCGGTCGCCGGGTTGACCACCAGCTCTTCCGGCGTGCCGATCTGGATGACCTCGCCGTCCTTCATGATGGCGATCCGGTCGGCCAGCCGGATGGCCTCGTCGAAATCATGGGTGATGAAGACGATGGTCTTGTGCAGCATGGTCTGCAGCCGCATCAGCTCGTCCTGCATCTCACGGCGGATCAGCGGATCGAGAGCCGAGAACGGCTCGTCGAGGAACCAGATTTCCGGCTTTGTGGCGAGGCTGCGGGCGATGCCGACACGCTGCTGCTGTCCGCCGGAAAGCTCGCGCGGATAGAAATGCTCGCGGCCGCGCAAGCCAACCAGCTCGATGACTTCACGGGCCCGCTTCTCGCGCGTCGGCCGATCCTGCCCCTGGATGCCCAAGGGAAAGGCGATGTTCTCCAGTACGTTGAGATGCGGCAGCAAGGCAAAATTCTGGAACACCATGCCCATGCGATGGCGTCGCAGCTCGATCAGCGCGGCATCGGAAATCTTGAGCAGGTCCTTGCCTTCAAACTCGACCTTGCCGTGGGTCGGCTCGATCAGCCGCGACATGCAGCGCACCAGCGTCGATTTGCCGGACCCCGAAAGTCCCATGATGATGAAGATCTCGCCCTGGCGGATTTCGAGATCGACGGCGCGCACCGCGCCAACCAGTCCGGCCGCGGCGATGTCCGCCAGGCTGGCCTTGCCGTCGCGCCGGCGGATGAAATTGGCCGCGTCCGCCCCGAACAGCTTCCAGACATTGCGACAGCCAAGCTTTATCGGGCGCGCATCCTTGCCCGTTGCTTTCACCGCCTGTTCAATCGTATCGCTCATGCAATCGTCCTTCTGGAATAGGGGATCGAGACCCGGCCCTGACTGGCCGGGTCGTCGCGTTTCCAGTCAGACGGTCACTCGGCCCAGGCTTTCCAGTCGGCTTCGTGGGCGGCGATCCAGGCGGCGGCGACGTCTTCCGGCGTCTTGCCTTCGAGATCGATCTCGCCGCTCATCTTGTTGAGCTCGTCGGTATCGACCGTGTAGTTTTTCGCGACCTTGTAGGCGACCGGCCATTTGTCCTTCATGCCGGCCCAGGAATATTTCCAGATCTCGCCATGCGGCTTGCCGCAGTCATATTTCGCGTCGGGGTTCACACCCCATTTCGGGTCGGTGTAGCACTCGGTCGTATAGTCGGGGAATTCGACCCATTCGCCCTTGTATTTGGCTGGCGCCCAATGCGGCGAATAGATCCACAGCATGATCGGCGCCTTGCGCTGATAGGCCGAGTCCAGTTCGGCGAACATCGCCGCATCGGTACCGGCATGGATGACGGTGAAGGGCAGTTTCAGCGCCTCGATGCGTTCATCGTCAAAACCTTCCCATGTCACGGGTCCGCCAAGATAACGCCCCTTCGGCGCGGTTTCGGCCGTCGAGAAGGCCTCGGCGCATTTCGGGTCTTTCAGCGCTTCCCAGTTCGGCAGGCCGGGGCATTTCTCTTTCATATATTCGGGAAACCACCATTCTTCCTTGGCCTTGGGTCCGAGCTTGCCGAGGCGTTCGGTCTGGCCCGTCGCGTCCGAGGCCTTCATCGCCTCGCCGGCCGTCGTGTCCCAGAATTCCAGGCCGACATCGATGTCGCCATTGGTCAGGCCGGTGGTCAGGCTGGAGAGATAGTCGGCGGTCGGATACTCGACGGTATAGCCGAGCTTTTCGAGGATGCCGCCGAGGATCTTGGCGTTCAGATTGACGCTGGTCCAATCGAACAGCGCGATCTTGATCGGGTCGTTGGATTCCGGCGCGGCCGCATAGGCCGAAGATGTCAGTGCGGCTGCGGCAAGTGTTAAGGCTCCCATTGAGAAATTCGAAATCATGCTCCGAAGTGACATGCTTGTTCTCCTGTCAAGCTCTGGTGGAAATTATCGTTAGTTCCCTTCTTGCGTCTTTTTTTGATTGTGTTGGAAAAGCTGGTCGTTGCGCAAGGCCGTAGGCGCCACAATGCTGCCGAAGCGGATGCCGGCGCAAAACGGGGGTGGTGCCCAAATTGGTGAAGATGTGGCGGGGACCGGCCGCGTCATGACTGCCGAAGGATTGCTGCCAAAGCAGTCATCCACGGATCGATCGCCGGTCTTGAGGGGCAAACCATCAAAGTCCCATGATCTCGGCTGTTGGCTCCGCAACTCGCCCAGAGCCACTTTCATGAGATGAAATTATATATACCAACGGTCATGTCGCGCAACGAATAACGCCGGTGCCAATTTCACGGCCCGTCTTTTTACATGGACCCGCAGATCGGTTCGAAAAAAGCCAAGGTTGCCGATCATCCCATATGCGAGCCGCAAGATAGGGTACCGATACAATGCAGCAGACCTCTTCCTTGAACAGACTGCGCATCGCCGTGCTCTTTGGCGGACGTTCAGCCGAGCATGACGTTTCGGCGCTTTCAGCAACCAATGTCATGCGTGCGCTGCTGCCCACCAAATACGATGCCGTCCCAATCTTCGTCACGCGCGAAGGACAGTGGCTGCTGAGCAGCTTCCAGGATGGTACGCTCGCAAAGCCTGCGGGCGGTTTGGAAGTTTGCCTGGTTCCGGGCGGGCACGGACGGATGATGGCGATCCCGGCCGACGGCACGCCCTATGACCTGCCGAAGATCGACATCCTGTTTCCCGTACTGCACGGCCCTCATGGCGA
The DNA here is from genome assembly GCF_040319155.1 of Mesorhizobium sp. M0954. Taxonomy (NCBI): domain Bacteria; kingdom Pseudomonadati; phylum Pseudomonadota; class Alphaproteobacteria; order Hyphomicrobiales; family Phyllobacteriaceae; genus Mesorhizobium; species Mesorhizobium sp. M0954. The sequence continues at coordinate 407,160 of NZ_JAMYNR010000002.1, read as the reverse complement.
AGACGGCTCGGTACAGGGGGTGGCCGAGGTGGCTCGGGTGCCGCTCGCCGGCTGCGGCATCCTGGGTTCGGCAACCGCGCTGGACAAGGACATCGCCAAACGGCTCCTGGAAGCGGCGGGGCTGCCAATCGCGCGCTCAGTGACGATCCATGAAGGTGCGGCGCCCGCCCTCGCCACACTGGAAGGCGAGCTCGGCCTGCCGTTCTTCATCAAACCGGCGCGTCAGGGATCGTCTGTCGGCGTCGGAAAAGTCCATGCCAGCCAGGAATTCGATGGAGCGCTTGCTGAAGCCTTCCGGCACGATTGCAAGCTGTTGGCTGAGGAATTCATTCGTGGGCGCGAGATCGAATATAGCGTGTTGGAGGACCCGGCAGGCGACCTTTTCGTCTCGCGGCCAGGCGAGATCGTGCCGGCCGAAAGCCATGATTTCTATAGCTACGATGCCAAATACATCGACGAGAACGGCGCGGCGCTAAGAGTGCCGGCCGATCTGCCGCCGGAGGTCGAAGCAGGCATGCGGGACGTGGCCGCAAGGGCTTTCAGAGCCGTCGGCTGTGACGGGATGGCCCGCATCGACTTCTTTCTGACGCCGGACATGCAGTTCCTGGTCAATGAAATCAACACCATCCCCGGCTTCACCGACATCAGCATGTATTCCAAGGCAATGGCGGCAAGCGGCGTCAGCTATTCCGAAATCATCGACCGGCTCGTGGAACATGGATTGGCTCGGGCGGGCCGAGCAGCCTGAACGCAGCGAAGCGGCATTCATATCCGGTCGATGGTACGTCGGCCCGCGCCGCTCACGACATGATCAGGCCGCCATCGACATTGATGGTCTGGCCGGTGATGTAGGCCGCATCGTCGCTGGCGAGAAAGCTGACCAGGCCGGAGACGTCCTCGCCGCTGCCGGCGCGGCCCATCGGGATGTTCTTCACCCATTCGGCCATCAGCTCGCCGGGCTTGTAGTCGCCCATCAACTTGCCCCATGCGGCATCGTTATAGGCCCACATATCGGTGTCGATGATGCCGGGGCAGATCGCGTTGACGGTGATCTTCTCCTTGGCCACTTCCTTGGCCAGGCTCTGGGTGACGCCGACGACGCCGAATTTCGAGGCCGCATAATGCGGCGTGTAGATAAAGCCCTGCCGCGCCTGGCCGGATGCGGTGTTGATCAGCCGGCCGCCATCGCCATGCTTGCGGATGCGCGCGATCGCCTCCTGGCAGCACAGGAACACGCCCTTGGTGTTGACAGCCATCACCTTGTCCCATTCGGCCTCGGTCATCGCCTCGATCCTGGCGATGGTGATGACACCGGCATTCTGCACGGAGACATCGACGCGGCCGAACTCCTGCTCGGCTAGGTCATAGAGGGCGACGACTTCGTCTTTCTTCGTCACATCCATGCGCAGCGATGCGACCCTGGCGCCCGCAGCCTTGAGATCGGCGGCGACCTCTTCGACGCGCGCGTCGATGGCGCTGACGACGACCGCGGCACCTTCCGCCGCGAAGCGCCTGGCCATTGCCGCGCCGATGCCGCCGCTGGCGCCGGTGATGACCGCCGTTTTTCCCTGGAATCGCTTCTGCATCTTTTCTCCTACCAGCAGACGAAGCCGCCATCGACGATCAGGTCGATGCCGGTGACGAAACTCGAGGCGCGGCTGGCCAGGAACACGGTCGGGCCGACCATCTCTTCCGGCGCCGCCATGCGGCCCATCGGCGTGTCGCGCTCAAAGATCCTGACCTGGTCGGCGACCTCCGGCCGCTTGTTCATCGGCGTCAGCGTGTAGCCGGGGCTGACGACATTGACGCGCAGGCCGCGATCGGCCCATTCCATGGCGAGGCTCTTCGACATGTGGATGACCGCGGCCTTCGACGAATTGTAATGCGCCTGGGTCAGGCCGCGATTGACGATCGAGCCCGACATCGACGCGATGTTGATGATCGAGCCCTTGCGCCGCGTCAGCATGGCGCGGGCCTCGGCCTGGCAGGACAGAAACACGCCGCTGACATTGACGTCATAGAGCTTCTGCCATTTCTCCAGCGACAGCGTCTCTGCCGGCTCAGCTCCGGCGACGCCGGCATTGTTGACGGCGATGGTCAACGCGCCGAGTTCCATCTCCGTACGCTCGATCGCGGCCGCGAGATCGGTCTCTGAAGTCACTGTGCCGTTCAGCACCAGCGCCTTGCGGCCGAGTGCCGTGATCCGGTGCGCGGTCTCCTCCAGCCCGCCTTTCGAGGCGTGGCCGAAGCAGGCTATGTCGGCGCCGGCTTCGGCCAGCCCAATGGCGATTGCCTGCCCGATGCCGCTGCCGGCGCCTGTCACAAGTGCCACGTCACCATGAAGGTCGAATAATTTCATCGTCGGTCCCTCTGCTCCAACCGCCGTCCTCCGGAATAAAGGGGCGCCAACTCTGTTGCTGGCGCCCCGCGCGGTCTGGTGCCTGGGAGGATACCACCTGCTGCGCTTTGTTTCGATGGGCGTCCTAGCTCGTGGCGAGTTCCATCACGGCGATATTGCTTGCTTCGCTGCGGTCGAGAATGCCGCGTTGCCGGCCGCGGCTCAGCACCAGCACGCGATGTGACAGGCCGAGCACTTCCTCGAGGTCGGAGCTCACCACCACCACCGCCATGCCGGAGCGGGCAAGGTCGGCAATGACATCATAGATCGCGGCGCGTGCACCGACGTCGATGCCGCGCGTCGGCTCGTCCAGGATGAACACCTTGGGCGGGCGCGACACCCATTTGGCGATGATCACCTTCTGCTGGTTGCCGCCTGAAAGCTTGCTGACCGCCTGGTTCGGCCGGCCCTTGACGCCAAGCCGGCGAATGCCGGCCTCGGCGAATTTCTGCACTGCCTTCGGAAACACCCAGCCATTCGGCGCCACATGGTCGAAATTGCCGATCGCCAGGTTCTCGCCGATCGTCTGGTCGAGCACCACGCCCTGCGCCTTGCGGTCTTCCGGTACCAGGACGACGCCGGCCTTGATCGCCGCCGCCGGGCCATTGAGATGCACCGGCTTGCCGGCGACGCGCACCGATCCCGATGAGATCGGATCGGCACCGGCGATCGCCCGCACCAGCTCCGTGCGTCCGGCGCCGATCAGCCCGGCAATGCCGAGGATTTCGCCGGCCCGCACTGAAAAGCTGACATTTTGAAAGCTGCGTTCCGGCGAGGACAGGTTCTCGACCTCGAGCAGCGTGTCGTTGCCCGGCGCCGATATCGTAGGGAACATCCGCTCGACACTGCGGCCGACCATTTGCTCGACGACGGTGCGCACCGGAATGTCGGCGCGCTCGTGCCGGGCGACGATGCGCCCGTCGCGCATCACCACCACGCGATCGGCGATCTGGGCGATCTCGTCCAGCCGGTGGCTGATATAGATGAAGGACATGCCTTCCGCCTTGAGCTTGCGGATCTGCTGGAACAGGAGCTCCGTTTCCTCGCCGCCAAGGGCTGCCGTTGGTTCGTCGAAGATCAGCAGCTCGGCATTGAGCGTCAGCGCCTTGGCGATCTCGACCTGCTGCTGGGCGGCGATACGCAGCGTGCGCACCTTGCGCTCGGGCGAGACATCGAGGCCGAGGCGCTTCAACTGGGCCGATGCCCGTGCATTCATTGCCGCGCGGTCGATGCGGCCGCCACGCATCGGCAGGCGCCCGACATAGACATTTTCCGCGACCGACAGATCGGGCAAGAGCTTCAGCTCCTGGTGGATCATGCCGATGCCGGCGTCGATCGCCGCGGCAGGATTGGCGGGGGAATAAGGGTTCCCCCGCCAGGTGATGGTGCCACCATCGGGTTTGGTCGAGCCGGCGATGATGTTCGAGACGGTGGACTTGCCGGCGCCGTTTTCGCCAAGCAGCGCCACGACCTCGCCCGGCCGCACCTCGAAGCTCGCATCGGCCAGGACCTGCACCGGCCCGTAGCTTTTGCAGAGGCCGCTGACGACGAGCCCGTTATTGGCGCTGTGCGTGTGGCGAGGATCGGTGGACATCGTTGCGCTCGTCGACTGCCGGACTGGTCTCAATCAGGGATGCTTGGCGATGAACTGCTCGACATTGTCCTTGGTGGTCAGCGTCGCATCCTGCAGTTGTTCGGCGGGAATGGTCTCGCCGGCCACCAGCTTGATTGCTGCGTCGACGGCGAGCCGGCCCATGCCCTGGGTTTGCTGCGTCGCGGTCACGTCGAAGACGCCGTCCTTCAGTGCCTTGAGCGCCGCCACATCGCCGTCGAAGCCGGCAACCCAGACCTTATGGCCGGGATTGGCGACCTTGACCGCCTGCGCCGCACCGAGCGCCAGCGCATCGGCCTGGCCGATGACGATCGACACGTCGGGGTGCGACTGCAACAGATCCTGCGTCAGCTTGAAACCTTCGTCCTGGTGCCAGCCTTCGCTCCACAATTCTCCGACAACCTTGATGTCGGGATAGCCTTTCAGCGCTTCGCCGCAGCCCTTCGAGCGGTCGACTTCGGGCGTCGTGCCCTTCTGGCCGTGGATGATGATCAGCTCGCCCTTGCCGCCGGCCTGCTTGGCGATGTAGTCGCAAACCGCCTTGGCCGATGCCACGCTGTTGGTTGCGATGAAGGTATCGCCGGGCGCGCCGTTGGCGTTGCGGTCGACATTGACGACCGGGATGCCGGCAGCCTTGGCGGTCTTGGTCGGCACGGTGGCGGCGGTGGCGCCGGCCGGAATATAGATCAGCGCATCGATGTTCTGCGTGATCAGGTCCTGCACCTGGCTGACCTGAGTCGCCGAATCGCCCTTGGCGTCGACGGTAACGACCTCGATGCCCTTTTCCTTGCCGTAGGCTTCGACGGACTGCTTGATCTGGTTGAAGAAGTCGGCCTGCAGATTGGCGACGGCGAGCCCGAGCTTTTTGGCCTCCTTGGCCGAGGCCATGTCGGACAGGCCAAGCAGCGGGATGACGGCCGCGGCGGCAAGCAGCAATGAACGTTTGGTCAGCATGTTTATTCCTCCGTTGATGTTCAATCTGTCCTGCCCGCGCATCGCGGCGCCCCTTGGCCGAACAACTCCCAGTTTCGGATCACCGATCCGTTTTCGCCCGAATATCGGGGCGAATCTCATTGAGCCCAATTCTTCATTGTGCCCCATTCTTCATTGTGCTCGGCGCCGCCACGTGTCGGTGGCCACCGCCAGCGCGATCACCACGCCGATAACCACTTGCTGGATGAAGGGCGAGACACCGAGCAGGTTCAGCCCGTTGCGCAGCACGCCGATGATGAGGACGCCGATGGCTGTGCCGCCGATCGAACCGACGCCGCCCGACAGGCTGGCGCCGCCGATCACCACCGCCGCGATGGTGTCGAGTTCGTAGCCAAGGCCGGAGCTCGGCTGGACGGAATCGAGCCGGGCGGCAAGCACGATGCCGGCGAGACCGGCCAGCACGGCGCAGATCGCATAGACCCAGTTTGTCAGCGACTTGACCGGTATGCCGGACAGCCGGGCGACTTCGGCGCTGCCGCCGATTGCGTACAGGCTACGGCCGGTAGCGCGATAATTCAGGAAGATCGCGAAAATGACGGCAAGCACGATCATCAGCCCGACGGTGACCGAGAGGAAGCCGAAATGGCGGATTATCGACAGGCTGGTGAACCAGTCGGGAAAGCCGACGATCTGCGAGCCGTCGGTGATCATGTTGGCGAGGCCGCGCGCCACCGACATCATCGCCAACGTGGCGATGAAGGGCGGCAGCTTGGTGACCGTCACCAGCAGGCCCGAAACCAGGCCGCAAAGACCGGCGACGACGAGGGCCGCGGCGATGCCGGCGGGCAGGCCGAGATTGAGATAGTCCGGATGGGCGACGAAGCCCATCACCATGGAAGCCAGCGCCAGCACCGAGCCGACGGACAGGTCGATGCCGCCGATCAGGATGACCAGCGTCATGCCGATCGCCATGATGCCGAGCACGGTGACCTGGTCGAGCACGTTGAGGATGTTGCGGATGGTCAGGAACGTGTCGGTAGTCAGCGAGAGCGCCAGGCACAGCAGAGCCAGCCCGATCAGCGGACCCATGGTTCCGGCAAAGACAGCCGAAAACCTTGCGCCCGCCGTAGCCTGCGCGCCAGAGCCTGCCTTCAACTCGCCTGCCTTCAAATTGCTTGCGTCGTTGCTCACAGCCACTTTGTCTCCTCCACAGCAATCCGGCGCTGCATCACCGGGCCACTTTGTTCACCAGGCCCCTCCCTGTGAACAATTTATCTTTAACATGCAATTTTGTTCAGCTAAACTGTTCGTCGGAAAATTGTCAAGGCCTGCCGCTTCATTCGACGACGGGTTTGCGCTGTCCGCCGGTTTGCCTTACGCAAGGTCTCCGAAATCTTGGGCATTTCGAAGTCGCCGGATTGGAATATCATGAGCAGAGCCGGCGGCTGCGGCAAGGCAAACAGATGACGATCGTAGAGAACGAAAGAGCCCCGCGCTTCCCCGACGCCGAACTCAAGGCCCGCGCCGCCTGGCACTATTATGTCGAGGGTCTTACACAGGAGCGGATTTCCGAAATTCTCGGCGTCGGCCGCATCAAGGTGCATCGCATTCTCTCCGCCGCCCGCGAAGAGGGTGTCGTCCAGTTTCGCATCCGCGACAGCGTCGTCGAATGCGTGATTTTGGAGGAAAGCCTCAAGCAGCGGTTCGGGCTCAGCCAGGCTGTTGTGGTGCCGTCGGCGGCCGACCGAAGCAACGCGCCGCTGATGATCGGCCACGCCGCCGCCGCCTACCTGGCCGACCATGTGAATGCCGGCGATGTCATCGCACTGGGCTGGGGGCGGACACTGAAATTCGCCATCAATGAATTGCCGCGGCGGCCCATCGCCAGGACGACGGTGGTTTCGATGCTTGGCGGCCTCACCCATGCCCAGCCGCTCAACCCGACAGAAAGCGCCTGGGATTTCGCCGAAAAGATCGGTGCGGAGTGCTTCCTGCTGCCGGTGCCGGTCTATGCCGACAGGCCGGAGCAACGCGACGCTTTCATGAGCCAGCGCAGCGTTCAGGACGTCGTCTTCCGTGCACGCCGGGCAAACATCGCCGTGCTCAGCGTCGGCTCGTTTTCCAACGACAGCCCGATCGCCAATTACGGCTTCATCAAGCCAAGCGAACTCGAGGAATTGCAGGCGGCCGGTGCCGTCGGCGATATTCTGTGTCATTTCATCGACGCCGAGGGCCGCCCGGTCGACCACGAGGTCAACCGCCGCGTCTGCGCCTATCCGCTGCAGGATCTGTCGGATATCCCGAGCATCATCCTGGTGTCGGGAGGCAGCGAGAAGGTAGCGGTAATGCGGGCTGCGCTCGCCAACACCAAGGTATCGGTTCTGATCACCGACGAAGACGCGGCCAAGGGCCTGCTCAACCGCTAGATTTCGCCGAGAGCGCTGAGGCGGGTGTGGATGTCGCGCGTCGCCTGATAAAGGTCGCGGTAGATTTCCTTGCGGCTGCGATAGGCGGCGACAAGCCCGTCGACCGGATCGACATGCCTGGTGGGAGCGGCAGCCATTACCTCTGCTGCGGCTTCCGGCGAGGCAAACCAGCCGACAGCCGCTGCCGCCAGCATGGCAGCGCCGAGTGCGGCGGCTTCGTTGACCGGCGAAACCGAGAGCGGCCGCTCGAGCACGCTTGCCATGATCTGCATTAGCAGCGCGCAATTGGTGCCGCCGCCGGCGGCAATCATCGCCGCCGGTCCGCCGGCCTGGGCTTCCATGGCCTCGGTGGCGACGGCCTGCTCGAAGGCGATGCCTTCCAGGACAGCGCGGAAGAGATGCTCCGGCCGGTGATCGAGCGACAGGCCGACAATGGCGCCGCGCGCCGCACCGTCCCAATACGGGCTCATGACGCCGGCCCAATAGGGCATGATGAGCAGGCCCTCGCTGCCCGCGGCAACATTCAGCGCCACTTTCTCCAGCGCAGCGGCTGACGGCGAGCGGGTGGTGCGGACGATCCAGTCGACCAGCTGCATGCCCGAGCGCAGCACGGTCTCAAGCATGAAACCGGAGCCGGTCGGCGAAACCAGCGTTCGAAAGGCGTCCGAGGTTTTCACCTTGCCGGAATAGCAGCCGCTGACCACGCCGGAGCCGAGCGAGAGATAGCTCTTGCCCTCGCCGTAGACGCCCATGCCGAGGCCCATCGCCTGGCCGTCCCCAGCGCCGGCAACGACCGGCGTGCCGGCCCTCAGGCCGGTCAGCTGCGCTATGCTTGCGGAAAGACTGCCGCAGACCACGCCTGGCGCGACCAGCTCGGGCAATTGCTCCATCTGCAGTCCGGCGGCCGCAACGAGGCGGGGATGCCAGGTACCTTTCTCGACGTCGAGCAGCCCGAGCGGATCCGCACTTGCGGTGCTGGTGACCAATCGCCCGGTCAGCCGCTGGACGAAGAAACCGTGCACGTCGACCAGTGCCGCTGCCTGGCGAAGCACTTGCGGCTGGTGCTCGGCAAGCCAGGCAATGGCGTAGAGCGCCGGCGTCGGGTCCGGCGGCTTGCCGCTCCAGTCGCGGATCGCCTCGCGGCCGAGTTCGGTCGAAAGCCTGATAACCTGCGGCCGGGCGCGTTCGTCGAGCCACAGGATCGCCGGCATGAGTGCTTTGCCGGCGCTGTCCACCAGCGTGAAGGTCTCTCGCTGGTGAGCGATGCAGATCGCCGCCACCCGCGCAGCGCCGACCGCCTCGGTGACCTGCCTCAATGCGCCAAGCAGCGCCGTCCACCAATGTTCGGCGTCCTGCTCGAAATGGCCGGGCTTCGGATTTGAAAGCGGGTACGGCTCGCGCGCCTGGAACAGCTCCTCGCCGGCGCGCGTGAAGGCAATCGCCTTCACGGCCGTGGTCGAGGCGTCGATCCCGATTACGACATCGTCCATCAGGCGGAGATCCGGCGGGGTCAGGCTGCGTTTGTAACGAACCGTCCGTCCGACTGGTCGAGACGGCGGCGGATCTGGGTTATCACCATCGAATCGTCGGGTACACAATTTTCATAGGTCAGGAAGTCGCCGGTCTTGAGCGGCTTGACCACCTTGGCGCGTTCGGCAAGGCCGAGCGGCAGGGCGCCGCGGGCGCGCGCATCCCCCCAGGTCATGGCGAAGCCGCGATAGTCGTTCTCGCCGATCATGCCGAGAGATTGGCCCACACCAAGATCGCTCTTGGCAACCGCCACCGCCTCGGCGACCGGATGGTCGAGCGGCTCCATGTCCGCACGCTTGTAGACGACGGCACGCGCCGCCGACAGCGGCACTTCCAGGCTGGTCAGATGATAGGGCCGGAAGATCGTGAAATAGGGGCCCTTGCCGACCTTGAGGTCGATCATGCGCTCCAGCACACGCGGATGCCGGGTCTCGATGATGCAGAACACGCCGGGCGCCACACCCTTGCCGATCGAGTAATCGACAACGCCCTTGCGATGCAGCACGCCGCCATCCTCGCGCGGGCAAAGCACGGTGGCCAACTCCTCCAGCGTCGCGGTCGGGCCGTGCATGCCCGGCACATCGGGCACTAGGCCGGTCGCATTGGCGATCGCCACCATCTCGATCGCCGTCTTCGAGCCGTCGACGAATTCGACCAGCATGCGCGCATTCATGTTGCGCTCGGCCGCCTCCTTCTCGTAGTCGGCCGGCATGGCGTCGATCTTCAGCGGATTGTTCTTGCCCTTGCCGGCGGCGATGATGTTGAAGCCGAGGCTCTTGGCAAAGCCGATGATCTCCAGCGTGCAGGCCGGCTCGTCGCCGGCCGCACCGGTATATACGACGCCAGCCTTACGCGCTTCGTCCTTGAGGAAACGGCCGATGGTGATGTCGGCCTCGACATTGAGCATGACGATGTGCTTGCCGTTCTTCATCACTTCCAGCGCGAACAGCGTGCCGATATTGGGATTGCCCGTCGCGTCGATGATGACGTCGATCCGGCCGGCCGCCGCCAGCGCATGCAAATCTTCGGTCACCGCGATCTTGCCGGCCTCGATGGCGCGGTCGATCGCGGCCGCATTGCCGGCCTGGACGATGTCGGAACGGTCATGGCCAGCGAGCAGCGCCGCGTCGATCGCTGCCTGCGGCCTGACTTCGGAAATGGCGCCGATCCGCATGCCCGGCATCAGCGCGACCTGGACGACGATGTCGGTGCCCATCTGTCCGGCGCCGGCAAGCCCGATGGTGATCGGCCCCTGCTGTTCAGCGCGCTGCAGAAGTTCCGCTGCAAATTGCGGATGGGACATGTCGCTTCCTCCAGTTCCTGACGCGTCGCAGCGTCCAAATCACGTTTTGAACATTTCTATTTGCAAATGAAAAATATTTCAACCGGCAATTGGGCATTGTCGCTCTGCAATCGGCCGAAGACGATTGGATGAGCGGTCAATCCACACGGCCGTGCCTCCGCAGTCAGAAGGACGCGGCATATTCAGGTTGATTGGGTGCAGCCTTGTTGCAGCTCAGCTGCCGATTTCGAAGAAGGGCGCACCGAGCAGGCCGGGAACGACATCGATGCCGAGGCCCGGCCCATCCGGAATGCCCATACGGCTTCCCGAAACCGGCGGCATGTTGGATGCGGTGCGCACCGTCACCCATTCGTGAAAGGCGATGGCGTGCAGCCGGCGCTCCTCCGGCGTCGACAGCGACAGATGCGCCATGGCCGATGTGTCGATCTCGGCGCCGCCAGTGTCCTCGACCGTGATCATGAAGCCGAGGTCGACGGCAAGGTCGCGGATCTGGCGCGTTTTGGTGACGCCGCCGAGGCGTGAGATCTTCAGCGTCAGCCCGTCGGCCGCGCCCTTGCGATGGATATCGAGCATATCATCAAGCGAGGCGACGGATTCATCGAGCACCATCGGCTTGTCGAGCGAGCGGCGCACCGACAGGCATTCGTCGATCGTCGTGCAGGGCTGCTCGAACGTGTAGTCGATGGTGCGCGTTGCATCCACGAACTGGCGCGCCTGGTAAGGGGTCCAGCCGGCATTGGCGTCGCAGAAGATGACGGTGCCCTTCGGCACCGCGGCGGCAACGGCTGTGACGCGTTCGATGTCGTCATGGACGTTGCCGCCGACCTTGACCTGCAGCCGATGAAAGCCGTCCTTGACGATGCGCTTGGCGAGTGCGGCCATCGCGTCGACCGTGCCGTGGGTGACGACTTTGTAGAGTTCGGCCGTCACGCTTTCGCGCCCGCCAAGCAGGGTGACCAGCGGCACGTCGGCGGCGCGCGCCGCAAGATCCGAGCACGCCATGTCGAGCGTCGACTTGATGTAGGGATGGCCCTTGAACACCGTGTCCATCAGCCTGTTGATACTGGCAAGCCCGCGTGGGTCATGGCCAATAAGATGCGGCGCGATCTCGACGACACCGGCGCGAGTACCCGCAGCGAAGGCAGGCGAATAGAAATTGCCAAGCGGCGCCATCTCGCCCCAGCCGGTGAGGCCGCTGTCGGCGGTGACGGCGACGATCACCGCGTCGAACGCATCCGCGACACGCCCCTTGGACATACGGTAAGGCCCGTCAACGAAAGGCTGTACGACATGGTAGGCCTTGATGGTTTTGATCTGCACGTGTTCTGTCCGTTGTCTGTGTTCCGGGATGTCCGTCAAATTTGTCGGGCTCAGCCGCCTTTAGGTCGGCCGGCACGATCGGCGCCGGCGCCCTTTGAGCCGCGCTGTTCCAGCCCGCGCGCATAGGCGAGCAATGCCTCGAAATCCAAATCGATATGCTCCTTGGCATGGCGCTGGGCAGCGGGCATGTCGGTGCCCTTGAGCAGCCGCACATAGGTCTCGTGGACGTCTTCGGCAGGCACCGGCTCGTTGCGCGCCCGCTGGTGCAACGCAAAATACATCTGCAGCCGGCTGGTCAGCCGTTGCCACGTTTCAAGCAGCACCGAATTGTCGGCCCATTCGTGGATCAGGCCATGCAGTTGCAGCGCCGTTTCGATCTGCCGCGTCGTGTCCAGTTCGCGCGTCGCCTGCTTCACCGCCGCATGGCGCCGGTCAAGCTCGTCGAAGAAGCGCTGGTCGCGCAGCGGCCAGGTCCGCGCGATGGCGAACTCGTCGAGCACCTTGTTGAGCGAATAGGCGTCGTCGATGTCCTTGGCGGTGACGTCGATGACGAAGGTTCCGGCGTAGGGAATGCTGGTCAGGATGCCTTCCTGCACCAGCTCGCGCATCGCCTCGCGCAGCGGCGCGCGGCTCACCCGCATCTGCTCGGAAATCCTGAGTTCGTTGAGCTTCTGTCCCGGTTCCAGCTGGCCGGTCAAGATCGCCCGCCGGAGCAGCCCCACGATCTCGGCCCTGCGTGTCGTATCGCCGATCGGACTGAAATCCAGCTTTGCCATTCGGCTGCTCCAGGGAACCGAAAGCAAGACAAGCAGGTTGTCGACAATCTAACAAGAGGCGGGTTGTGGATTTCTTGATTTCCGCTTGGCCGGCTGGCTTGCGGCGCCGGCAAGGCCGTCAGGCCGCACGGCCGCAAAAACCGACCCGTTCTTCATCGCTGAACATCACACCGGCTTCTCGAAGCCGGCGTATGTAGCGCTTTCCCCAAGGAATTGCGTAGAACGAAACATAGCAAAACGGCGCCCTTGGCGTGGGAGCCGAGGGCGCCGCGGAACCGGACCTGATGGGGGTTATCAGGTGGCCGGTTTCTCGGGCAGCGGCGAGACCGGCATTCCCGGGCCGATCTTCTGCAGATTGCCGGTAATCACCCGGTCGCCTTCGGCCACACCGCTCAAGATGGCGACCTGATCGCCATTGGTCGGTCCGAGCGAAACGATACGCTGGTCGACCGTGTTGTCCTTGCCGACGACATAGAGGTATTTGCCGAGCTGGCCTGAGCCGAGTGCCGTCTGCGGTACCATCAGCGCATCGGGCTGCTCTTTGACGTGCAGCCGGACGCGGACATATTGGCCGGGCAGCAGCGTGAACTTGCCGTTGCCGATCGTCGCCCGTGCCGTGATCGTGCCGGTCGAGCGATCGATCGTGTTGTCTATGAAGGTAAGATCGCCCTTCTGGCGCGGTTCCGTTTCACCGGGAAGCAGGACGTCGACACTGATCGGTCCCGCGGCCCGGGCTTCCTCGATCTGTGTCAGGTCCGTTTCGCTCGGATTGAAGGTGACGTAGATCGGATCGAGCTGCACCAGCGAATTGAGCACGGTGCCGGCAACGCTGACCAGCGTTCCGACGGAAGCCTGGCTGCGTCCGATGCGTCCCGCGAACGGGGCACGGATTTCGGTATAGCTCAAATTGAGCTCGGCGGTCCGCAAGGCGGCCTGGTTCACGGCAAGCGAGGCCTGAGCCTCACGCAAGGTGCTGGTGCGCTGGTCGAACACGTCCTTGGCGAGATAGCCGCTCTTGGCGAGTTCGCTGCCGCGCCCGAGATTGGAGCGCGCATAGTCGAGTGTTGCCGTGTCGCGCTGGATAAGCGCCTTCGCCTGCTCGAGGGCAGCCTGAAAATCCTCCGGCGCGATCTTGTAGAGAAGGTCGCCCTTCGCCACGTCGCTGCCGTCGGTGGCGACCTGCTCCTGCAGATAACCCGGCACGCGCGCCTGCAGCGTGATGCTGCGGATCGGCTCCACCCGGGCGGCGTAGTCGAGATAGATCGGGATCGTCTTCTTGACGACGCTCACCACCGGCACCGGCATGACAAAGGCTTCCGGCTTGGGTGTCGCCGCCCCGGCTGTGCCCGCGTTGAGGCTGAGGCTGCCCATGTCGAGCAGGTGAACGCTCGCCACCGAAATCGCCCCAAGGGCGACGGCCGTTCCCAGCGCGATTTTCCATTTACGCATGATCAATTCTCCAGTCCTATTCGGCGGCTTCGGCCAATGGCTCGAAGGCGGGTTCGGCAGTTGGTTGTTCGGTCGCTTCGGAAACCGGTTCGCTCTCGCTGCGGCGCTCGCGCAGCTGCTCGATCACCGCATAGAAGACCGGCACGAACACCAGCGACAGGATCGTCGCCGCGACCATGCCGCCAAAGACGGTGGTGCCGATCGACTGCCGGCTTGCGGCACCTGCACCTGTAGCGAACATCAGCGGCAGCACGCCGAGGATGAAGGCGAAGGCGGTCATCAGGATCGGTCGCAGCCGAAGCCGCGCCGCTTCCATCGCGGCGTCGACGATGCTGAGGCCTTCTTCGCGCCGGCGCCGGGCAAACTCGACGATCAGAATCGCGTTCTTGGCCGCCAGTCCGATCAGCATGACGAAGCCGATCTGCGAATAGACGTCGATCTGCATGCCACGCAGCCAAAGCACGACGAACGCACCGAACAGTGCGAGCGGCACCGCCAGCAGCACCATGAACGGCATCGCCCAGCTCTCATATTGCGCGGCGAGGATCAGGAAGACGAAGACGATCGCGAGACCAAAGACGACGGATGCGATCGATCCCGCCTTGAGCTCCTGATAGGTGATGCCGGTCCATTCATAGCCGAAATCTCTCGGCAACGCCGTGGCAGCGGCACGTTCCATCGCCGCCACCGCCTGGCCGGACGAAAAGCCGGGCGCGGCGCCGCCATTGATCAGGGCCGACGCATTGTTGTTGTAATGCGGCACGGTCTCGGGGCCGACGATCGGCACAAGCTTGCCCAGCGTGCTCAGCGGCACCATCCCACCCGAGGCATTGCGGACATAGAGCCGCGATATGTCGGCCGGACCGGCACGAGAATCCTTGTCGGCCTGGATCGTCACCCGGAAGGTGCGGCCGAACAGGTTGAAATCGTTCACATAGAGCGAGCCGAGATAGATCTGCAGCGTATTGAACACGTCCGGCAGGTTGAGCCCGAGCAGCTTCGCCTTGGCGCGATCGAGATCGTAGTTGAACTGCGGCGTCGAGGTCGAGAACGACGAGAACAATTGCTGCGGGTTGAGCTCGGGCTGCTTGCGCGCCTCGGCAATCACGGCTTGCGTCGCATCGTTGAGCGCCACGCTGCCGCGGCCGGTCAGGTCCTCGACCTGGAACTCGAAGCCACCGGTGGTGCCGATGCCCGGGATCGACGGCGGGTCGAAACTCAGCGCAAAAGCCTCCGGAATTTGCAGCAGCTTGTTGCGCACGTCGGCGACGAGCTTAGAGGCGCTCTGGTCGGGGCCGCGTTCGTCCCATGGCTTCAGGATGGCGAATTCGACCGCCGAGTTCGACTGCGCGGCGCTGGTCAGGAAGTTCAAGCCGCTGATCGAGCCGACGATGTCGACGCCGGGCGTGTTCTGCAGGATGTCGCGTGCCTTTTGCGCCACCGCGTCGGTGCGTTCCAGCGAGGCCCCGTCGGGGAGCTGGATGACGACGAAGAAATAGCCCTGGTCCTCGACCGGAAGGAAGGTCGAGGGCAGGCGCTGCCAGACGAAATAGGTCGCGACAAGTCCGGCCGCGAACACGCCAAGCATGATCCAGCGCAGGCGGATGAGAATGCGCACACCATTCGCATAGGCATGCGCCAGCCGTTCGAAGCCCATGTTGAACCAGCGGAACAGCACGAACTGTGTTTCCGGCCGGTGGCGCAGGAAGGCAGCGCTGAGCGACGGGGTAAGCGTCAGCGAGACGAAGGCCGAGATGCCGAAGGAGATCGCCACAGTCAGGGCGAACTGGTTGTAGAGCCGGCCGGACACGCCGGGAATGAAGGCAACCGGCACGAACACAGCCATCAGCACGGCGGTCGTGGCGATGATCGGGCCGGTAACCTCTGCCATCGCGGTACGCGTGGCAGCCAGCGGTTTGAGGCCGGCCTCAAGTTGGCGTTCGACATTCTCGACGACGACGATGGCGTCGTCGACGACGAGGCCGATCGCCAGCACCATGCCGAGCAGGCTGAGCATGTTCAGTGAGAAGCCAAGCATATGCATGACGGCCAGCGTCGCCACCAGCGACACCGGAATTGCGATCGTCGGGATGATCGTGGTGCGCCAGCTTTGCAGGAAGATGAACACCACGGCGACGACCAGGACCAGCGCTTCGCCGAGCGTGATCAGCACGTCCTGCATTGAGGCCGAAACGAAACGTGTCGTATCGTAATGCATGGCGTAGCTGACGCCCTTCGGGAAACGGGCCGACAGCTCCTGCATCTTGTCCTTGACACGCTGCTGCAGATCGAGCGCGTTGGAGCCCGGCATCTGGTAGACCGCGAGCACCACCGTCGGGTCCTTGCCGAAGAACGCCGACGACGAATATTGCAGCGCACCGAGCTCGATGCGCGCAACGTCGCGCAGCCTGACCAGCGAGCCGTTGGCGGTGTTGGCCCGCACGACGATGTCGCCGAACTCCTTGGGATCGCTCAGCCTGCCGACGGCGTTGACCTGCATCTCGAAGGCGGTGCCGGCGGGAGCCGGTGATTGCCCGATCTTGCCGGCCGCCACCTGGACGTTCTGCTCGGCGACGGCGTTCTGCACGTCGACGGCAGTAATGCCGAGATTGGCGAGCTTGTCGGGGTCGAGCCAGATGCGCATCGAATAGCGCCGCTCGCCGAAGATCTGCACGTCGCCGACGCCGGGCAGGCGCTTCAGCGGATCGACCACCTGCAGATAGGCGAGATTGCTCAGCGCGACCGGGTTGACGGAACCGTCCGGCGAGGTGAGGTCGACGATCAGGACGAAGTTCGGGTTCTGCTTCTTGATCGTCACGCCGCCCTGGTTGACGATGGCCGGCAACGAGGAAGCCGCCTGCGAAACGCGGTTCTGGACGTCGACGGCCGCCGTGCTCAGATCGTAGCCGACGTCGAAGGTGATGGTGATCGTCGAGGAGCCGTCATTGGAGCTCGACGACGACATATAGGTCATCCCCTGGACGCCGTTGATCTGCTGTTCGAGCGGCGTCGTCACCGTGTCGGCGACGACCTGCGCGCTGGCGCCCGGGTAATGGGCGCTGACCACGACCTGGGGCGGCGTGATGTCGGGAAACTGCGAGACGGGCAGGAGGAAATAACAGATCGCTCCGGCGAGCACCATGATGATGGCGATCGCCGACGCAAAGATCGGACGATGAATGAAGAAGTTTACCATGAGATGCACGCCTCGCCCGATGCTCTGGCCCGGCCAAACGCCCTGGCTACCCTGGACAGCCGCCGGCTGCGTGTTGAGCCGGAATCTTCGAGAAAGCCGAAATCTTCAAGGCGGCGCGGCGCATTGCGGCGCTCGGCCTGCTCATCCGCCAGCGCACGCAGCATCGCCTCGAAAGACCGCGGGTCGACGCGGTCGGCCTTCATCAGCATGCGGATCATCGGATCCCTCACGACTTCATCGATCGTCAGATCATTGCGCTGCGACATCGAAGCGGCTCCTGGTTTTTGGTGATCCGCGGCAAGCCGCGGATCGGGTGTTTTCTTGCTCGCCGGCCGAGGCCGTAAGGTGCGGTTCGTCCCCTTGCCGATCGGGGAGCGGCTGGTGGCCGGCACTTGCGAGTTTGACATGATGCAATGCGGGTGTTACAGGTAAGTAACATCTCTAACGTTACAGACCGGTAACACCCTAGTCAAGAGGTGCACCGAGGGAATTTCGGGAAACGCAATCACGGAGGTTTTGATGACAGACGGTGTTGTGGAGCGTGTTCGCCCCCGGGACAGGATCCTGGAGACGGCACGGGACATGTTTCACAAGCATGGCATTCGCGGCGTCGGCATCGACGCCATCACCGAGGCCGCCGGCACCAACAAGATGACGCTCTACCGGCATTTCGAGTCCAAGGACGACCTGATCATCGAATGTCTGCGGGCGACCGCCTGCAGCGCCAACGCGATGTGGGAAAAGTTCGAGGCCGAAAATCCGGGCGACAAGCTGGCGCAGCTGCACGCCTGGGTCCGGATGGCGGCCGATTGCCTGATGTCGGATCGTCGCGGTTGCGACATGGCCAACGCCGCCATCGAGCTGAGCGAGGCCGATCATCCGGCAAGGCAAGTGATCAAGGAACTCAAGGAAGCGCAGCGCGAGCGGCTGGTCTCGCTGTGTCGCGATGCCGGCATCGGACAGGCCGAGCTTCTTGCGGACACGCTGTCGCTTCTGCTCGAGGGCGCCCGCGTCAGCCTGCAGAGCGTCGGCGCCGAGGGCCCGAGCGCGCAGTTCGTCCGCATGGCGGAAGGCCTGATCACGTCTTTCAGGGCCAGATAGTCTCGCAAGCGGCGAAACGATACGTGGCGTTTCGATTGCGGGCCGCGCCGCCGGGTGATGTTTCGTCCCATCGCGATGTGCCATCTCGCGTCTCCTGTGCCGATCCTCCGCACCATGGCCGGCGCGGCGTTGATTGCTGGTCGTGAGGCAGGATAGGGCCGCCGGCGGACCGGTGAGAGTGACAAGTGTGACAGGATTCTGCCCGACAAGCCGCGGCGGTCGCAGCGAAGCTCATCGATCCGCGGATCAGCAAACGTGTCCGGTGCTGTCCCGACCGCAAGCATTGGCCGCTATCCCGGAGCTGGAACAAAAAAAGCCCGCTGCCGGGAGGAGGTGGCAGCGGGCTCGATTTCGAATACGGCACGGGAGGAGGTGTACCGCACTCAGCGTCGGCATCGCATCTGGGAGGAGTAGATGGCCGACACCTGCGAAACTATCGATTGCCCAATGATTCGGCAACCACAAAAGTTGCATAGGTGATGTGCAGATTTGCGGTATCAACCGAATTTTAACCATCGAGGCCCGAGCGACCATCGCCCTCGCGTGGCATCACTGCACCGGGACATTTTCCTTGAAGATCAGGCGCGGCTCGATGAATTTCCGCGTCAGATAGGGCGCCGACGAGGCGATCGAGCCGAGCAGGCGAATGACCGACTGTTCGGCAATCAGCCGCGCATTCTGGTCGATGACGACGTCGAGCAGATCGTCGACCAGATAGCCGCGCGTCTCGCGCGTCAGATCATGGCAGATGAACACCGGCTTCGTCTGCGGCCTGACTTCGAGCAATGCTTTTGCCACGCCCGAGCGCCCGGCGCCGATACAGTAGATGCCAAGCAGCTCCGGCTCGCTGTGCAGCGCCTTCATGGTCGCGGTATAACTGGCCTCCGGCTCATCGTTGATCTCAACGGCGCTTGTGACCGTCAGATTGGGGAACTCCTCGCCGAGCACGGAACGAAAGCCCATCTCGCGTTCCTCATGGCCGCGGTAGGAGCGTGAGCCGACGACCATCGCCAGATGGCCCTGGCGGCCGCCGAGGAACCGTCCCATCAGCAGCGCCGCGGTGCGGCCGGCCACCCGGTTGTCGATGCCGACATAGGCTGAGCGGGGCGCACCCGGAACATCGGACACCAGCGTGACCAGGCGTATGCCGGCCTCGACGATCTCGCGCAAGATGTTGCGCGTTCTCGGATGATCGATGGCGATGACGCCGACGCCGTTCGCCTTGAGCGAGAGGTTTTCGACGGCCGCCTGCAAGGCGCTCGGCGAGATGCCGGCGAGCTTGTGGATGCGGCAGGAGGCGACCAGCGGCAGGCGCGCCGCATAATCCTCGATGTGCCTGGCCAGATCGGCCATGAAGGCATTGCTGCCGATCGGCAAGAAGAATTCGAGATGCGCCGGCCGCGATGGCAACGCGACCTGGTCGACGACCGGCAGATAGCCGAGCTGCTTGGCCGCCTCCATCACGCGCTGCCGGTTGGCGGCACTGGCCCCCGGCCGGTTGTTGAGCACGCGGTCGACCGTCGCGGTCGACAGGCCGCAGCTCCTGGCAATATCCGAAACGGTGGCTTTCATGTCGCAACCATGTGGCGATGCGATCCAGTGCCTCGACGATCAGGCGGACCCCCGGCTGCTCAGCCGGGCCGTTGCGTGCCCTCGACCAGCGCGTCATGGATCTCCTTGTCCGACATGCCGGTGATGACGCGTTCGACTTCGGCGACGCTGGTCTTCTTCGGGTCAATATCGTCGGCGACCACCTTACCGCGGCGCATGACGACGATGCGGTCGACCACCTGGAAGACATGATGGATGTTGTGGGCGATGAAGATGCACGAATGGCCGGAATCGCGGGCGCTGCGCACGAAGCTCAGCACGCCTTGCGTTTCGGCGACGCCGAGATTGTTGGTCGGCTCGTCGAGGATGATGAGGTCGCTGTCGAAATGCATGGCGCGCGCAATCGCCACCGCCTGCCGCTCGCCACCGGAGAGCGAGCCGATCGGCGTCGTCGGCGGGATGTTCTTCGAGATGCCGACCTGCTTGAGCAGGTCGCGGGCAACCACGTTCATTGCCTCCTGGTCCATCCGATTGAGGAAGCGCGGCGGCTTGATCGGCTCGCGCCCGAGAAACAGGTTGCGGGCGATCGACAGCTGCGTCACCAGCGCCGAATCCTGGTAGATCGTCTCGATGCCATGCGCGATGGCGTCGCTGGTACTGCGCAAATTCACCTTCTTGCCGCGGATGAAGATGTCGCCGCTGGTCAGCGGGACCGCGCCCGACAGCACCTTGATCAGCGTCGACTTGCCGGCGCCGTTGTCGCCGAGCAGGCCGACGATCTCCCTTTCGTTGACATGGAAATTGGCATCAACCAGCGCCTGCACGCGGCCATAGGACTTGCGGATATTTTCCATTCGGACAAGCGGTTCGGCCATGGTTCAAGTCCCTGCCTGATGCCGGCGTTCCAGCCATGAATGGAGCGCCATCATGCCGAGGATGATGGCGCCGATGAAAATATTATAGGCAAGGCCCGGCACACCGATCAGCACGATGCCGTTGCGCATCACGCGCAGGATCAGGATACCGAGCACCGTGCCGATGATTGTGCCGCGCCCGCCGGTCAGCGCCGTGCCGCCGATCACCACCATGGCGATGACTTCGAGCTCGTAGCCGGTGCCACTGTTGGGGTTGGCCGCCGAGGTGCGCAGCGAGGAGATGACGCCGGCAAGCGAGGCCAGGATCGACGACAGGATGAACAGGCCGATCTTGACACCGCTGACATTGACGCCGCGCGCCCTTGCAGCACTCGGGTTGCCGCCGGCTGCCTGGATCCAGTTGCCTGTCCGGCTCTGCGTCAGCACGTAACCGAGCGCGATTGCGGCGGCGATGAACCAGAACAGCGACATGTAGATACGGAACGGCCCGATGAAGAAATCGCCGACCAGCGCTTCCGCCAGCCAGCTGCCCTCGGCGCTCCAGGTCCGCTGCGGAAACCCGTTGGTGACGAACAAAGCGGTGCCGCGCACCACCAGCAGCATGCCCAGCGTCACCAGGAAGGACGGGATCTTGAGCTGCGTCACGAACCAGCCATTGACCAGTCCAATGAACGCAGCGATCACCAGCGCAATGACGAAGGCGGCTTCCAGCGAGGCGACGCCGCTGTTGAACAACGTCCACATCAGGACCGGCGAGAAACCGAACACCGAGCCGACCGAGAGATCGAATTCGCCTGATGTCATCAACAGCGTCATCGCCAGCGCGATCAGCCCGAGCTCGACCGTGAAGGCCAGCGTGTTCGAGATGTTTTGCGGCGACAGGAAGTCGTGGTTGATGCCCCAGAACACGGCGATCTCGACGACGAGCAGCACAAACGGCCCGAACTCGGGCCGCGCGATCGAGCGTTGGATAAGAGAACGATTTTCCACCTTGGACCCGCGATAGGATTGGATTTGGCCGCGACCGCAACCGGCTTCGGCGGAATGCTGAGACGGTCACGGCCGCAGAAGCGGCCGTGACCAACTCGATCGCGGATTTATTTGCCGGACAGGATCTTGTCGTAGACTGCCGCGGTGTCCTTCTCGTAGAGCGCGCCGGTGATCACGTCGAAGCCGGGCGGAATACCGCTCGCCGCCATGTTGGCGAGCGAGAGCGCGACGTAGCTGGTCGCCTGCGGATCCTGCCACTGCGCGGCATTGACGTAGCCGTTCAGCACTTCCTGGGTGGTGTCGAGCGAGTTACCCCAGCCGACGACCGGGATTTCGCCCGGCTTGACGCCGACCTGGTCGAACACCCGCTTGATCGAACCGGTGACAAGGTCGCCGAGGCCGATAACCGCCTTGACCTTGGCCCTGTTGGCAGTGAGGTAATCGACCATGCGGTTGATCACTTCGGCCTGGTCGAGCGTCGCTTCGGTGATTTCGTAGGTGATGCCGAGCGGCTCGAACACGCTCTTGATGCCTTCCTCTTCCTGGACGCCATAGGTGGCGCCGGGAATCTCGACCGGCATCCAGACGAAGTCGCCCTTCTTCACAAGGCCCTTGTCGACCAGATACTGCGCCCAATGTTTGCCGAAGGTGACGTTGTCGCCGCCGACATAGGCGTTGAAGTCCGCCTTCGGGTCGGGCGTGTTGAAGTTGATGATCGGGATGTTCGCCGCCCGCGCTTCCTTGGCGATCTCGACAAGGCTGCCCGGATCAGGGCTGGTCGTGGTGATGCCGTCGGCCTTGGCGGAAATCGCGGCGCGAACAGCCTCCTGCTGCGACGCCACGTCGCCATTGTGGAACGACGTATTGACGGTGTTGCCGGTGTCCGCCGCCCATTGCTTGGCGCCGGCAAGGAAGTAGGTCCAGACCGGATCGGCCGGGCCGCCATGCGAAATCCAGTAGAACGTCTTGGCCTGTGCCGCGGCCGGAATGGCCAGCGCCACCACCAAGCCAAGTACAAGCAGTCTTAGCCTCGTCAGCATTTGATTTCCTCCCATTTGAACCGAACTCCTCCTCCGACGACGATCGCGGCCAAAAACCGTGCGCGGCCAAAGCCGTGATCGCATTTACCAGCGTCGACCTGGGCGCATTAGAGCATTCCCTTTTTTGATCGATGGCAAGCCTCGATTGCCAATGGACGTTGGCGCAAGGCACCGCGCCATCAGCAATCCCATCAGATTGCATCAGTTTGGCTGGTATTTTCCAGGCGGCCGACGATCGGCCTTGCGACCGTCATGCAATCCCGCGCGGCGGCGCGCCGAGCACGTGTTGCTCTAGGTCGATAAGCGTCCCGGTCATCAGCCCGGAGGCGTCGCTGAGCAGGAACAGCGTTAGCTGGGCGACTTCGTCCATGGTCAGCAATCGACCAAGCGGCAGGCCGGCGGCGGCGATCTTTGCCCAGTTTTCGCCCTTGCCCAGCGTGCGCGCCTGCATCTCTTGTTCGGCCGGCGTCGCTACCCAGCCCATGTTGATGCCGTTGACGCGGATGCGATCGGAAAGATGCGCGTTGGCAATGTTTCTGGTCAGCGTCGAAAGCGCGCCCTTGGTTGCGGAATAGATGGCAAGGTCCGGCGCACCGCAATGCGCATTCACCGACAGTATGTTGACGATGGCCCCCGCCGCCCGCCGTGTCTTCATGTCGGCTACGGCCGCCTGCATGAGGAAGAACGGCGCGCGCGCATTGACGGAAAACAACCTGTCCCAGTCGTCGATTGTGCCAGTTTCCAGCGAGGCCCGGTCGGTGAGGGCCGCGGCGTTCACCAGACAATCGATGCGGCCAAGTCTTTTGATCGCTTCCGCCATGACAGCTGCAGGCGCGGCCGGATCTCCAAGGTCGGCCTGGATGAAGACGACGGGCCGGCTTGGTCGTGAAAGCTCTTCGGCGATGCGTCTGCCACGCTCGGCATTGCGGCCGACAATGGCGATCCCTTCGCCGCCGTCGGCTGAGGCCAGCCGGGCGATGGTCTCGCCAAGCCCTTGCGTTCCGCCGGTAACGACAAGGGTCTTGCCCTCAAGAGCGACGATCAATGGACTCTCCCGAATGCCGACGAGCAGGTAATTTCCAATCAGAGAATTCTAGAATCTATCGGATGTTAGGCTGGGGGACTAGATGAGGTCGGCCCTGGCGAGGTCGCGCATCAGGTGGCTGGCACCGTAAGTCCAGTGCGGACAGTCGGGCGACAGCCGCACGCGGTTGACCAAGGCGCCGAATTTCTCCGACGAGATGGTGACGATGTCGCCGACCTTGTGGGTAAAGCCCTTGCCTGTTTCGCCGCGATCCTTCGACGGCACGAACATGGTGCCGAGATAAAGCGCCAGCCCGTCGGGGTATTGATGATGCGGCCCCATGGCGGCGGCGACCAACTCTTCCGGCGAGCGGCTGATCTCGGCCATCGAACTGGCGCCCTCCAGCGAGAACCCATCCTCGCCCTCGACCTTCAGGCGTACGATCGCCTGCTTCACGTCGCCAATGGAAAACGTCTCATCGAACAGCCGGATAAAGGGGCCAAGTGCTGCCGAAGCGTTGTTGTCCTTGGCTTTGCCGAGCAGCAGCGCCGAGCGCCCCTCGACGTCGCGCAGATTGACGTCGTTGCCGATCGTCGCCCCGACAATCCTGCCGCTGCTGGCGGCAATCATGGCGATCTCCGGCTCCGGATTGTTCCATGTCGAAACCGGATGCAGGCCGACATCGGCGCCGAAGCCGACCGAGGCCATCGGCTGGCACTTGGTGAAGATCTCGGCGTCGGGGCCGATGCCGACTTCCAGATATTGCGACCAGGCGCCGCGCGCTATCAGCTTGGCCTTGATCTCCATCGCTTCCGGCGAGCCGGGCTTAAGCTTCGACAGATCGTGGCCGATCAGCCCGGCGATGTCGGCGCGAATGGCGTCGGCCTTTTCCGCCGAACCGCGCGCCTGCTCCTCGATCACCCGCTCGAGCAAGCTGACGACAAAGGTGACGCCAGACGCCTTGATCGCCTGCAGGTCGACGGGGGACAGCAGGTACGGTTTCCCCGGATCGCGCGCTGTCTCGAAACTGTTGGCGGCAATGGCATCGAGCGGGCCGATCGGCCGCCCCTTGGCCGAGCGGACGTGCCCCGCCGGATCCGGCAATTCGCAAACGTCGCGCACGGTCGGTGCCACATTTGACGTGATGTCGAAGACCGTGCCGTCACGCACCGTGACCACCAGCGGATGGGAAGCATCGCTCGCCCGGGCGCGGCCCACGAACAGGCCTTCGGCGGGCAAATGTGTGGCGTTCGTCATGGCTTACATTCCTGTTGTCTTGTCCTTCGGCTGCGGCACTTTCAACAAATTCCAGCCAAAGGTCTATCCCGCTTGCAGGGCGAGCTTTGTCAATTCTTTCAAGCGGTCTTCGCATCGCTGGACCTTGATCGAGCCTGATGTGCGCCAATGGCGACGGAAAACGCTCTTTCAAAATAATGAAACCGTCGCTAGGGTTTTCACCTACTGAAATCACCAGGTGACGCTTGCCCGTACGGTTTTCCGATCCAATCTGGCAGAAGCCGCGGACGGCCACCGCGTTCCAGTCGCTTTTTCCAGCCGGCCAATGCGTCGATGTCGTCATTGTTGGCGGCGGTATCATGGGGCTGTCGACAGCCTTGCACGCTGCCCGGTTCGGCCTTGCCGTCCAGGTGCTGGAGGCCGGCGAAATTGGCAATGGCGCATCCGGCCTGAACGGCGGTCAGGTCATTCCCGGCCTGAAATACGATCCGGACTGGCTGCTGGAGCATTTTGGTCTCGAACGCGGCGAAGCGCTCGTCAACTTTGCCGCCTCGACCGCTGACACCGTCTTCGAATTGATCCGCGACGAAAGACTGGCGGTGCCGTTCGTCCGCAATGGCTGGATCCAGGCCGCGCATACCGAGACCGCGCTGAAAGCGGCGGCGAACCGGGATCGGCAGTGGCGCGCCCGCGGCGCCGATGTCCGGCTGCTGAGCGGGACGGAGATCGCGACGATGACCGGCGCGCAAGGCTATCTCGGCGGCTGGCTCGATCGCCGCGCCGGTGCCATCGATCCGCTCGCCTACACGTCGGAACTGGCGCGCGTCGCTGCAGCGGCGGGCGTAAAGATCGCCGAGCGCCAGAACGTGATGCAGATCAGCAAGAATGCCGGCATTTGGCACGTTTCTACGGAAAGCGGCGCCGAACTCAAGGCCAAGGCGATTGTCCTGGCGACCAACGCCTATACCGGCGGCCTGCTTCCCGGCCTCGCCGAGACGATCGTCCCGCTGCATTCCTTCCAGATCGCGACAGCACCGCTATCGTCCAATCTCGCGGCGGCTATCCTGCCGGACGGGCAGGCAGTGTCGGATTCGCACCGCATCCTCGTCTATTATCGCAAGAGTGCCGACGGCCGGCTGGTGCTCGGGGGGCGCGGCCGCATGGCCTTGCCGAACGGCCCGGCCGACTGGGCGCATCTGGAGCGCGCGCTGCTGCGGCTCTACCCGGCGCTGTCCGATGTGGCCATTGAAAAGCGGTGGTTCGGCCGGGTGGCAATGACGCCGGACCATCTTCCGCATATCCACGAGCCAGAGAAGGGTCTGCTGGCGGTGGTTGGCTGCCAGGGCCGCGGCATCGGCCTGATGACCGCGCTTGGCGAGCGCATCGCCTCCTATTTGTCGAGCGGCGACACCAGGCAATTGCCGTTCCCGGTCTCGCGGATCCGGCCGATTCCGTTTCATGCGTTTCGGCAGGTCGGCGTCGCCGCGACCATCGCCTGGTACCGGATGCTGGACGCGTTCGAACGCTGACGTTCATGCCCAAGCATGAAACAGCTTGACAATTTCACAAATATGAAAAAAGCTTAATCGATTTCAAATTTCGATGGACAGCCGATGTCGACCATCGTCGTAACGCAGTCGTTGCCGGAAACCCGGTCTTCGCCGGCCTTCCGCTTCGCCATGCTGCTGCCCGGCGGGCTGGTCACCTTCTTGCTGATCCTTTTCGCCCTTGGCCTGGTGTTCTTTCTCGCCTTTCGCGGCAATGACGGCTCGCTGCTGGGGGCTGGTTTCACCCTTGCGAATTTCGTCACTGTGGCCACCGATCCGCTGTACTGGACGGTGACGCTGCGCTCGCTGGGTATCGCCGGCCTGGTGACGCTGGCAACCGTCGTCACCGCCTATCCCGTTGCCTACTATCTGGCTTTCCATGCCGGGCGGCGGCGCGGGCTGCTGTTGTTCCTGCTGACCCTGCCGTTCTGGACCAGCTATCTCCTGCGCGTCTTCGCCTGGAAGATCGTGCTTGCCTATAATGGCGTGCTGAACTCGGCGCTGATCGAAAGCGGCATCTGGTCGGAGCCGACATTGGCGTTCTTGAATACGCCGGCAGCGGTCGTCGTCACGCTCGCCCACGCTTATGCGCCGTTCGCCATCCTGCCCATCTATGTGGCGCTGGACACCATCCCGAAGTCGTTGCTCGAAGCTGCTTCCGATCTCGGCGCAAAACCGTTCACCAGCTTCCGTCGCATCGTGCTGCCCAATTCGATGCCGGGCGTGCTGGCGGCTGCTCTCGTCGTCTTCGTGCCGACCGTCGGCGATTATGTGACGCCGGCGCTGGTCGGCGGCCCTGCCAGTACAATGATCGGCACACTGATCCAGGCCGAGTTCGGCAAGGCCAATGACTGGCCGTTCGGCGCCGCACTCGCCGTCGCCGTCATGCTGGTCATTCTCGCCGTGGTGCTGGTGGTGCGCTTCGCCGACCGCCGATACGGCAGCCGTACATGAACACGGCGCGCCTGGACGCAAAGCAAGGCGGCGGCTGGCTCGGAGCGTACGTCCTTGCCTATCTGGTGTTCCTGTATCTGCCGATATTGCTGATCCCGCTGTTTTCATTCAACAATTCGATCCAGGCGGCATTTCCGCTGCAAGGCTTCACGCTGGAGTGGTACGGCACACTTTACGGCAATTCGGCGCTGTCCGGTGCGCTTGCCACCAGCCTCGTCATCGGCGCCATTGCCGCCACCGGCGCAACACTCTGCGGCATCACCGTGTCCTATATCGACCTCTACGGTCGCTCGCCGCTGGCCGCCACGATCAGTGCCATTGCGCGGCTGCCGATCCTGATCCCCGGCGTCATCGTCGGCATCTCGCTGTTGATCCTGGTCAATCTCGCCGGTTTCGGGCCGTCGCGCATTGCCATTGTGCTCGGCCACGTATTGGTGGCGCTGCCGACGACGGTGGTGGTCATGCGCAGCCGCTTCGCCGCCATCCCGAAGACCATCCGTGAGGCAGCGCTCGACCTCGGCGCCTCGGACTGGACGACCTTCAGACGGGTGATGCTGCCGCTCAGCCTGCCCGCCATTATTTCGGCGTTCATGCTGGCCTTCCTGACCTCGTTCGACGAGTTCATCGTCGCCTTCTTCCTTGCCGGCACCGAGCCGACGCTGCCGCTTTATATCTGGAGCCAGCTGCGCTTCCCGAAATCGCTGCCGACCGTCATGGCGCTCGGCACGGCGATCCTGGCCGTGTCGTTCGTCATCGCCGCACTCGCCGAAATCCTGCGCCATCGCGGGCTTGCCGCCACCCGGCGGCCAGCGCCCGCCAGCCTGTCAAAACCAGAAGAAACCGAAAGAGGAGAACTGCAATGGCATTCGACTTGAAATCGATAACGGCAAAGACAGCGAAAACCGGACTGGCTGCCTTCGCGCTGGCGCTTGCATCGACTGCCGCCTTTGCCGGCGACAAGCTGCAATATTTCACCTGGTCGGGCTATGAACTGCCCGACTTCAACAAGAGCTTCCTCGCCGCGCACCCCGATGGTGTCGAAGCCTCGATGTTCGGCGACGACGATGACGCCTTCACCAAGGTCAAGGCCGGCTTCCGCCCCGATGTCGCGCACCCTTGCTATGACAAGGTGGCGCGCTGGAACAAGGAAGGCCTGCTGCAGCCGATCGACACCAAGCGCATCAAGAACTGGGATTCGATCTTCCCGGTCTTCAAGAACCTGCCCGACCTGCAGGCCGGCGACGGCAAGGTCTGGATGGTGCCGTGGGACTGGGGCAATACCTCGATCCTCTACCGCACCGATCTGGTGAAGAACCCGGAAGCCAGCTGGAACCTGCTCTGGGACAAACAATATGCCGGGCGCATGGCGACCATCGATGCCGTCCACGACACACCGGTGGTGGCGGCCCTTCTGGCCGGCGTCAATCCATTCGACATGACACCGGAACAGATGGACAAGGTGGCGGAAAAACTGCGCGAGCAGCGCCCGCTGCTCTCGAACTACACCACCGACATGACCTCGGTCGAACAGGCACTGGCGAGCGGCCAGCTGGTCGCGGCCATGACCTGGAACGCCTCGGCCACCTCGCTGAAGAAGCAGGGCGTGCCTGTTGAGTTCATGAAGCCGAAGGAAGGCATGCTGACCTGGGCCTGCGGTTTCGTCATGCTCAAGGACGCCAAGAACGTCGACCTAGCCTATGACTTCATCAACAGCCGGCTGGAAACGGATTCCGGAAAGTATCTGATCCAGGCCTACGGCTATGGCAGCTCGACCAGCTCGGCTTTCGCCGCTGTGCCGAAGGAGGAGTTGGAGAAACTGCAGCTGCCTTCCGATCCCGAGGTGATGCTGAAGACCACGATCTTCACCGGGCCGATGAAGCAGAATGACGAACTCGCCAAGATGTTCGAGAAGGTCAAGGCAGGCGGCTGAGCCTGGTTCTTCCTTCTCCCCTTGCGGGAGGAGGTGTCGCCGAAGGCGACGGATGAGGGGTGTTCCAGATGGCACCGACAGCACTCCGGCCAACACCCTCATCTGTCTCGGCGCTTCGCGCCGATCCACCTTCTCCCACAAGGGGAGAAGGGAAAACCTAACCAAACAAGGACGAACGAATGGACATGCTGGACGAAGCGGCTGAGAAGCCGAAGGACGACGCCGACGTCAGGGTCGGCCGGCGCGTGCGGGCGCTCAGGCTGGAGCGCAATCTCTCGCTGGCCGAACTTGCCGCCAAAGCCGGCGTGTCGATCGGTGCACTGAGCCAGATAGAGCGCGGCATGTCGTCATTGCGGGTGCGAGTGATCTGGCCGCTCGCCGCCGCCCTCGATATAGAGCCGTCGGCGCTGATCGCTGACGGCAAGGATGTCGGCAACGATCTTTATTGTGTGCGCGCCAACAGCCGGCGGCAGATCCCGGTCAAGTCGGAAGGCATCGCCAAGGCGCTGCTGTCGCCGCCTGCCGCCACGCTGACCGGCATGCTGGTGACCGTTGACGCCGGTGGCGGCACCGCCGAAGCTTACGCCCATGCCGGCCATGAATTCGGCTTCGTCCTGTCGGGCGAGGTCGAGCTGGTGGTCGATTCGACCAGATACGGGCTGAAGGCCGGCGACAGCTTCGCCTTCAGGAGCACGTTGCTGCATGCCTTCCGCAATCCGGGCAGCGAGCGCTGCCAGATCCTGTGGGTCAACACCACCAAGCCGTCCGAGGTTCGCGATGGCGCCTGATCCGCTCGTCCGGCTGGACAAGGTCTCCAAGATTTTCCCCGGCGGCATCGTCGGGCTCGACGCCGTCGATCTTGACATTGCCCGCGGCGAGTTCCTGACCTTGCTCGGACCGTCCGGCTGCGGCAAGACCACCAGCCTGCGTGTCATCGCCGGCTTCGAGAGCCCGTCGAACGGCAAGGTCCTGCTCGAAGGCCGCGACATCACGGCGCTCAGGCCCTTCGCCCGTCCTGTCAATACCGTGTTCCAGGACTACGCGCTGTTCCCACACATGAACGTTGCCGAAAATGTCGGCTTCGGCCTGTCGCTGCGCAAGCTCTCCGGTGCCGAACAGGCAAAGCGCGTCGGCGCAGCGCTCGACATGGTCGGCCTTGCCGAGAAGCTCGGCGCCCGCGTGTCCGAATTGTCGGGTGGCCAGCGCCAGCGCGTCGCGCTTGCCCGCGCCATCGTCTGCGAGCCGCGTGTGCTGCTGCTCGACGAGCCGCTGTCGGCGCTCGACGCGCATCTGCGCGAGCAGATGCAGGTCGAACTGAAGCGGCTGCAGTCGCGGCTTGGCACCACTTTCGTCATGGTCACGCACGACCAGACCGAGGCGCTGTCGATCTCAGACCGCATCGTCGTCATGAACAAGGGCCGCATAGAGCAGATTGCGCCGCCGGCGACCCTTTACGACCGGCCCGCCACCAAATTCGTCGCCAGCTTCATCGGCACCATGAACCTTCTGCAGTCGCGCTTTGTCGGCCGCGATGGCGAGCGCTTGCGGTTCGCCGCCGGCGCCCTGCCGCTGGAAGCGGTTTCGGAGACGGGCGAACTGCCTGGCGAGGGCACGGTGCGCACCATCGGCGTGCGTCCGGAGGATCTTTTGGCGACGACCGAGGCGGCGGCCGGTACTGCACCGGTGCGGGTGAACAGCATCGTCTTTCACGGCCGCACCTTGCGCCTTCATGCAGAGTTGGGGCAGGGGACACAGGTGGTGATCGACGCGCCGCGCCGGACAGAGGGTTTTCAATTCAGCGTCGGCGACGTGGCGCATATCAGCCTGCGCCGTGGTGCCAACTGCCCTATGCTGCCTAGCTAGTCTCACTCATTTCCAGAAAACCGGAGCACGACCCATGAGCAATCATCTCAATTTTTTCATCGGCGGCAAATGGGTCGGCCCCGTGGTTCCGGCAACGCTGGATGTGATCGATCCATCCACTGAAGAGGCCTACACCAAAATCTCGGTCGGCTCGAAAGCCGATGTCGACAAGGCCGTGGCTGCAGCCAAGGCGGCATTCCCGGCCTTTTCGCAAACGACCAAGGCCGAGCGCCTGAAGCTGCTGAAGCGTATCCTCGACGTCTACAATGAGCGCTACGAGGACATCGCCCAGGCGGTCAGCCAGGAAATGGGCGCGCCGATCAGGTGGGCGCGCGCGGCGCAGGCCTGGGCGGGCAGGGCGCACATGGAAGCTACCATCAAGGCGCTGGAGGATTACGAATTCAGCGAGAAGCGCGGCACCACCATGGTGGTCAAGGAGCCGATCGGCGTCTGCGCGCTGATTACACCGTGGAACTGGCCGCTCAACCAGATAGTCTGCAAGGTGGCGCCGGCCATCGCCGCCGGCTGCACCGTCGTTTTAAAGCCTTCCGAAATCGCGCCGATCAGCGGCATCATCTTTTCCGAGGTGATGGACGCCGCCGGCACGCCGAAGGGCGTCTACAATATGGTGAATGGCACCGGTCCGGATGTCGGCCAGGTCATGGCTGGCCATCCCGATGTCGACATGGTCTCGTTCACCGGATCGACCCGGGCCGGCATCATCGTCGCCAAGACGGCGGCCGAGACGGTAAAGCGCGTCGCGCAGGAGCTCGGCGGCAAATCGGCCAACATCGTGCTGCCCGACGCTGACTTCGAGACGGCGGTGCGCAAGGGTGTCAACGCCTGCTTCGGCAATAGCGGCCAGTCTTGCGATGCGCCGACCCGCATGCTGGTACCGGCCGCCCGTCACGACGAGGCGCTGACGATCGCCAGGAAGGCCGCCGAACGGCACAAGGTCGGCGACCCGCGCTCTGAGGAGACCAAGCTCGGGCCGGTGGTCAGCAACATCCAGTTCGACAAGATCCAGCGGTTGATCGAGGCAGGTATCGCCGAGGGTGCGACGCTGGTCACCGGCGGCCCCGGCCGGCCGGAACACCTCAACCGTGGCTATTATGTGCGACCGACCATTTTCGGCCACGTCAGGCCTGGCATGACAATCGAGAAGGAGGAGATTTTCGGGCCGGTCCTGTCGGTCATCTCCTACGATGACGATGACGATGCGGTGAAGATCGCCAACGACACCGTCTATGGCCTGGC
The DNA here is from genome assembly GCF_040319155.1 of Mesorhizobium sp. M0954. Classification (NCBI taxonomy): domain Bacteria; kingdom Pseudomonadati; phylum Pseudomonadota; class Alphaproteobacteria; order Hyphomicrobiales; family Phyllobacteriaceae; genus Mesorhizobium; species Mesorhizobium sp. M0954. The sequence continues at coordinate 374,849 of NZ_JAMYNR010000002.1, read as the reverse complement.
TGCCTATGTGCAGTCCGGGGATATCGACCACGCCCGCAAGATTGCCAGCCGGCTGCGCGCCGGGCAGGTCTCGATCAACTATCCGGAATGGGACACGTTCGCGCCCTTCGGCGGCTACAAGCAGTCCGGCAACGGCCGCGAATACGCCGACTGGGCCATCCACGACTTCCTCGAGATCAAGGGCATCATCGGCTACGGCGCCTGAGCGTTCAACATTGGCATTACGCCAACCGTCAAGTTTGTTGCGAGCGTTGGTGCCTCGGCACCGGCGTTCGGTTGAACGGCCACGACGGCTCCGTGGCCGCAATGTGAGTGCGAAGCAGGGTCGCCTCAGATCGTCTTGAGATAGCCGGCCAACTGATCCGCCACCGTGCCCCAGCCGTCGTGAAAGCCCATCTCCTCGTGGCAAGCGTGAAAATCGCCGACGGCCGGCGAGGCCGCTGGAAAAGTCAGAGGCGCGGTTTTACGGTGCCGCTAGAATCGACCGGTCCGAGGATCCGTTTTGACGATCACCATGTACGGCATTACCAATTGCGATACGGTCAAGAAGGCGCGTTCCTGGCTGGCGAGCCATGATGTTGCCTATCGCTTTCACGACTACAGGGCAGACGGGCTTGAAGCGGATCGGCTGAACGGCTGGTCAGGCAAGGTCGGCTGGGAAATCCTGCTCAACAAGGCGAGCACAACGTTCCGTGAACTGTCGGAGGAGGACAGACTGGGCTTGGACGAGAACAAGGCCAAGGCGCTTATGCTGGCCAAACCGACGATGATCAAGCGTCCGGTGCTGGAACTTGGCGACAGGGTTCTCGTTGGCTTCAAGCCTGATGTTTATCAGCAGGCGGTGAGTGGGAAATAGAACCGACCCGCCATGATCCGTCGCGCGCCCCTCTGTCCTGCCGGACATCTCCCCCACAAGAGTGGAGATTGGCAGCTTAGGCGCTCCGCTCGCCACTGCGACCTTGGAGATTGGCGAAAGCCGGCGACATCCGATCTCCCCCCTGTTTGGACCGGAGACATCGCGCTCGTGTCCTCGAATGGCATCCGGAACCTCCCGGCGCAAAGCGCGCCAAACTGTTCGCGATGTCCTCGCACACCTGTTCGCGATGTCTCCGGTCCAAACACTCCCAAGTGGGGGAGATGGCCGGCAGGCCAGAGGGGGCTGTCCCGCCGGCGTGACTAATTGATCCCACGTAAATAGCTCGCCAGTGCCACCGCATTGTTGTGCGCCTCGTCATGGGCGCCGTAGAGCAGCGTCACCTTGCCTTCACGGAGCAAGGCACGTAGTTCCGCCACCGCCTCGCCGTTCCGGTCGAGCTCATCGCGGTATCGCCGCTGGAACTCCGCAAAGCGCGCCGGCTCATGGCCGAACCATTTGCGCAACCCATTGCTTGGCGCGATGTCCTTTAGCCATAACGTCAGCGCCGCGTCCTCTTTGCGGACGCCGCGAGGCCATATGCGGTCGACGAGCACCCGCTGCCCGTCATCGGGCGCCGGCGGCTCATAGATGCGCTTTACCGCGAGCCCCATTGCCAACTCCGCATGGGCCAGCAGGCGCCGCTGCTTGCTGGCCTTCGTTTAGAGATCCCGGGCCTAAACCCACTCGCCCTTGCACATCACCGGCACGCGGCTGCCGTCCTTGTGGACGCCGTCTATGTCGATCTTGTCCGAGCCGATCATCCAGTCGATGTGGATGAAACTCTTGTTGCCGCCGCGCGCCGCGATCTCGTCCTGGCTGAGCGAGGCGCCGTCGACGAAGCACTTCGAATAGCACTGGCCGAGCGCGATGTGGCAGGCGGCGTTCTCGTCGAACAGCGTGTTGAAAAACAGCAGCCCGCTCTTGGCGATCGGCGAAGAATGCGGCACCAGCGCCACCTCGCCGAGACGGCGCGAGCCTTCGTCGGTGTCGAGCACCTTTTGCAGCACATCCTCGCCCTTCGTGGCCTTGGCCTCGACAATGCGGCCCGCCTCGAAACGCACCGCAATGCCGTCGATCAGGGTACCCTGATAGGACAGCGGCTTCGTGCTGGTGACATGGCCTTCGACTCGCCTTGCATGCGGCGTGGTGAAAACCTCTTCGGTCGGGATGTTGGGGTTGCAGGTGATGCCGTTCTTGGCGGTCGAGGCGCCGCCCATCCACTCGTGGCCGTCGGCCAGCCCGACGGTCAGGTCGGTGCCGGGGCCGGTGAAATGAAGCGCGTGGAAATTGTGGCCGTTCAGCCATTCGGTGCGGCTCTTCAACGCCGCATTGTGCGCCGTCCAGTTGCCGATCGGGTCTTCGACATCCACCCGCGAGGCGGCAAAGATGGCGTCGGCGAGCTTGGCCACCGCGACGTCGTCGGCGTCGTCCGGGAATACCTGCTTGGCCCAGGCCTGATCGGGATAGGCGACGATGTTCCAGTTGATGTCGAAGCCGGTGATCTTCTCCAGCGCCGGCTGGTAGGCCATCGAATTCGCCTTGTTGGCACGCGCTACCTTTGCCGGGTCCTGAGAAGAAAGCAGCGACGGATCCTCGCCGCGCACGGCGAGCCTCGCCGCATTGTTGGCGAAGGCTTTTGCCATGCCTTCGTAGAGCCAGCCGGCGGCGCGGTCGAAACCGGCGTCGGCGCCGTAGCGGAAGCGCGCGAGCGTGATCTCATCGTCGTTGAAGATCGGCGTCACCAGGCCGGCACCTGCCTTGTAGGCGTGCTCGACGATCCGCCGCGTCAAAGGCAGCGCGGCAATAGACGAGGTCAGCACCAGATCCTGACCCGGCTGCAATTGCAGCCCGACCTTGACGGCGACCTCCGCCAGCCTGTCGAGCTTCACCGGGTCGATGCTTGCGGAAACGCCGCGCGAATGTGTGGTCATGATCCTGCCTGCCGTGATTGGGGACTGCGTCTTACATAGACCGGCGCTGCCGACCTTTCCACTCTGACGACGCCGGCAGCCTAGCTGGCCTTCTCGAGCGATCTGAACTGCGCCATCGTCGCCTCGATCTCTTCGCGGATCCAGGTCTTGAAATCCCTGACTTTGCGGCTTTCGCCCTTGGTGGCCGAAGTTACCAGCCAATAGCCGAGGCCGCTCTGGGCGCGTATGCCGAACGGCGCGACGAGACGTCCGTCGGCCAGCGCGTCGGCGGCCAGCAACTGCCAGCCGAGCATGACGCCGTGACCGGCAATCGCCGATTCCAGGCACAGCATCGGATCTGTGAAGCGCGCGCCTTTCATGAAGGTGACCGGCTCCACCCCGGCGGCTTCGAACCAGCTCTCCCAACTGATCATCGACCTTTCGTCGGTGATCGCACAGGTCAAAGCAAGGTCTTCGATCGATTTCAGCTTGCTGGCGATCACCGGTGCACAGACCGGAAACACCTCCTGCGCCAGCAGCAATTCGGCCCGCCCGCCCGGCCATTTGCCGTCGCCGAGCCGAATGGCGACGTCGATGTCCGAACGATCGAGATCGGCAAGCCGCACCGAGGCATCGATGCGCAGGAGCACGTTCGGATGGCGGGCAAAATGCCGTGACAGCCGCGGCAGCAGCCATTTCGAGGCGAAAGCCGGCGCCACCGAAACCACCAGCGTGCACTCCGAGCTTTCATCGGCAAGCGCCACCGCCTGTGCGAGTTCGCGGAAGCCTGCGCTGAGCCGCGCGCTAAAGACGGTGCCGAATTCGGTCGCCACCAGGCCAGCTGGCGTTCGTTCGAACAGCGCCCGGCCGAGCTGCTTTTCTGTCCGGTTGATCTGCTGGCTGACGGCGCTGACCGAGACGTTGAGCTCGCCGGCCGCCGCCGCGAGCGAGCCCAGGCGGGCAACGGTTTCCACAGCGCGCAAGCCGTTGAGATGGACGCGGTTCAGAGTAGCCATACAGTTTTTCTAAACTGGAGCGGCGGAAATCTCAATTGCCAGACGCTAACGAACGGCGGATTCTAAGTGGGTTACGCGGAGTGAGGAGGCAAATCCGATGAAGATTTTATCATGGCTCGGCGCCTTTTCCCCGATCGGAGCGCAGCCACACCAGGATGACAGCGAGGCCACCAGCTGGGTGACTGATCCGCTGTCGCATCCGGTGCTCGACACCATGTCGGAGCGCGAACTCGCCGACATGCCGTTCAGGCTGACCGCGCATCGTACCCGCTTCGAGACGGCCCCGCCAAGGACCTGCTGCGGCTGAACAAGGACTTGCTGGCACTTCAGGTGAGCCGGCCGACGACGCGGCTGCGCAGCCCTTCTGGCCCAATAAAAGGCGGATTGTCTCGCCGGCAGGCGCACCTATGGTGCACCGCGATGAACATCGCTTCGCCCTTGCGCCTGGCAATCGCCGGCATGATTGCCCTGGCCGTCGCCATGGGCATCGGCCGTTTCGTCTATACGCCGATCCTGCCCGGCATGATGGAAGAGCTCGGCCTGTCGCCGGCCGATGCCGGCTGGATCGCATCGGCCAATTATCTCGGCTACCTCGTCGGCGCGCTTGCCGCCACCGGCGGCTGGGCGCAAGGCCGCGAGCGTCAGCTGATGCTGGCCGGCCTTGCCGCCACCGCGATCCTCGCCGGCCTGATGGGCCTGAGCGGCACGATGGCCGCCTTTCTCGTCATCCGCTTTCTTGCCGGCGTTGCAAGCGCCTTTGTCTTGGTCTTCATGACCAGCATCGTTTTCGGTCATCTCGCCGCGGCCGGTCGAAACGACCTGCAAGCACTGTATTTCGGCGGTGTCGGGCCTCGGCATCGCGGCGTCCTCGGCGCTATTGGCGCTCCTCGTCACCGAACATGCCGGCTGGGCGGCGGGCTGGCTGTGGTCGGCGGTGATTTCGACCTGCGGCTTTGCCGCCGTCGCCTTGCTGGCCGGCGGCACCTCGGCCGCGAACAGTACCACCGGGAGCGAGCCGGCACTGCCGAAAGACCGGTCGCTGGTGAAGATCATCGTCGCCTACGGCCTGTTCGGCTTCGGCTACATCGTCACGGCAACGTTCCTGGTCGCCATCGTCCGCCAGGGCGGCGGCGGCCGCGTCTTCGAGGCTGTGGTCTGGATGGTTACCGGCCTTGCCGGTTTCCCATCGGTCTGGCTGTGGCAGAAGCTTACGGCCAGGATCGGGCTCTATGCCACCTACGCGCTGGGGTGCCTGATCGAGGTGGTCGGCGTCAGCGCCAGCGTCGCCATGGGCGGGCGCACCGGGCCGCTGCTCGGCGGCCTTCTTGTCGGCGGCACCTTCATCGCCATCACCGCGCTTGGCCTGCAGGCCGGCAGGCAGCTTGCTCCGCAAGCACCACGCCGGATGCTGGCGGTGATGACGGCCGCCTTCGGCCTCGGCCAGATCATCGGCCCGATCGTCGCCGGGCTGCTTGCGCAGGCCTCGGGCAACTTTTTCCTTGCCTCGATCGTGGCCGCCGCCGTCCTGCTCGCTTCCGGCGCGATCGCCTGGTCGGCTGCGCCAAAATCGCCATGATTATGGTCTTGCTCGGTTGCGGCATCGGGCACGGGCATTTTCTTTCCCACTAATGTGTGACTTTATGCCCGCTGACCAACGCCGCTGATTTGCGCATCGATCGAGGATTTCCCAACAGTGTTTGTATCCTTCTTTCCACAGCCGAAATTGTTCTTCACGTCGCTGGTTCTGTGGACGCTGGCTGGAATCTTGTTCTGGTTTTTTGGCGGCGAGCAGCTAGGCGCTGTTTTTGGGCTGCCGCCGGCACCGGCCAATGTTCCTCCAGTCCTTGGAATGCCGATCTTCTGGACCAAGCCGTTCATCTGGTTCTACATCTATTTCGGATTTCTGATTGGAGCCTTCTACGCCTTCTGGCGCTTTTACTCTCCCCATCCCTGGCAGAGCTGGTCGATCCTGGGGTCGGCGCTGATCGTGTTTTCAACATATCTCAATGTGCAGATTTATGTGGCGCTGAATAATTGGCGCGGACCCTTCTTCGATCTGTTCCAGAAAGCGATTACGACTCCCGGCTCTGTGACTGCCGGCGATCTCTATTCGATGTTTTGGATTTACGCTTGGATCGGCGCGGCAGGGATGGGCTTGTACGTCGTGACGCGGTTTTTCGTCAGCCACTACATCTTTCGTTGGCGCACGGCGATGAACGACTATTACATGGCCTATTGGCAGAGGCTGAGATTCATCGAAGGTGCATCGCAGCGCGTGCAGGACGACACGATGCGGTTCTCCACGACCATGGAACTTCTCGGCGTGGCTCTGATCGACTCCGTAATGACACTGATAGCATTCTTACCTTTGCTCGCCCAACTCTCGACGCACGTGAGGGTTCTCCCTCTCGTCGGCGAAATTCCCTACTCGCTGGTGGTCGCCGCGGTAACCTGGTCGATCTTTGGAACGGTGCTGCTCATGTTCGCGGGCATTAAGTTGCCGGGGCTGGAGTTCAAGAACCAAAGGGTCGAGGCCGCCTACCGCAAGGAATTGGTCTATGGTGAAGACGATGCAGCGCGAGCCAGCCCTCCAACGGCTGCACAGCTCTTCTCTCACGTCCGGAGAAACTACTTCACCCTCTACTTTCACTATGCCTATTTCAATGTCGTACGATCTGGTTTTCAGCAAGCTGACGCCATCTTTTCAAGTCTCATACTCATTCCCACTATTGCCGCGGGAACAATCACGCTGGGCATATGGCAGCAGGTCTCGACTGCATTCAGCCAGGTCAGTTCGTCATTCCAGTATTTGGTAAATGCTTGGCCGACGATCGTCGAGTTGATCTCGATCTACAAGCGTCTGCGTGCTTTCGAGGCCACTCTGGAGGGAGCGCCGCTTCCGGAGATAGATAAAGAGTATCTGGAGCGCGAGCAGGCTGGAGTCCCGCCGGAGGATCAGCCAGCGACGTGATCGACGCGGTCGACGGTCAGCCGCCTACGTTTTGCACTGCGTCCTGAGGCTCGCGCGCATGCGAAACATAATCGTGAAAACTGATGCACTCGACGTCCGCTTTGATGCAGACCTCGCCGGCAAAGCGTTCCAGCGCGTTCCAGTAGGCGCCGTCATTCATCAGCGTGAAGTGGAAGCCGAGCTCAAGCGGAATGCGCTTGCCCTGGTATTGCGCATCGAAGGCGGCGCGGAACGCGTTATAGGTCCGGTCAGCGAACTCTTCCGCCATGCTCGGCCGCTCGAAGCCGCCGGAATGTCTGACATAGAGATTGTAATCCATGGCGATCACCCGCCTTGAGCTCGGCCCTTCCGGGATCTGCGGCAGCGAAAAGCGCGTGATGCCGTTGACGGTCGGTGGCTCAACCGGCCCACGCGAAACGCCGCTTGCGTCGAGCAGGAAACCGGCCGCGGGCAGCGCCTCGTAGAGCGCCTTGTTTGCCGACAGATAAGGCGCGCGAAACCCGACCACCGACTTGCGGGCAAAATCGCGCCAGCCCTTTGGTTCAGGAGCAATGCCGTTGATCGAATACGCGTTTTCGAGAATATGCTTGAATATGCCGAACTCGCTCAGCCAGTCGGCCTTGCTCCAGTCCTTGCCGTCGAAATGACCGCAGCCATGGCTGCCGATGTCGTGGCCTTCCCTGGCGGCGAGGTTGATCTGCTCGAGCCGCTCGGCGATTTCCTGTTTGGAGGCGGCAAAGCCGATGTTCGATTTGCCTTCTGTCTTGCCGGGCGCGGTGTATTCCTTGCGCGTCTCGGGCGACAGCAGAAACACGCAGGAGACAAAATAGGTGAAATGCGCACCCGTGCGTGCGGCCAGCGCCCGGCTGCGCTGCCACTGCGAAATGTCGCGGGCGCTGTCGAATGAGATAATGACGATCTGCTTCGGTTTTGCGGGCGGCGCCGGCGGGTCGGCAAAAGCCGCGCCGGCAGCAAACACGGCAATGGAAAACGCAATAACGCGGGACAAACGGGGCAAAGGCATCTGACTTGATTTAGGGAATGTAGAAGCGACGCCTACCGATGAAATATGGCACGGGTAGGATCGACCTGTACGGCCGCCGTTGACGGCGACTGCCTCGTGAATAGGCGATTTTCCTGCCGAACCCCTTCCATGCCGGCAAAATTTCGCTAAAACGCGGGCTCATCAACCGCCCCGCCCGGGGCATGAATGGTTTTGATCATGTCGGACGACAGTTTTATCCGCGAAGTCAACGAAGAGATTCGTCGCGACCAGGCGCATGCGCTGTGGGACCGTTTCGGTCCCGCCTTGCTCGTGCTGGCCGTGCTGGTGGTGCTCGGCACTGCCGCTGTCGTCGGCTACCGCTATTGGGACGAGACCCGCGCCAACCGCTCCGGCGATGCCTTCTCGCAGGCGCTGAAGCTTGCCAATGACGGCAAGAACGACGAGGCGCTTGCCGCTCTGGAGGCGTTGGAGAAGGACGGCTACGGCGCCTATCCGCTGCTCGCCCGCATGCGCGCGGCAACCGTCAAGGCGGACAAGGGCGACGTCGACGCCGCCGTCAAGGATTTCGACGAGGTCGCCGCCGACACCAAGATCCCCTCCGGCATTCGCGACATGGCGCGCCTCAGGGCAGCGCTGCTACTGGTCGACCACGGCACTTTCGCCGATGTCTCCAGCCGCGTCGAGGCGCTCACCGCCGACACCAACACGCTGCGCCATACGGCGCGCGAGGCGCTTGGCCTTGCCGCCTGGAAGGAAGGCAAGGCGGCGGATGCATTGAAGCTGTTCGACCAGATCGCCGCGGATGATGGCGCCCCGCGCAACACGCGCGAGCGGGCGACTTTGATGTCCGAGCTGATCCGCGGCTCGGGCGGCGTGTCGTGATAGTCCATGACCTTCAAAGTCGCCATCATCGGCCGGCCTAACGTCGGCAAATCGACCCTTTTCAATCGGCTGGTGGGAAGGAAGCTGGCGCTTGTCGATGATACCCCCGGCGTCACTCGCGATCGCCGCGTCCATGCCGCAAAACTCTACGATCTGCATTTCGACGTCATCGACACCGCCGGCTTCGAGGATGCGGCCGCCTCGACGCTGCCCGGCCGCATGCGCGCCCAGACCGAGATCGCCATCCGCGAGGCCGACCTGATCTTTTTTACGATCGATGCCAAGTCCGGGCTGATGCCCGACGACAAGACGTTCGCCGAGATCGTGCGCAAGTCCGGCAAGCCGGTTGTCGTCGTTGCCAACAAGGCTGAGGCGCGCGGCGCCCAGGGCGGCATGCTGGAGGCCTGGGAGCTCGGCCTTGGCGAACCGATCCCGGTCTCGGCCGAACACGGCCAGGGCCTGCCCGATTTGCGCGACGCGGTGATCGCGGCACTTGGCGAGGCGCGCGCCTTCGGCGAGGACGAAGAGGCCGGCGAGGATGAGGTCGCCGCCAGCGAGGTGCTGATCGGCGAGGACATCACCGACCCGGACGCCGAGCCGAGCTATGACGACACCAAGCCGATGCGCATCGCCGTCGTCGGCCGCCCCAACGCCGGCAAGTCGACGCTGATCAACGCACTAATCGGCGAGGAGCGGCTGTTGACCGGCCCTGAGGCCGGCATCACTCGCGATTCCATTTCGGTCGACTGGGACTGGCATGGCCGCCGTTTAAAATTGTTCGACACCGCCGGCATGCGCCGCAAGGCCAGGATCCACGAAAAGCTCGAAGTGATGTCGGTGCAGGACGGCTTGCGCGCCATCCGCTTTGCCGAAATCGTCATCATCGTGCTCGACGCCACCATTCCCTTCGAGAAGCAGGATCTGCAGATCGCCGACCTGATCATCCGCGAGGGCCGTGCCCCGGTGATCGCCTTCAACAAATGGGACCTTGTCGATCATCCCCAGGAGTTGCTGGCCGAGCTGCGCGAAAAAACCGAGCGGCTGCTGCCGCAGGCGCGCGGCATGCAGGCGGTGCCGGTGTCGTCCGAGACCGGGCGTGGCCTCGACAAGCTGATGGATGCCGTCATCCGGACGCATCGAGTTTGGAACAGCCGTGTGTCGACCGGCAAGCTCAACCGCTGGCTGGAAGGCATCCTGGCGCATCATCCGCCGCCCGCTGTCGCCGGGCGTCGGCTGAAGATCAAATATGTCACGCAGGCCAAGACGCGGCCGCCGGGCTTCGTCGTCTCCTGCTCACGGCCGGATGCGATGCCGCAATCCTACGTCCGCTATCTCTCGAACAGCCTGCGCGAGGCTTTCGACATGCCCGGCGTGCCGATCCGCATCGCCTTGCGCACCTCGGACAATCCTTTCGCCGGCAAGGCAAAGAAGCGCCACTGAGCCTCTGCCTTTACGCTACGCTGCGCAGAACGGGCGCCGGTTCCGTCTGCGGCAAGGCTTCCAGCGCTGCCTGCAGCAGGATGTCGCCAAGCCGCGCTGCCACGGGGTCGGGCTCGGCCTCCTTGCGATGCAGGAACAGCGCCATCTTGGGCAAGACGGGCAGCCCGGCGATCTCCGGCGTCATCGCCCTGACGCTGGCCGGCAGGCCGATATCGGTGCGGATCGTCAGTCCGAGCCCGGCGGCGACGGCTGCCCAGATGCCGCCAAGGCTCGGGCTGGAGAAGGCCATCCGCCATGCCAGTCCGGCGCGGTCGAGCGTTTCGGTCGCCACGCTGCGCAGCAGGCACGGCGCTTCGAGCGCCACCAGCGGCAACGCCTCGCCATCGCGCAGGCTGGTCTCGATCTGTTTTGCCGGGCCGATCCAGCGCATCTGGACGTCGGCGACATGCCGGCTGTAGGGCAGCGTCGCGCCATTATGCCAGGCAAGCGCGATATCGAGGCTGCCCGAAATGATCCGTTCGGCAAGCTCATGGCTGCGTGCGATCCTGGCCTCGATCTTGACCTTGGGATGGGCGCGGGCGAATCGCCCGAGCACCTCCGGCAGCACCGCCTCGCCGAAATCCTCCTGTAGCCCAAGCCGCACCCAACCCTCCAGCTCGACATCGTGGATGGCGGAGGCGGCCTCGTCATTGAGCTCGATCAGCCGCCGCGCGTAGCCGAGCATGGTCTCGCCCGCGTCCGTCAGCGCCAGACCACGTCCAGATTTGCGGAAGATCGGCGTCGCCGCCTGCTCCTCCAGCTTCTTCAATTGCGCACTGATTGCCGAGGTCGAGCGGCCGAGCCGGTCGGCGGCCTTGGCGAAGCTGCCCAGCTCCATGCCGGTAACGAAGCTGCGCAGAACGTCGAGATCGAATGTCACGCGTCGCATGCCAATAATCCTGATATTCGGGACATTACGTCAAAAACTTCCTGATATTCAGTACGAAGCTATGGCGGTAGAGAGAGCGCGTCAAGACCGAATACAGCCGACCCATGCAGGAGCTGAACCATGTCCGCTGTCGCCACACGAGCAGATTGCAAACCGCTTCGCCCGGCCGCCGTTGCCGCCCCGTCAGAAGCGGCGGCACTTCGAGCCAGTCATCGCTGGAAGGTGCTGGGCATCGGCGTCGCCGCCAATGCCTGCTTCTCCGCGACCTTCTCCGGCATTCCGGCCACGGCGGTGTTCCTGCGCTCGGGCTATCATCTCTCCAACGGCGAACTCGGCCTGGCGCTTGGCCTTCTCGGCCTGGGTGTGGCGCTGAGCGAATTGCCGTGGGGGCTGCTGACCGATCGCTGGGGCGACCGCCGCGTGCTGCTGACGGGGCTCGGCGCAACCGCGGTCTGGCTGCTTGTCATGGCCGCGCTGGTCGTGCCGTCACCGGCCCATATTCCCGGCATCGCGCTTCTCGCCGCTGCCCTGCTGTTCACCGGATTGCTCGGCGGCAGCGTCAACGGCTCCAGCGGCCGCGCCATCATGGCCTGGTTCGGCGAAGGCGAGCGCGGCTTTGCCATGAGCATCAGGCAGACGGCGGTGCCGCTTGGCGGCGGGCTTGGCGCGCTGGTGCTGCCGTCGCTCGCTTCGGCCCATGGCTTCACGGCGGTCTTCGGACTGCTGGCGGCTGCCTCCGCGGTCTCGACCTCGCTCGCCTGGCGCTGGCTGCATCAGCCGCCGGCGCACGACGATGCCAATTCGGGCAGCATCGCATTTTCGGCCGGCCCGGCGCCGCTGCGCAACCCGGCCGTCTGGCGCATCGCGACAGCCATTGGCCTGCTTTGCTTTCCCCAGGTGGCGGTGCTCACCTTTGCTTCCGTGTTCCTGCATGATTTCGCCGGCATGGGTACAGCCGTGGTCAGCGCCAGCCTGGCTGCCGTGCAGGTCGGCGCCATGGTCATGCGCATCTGGAGCGGCCGCTACACCGACCGTCACGGCAACCGCCGGTCGTTCCTGCGTCTGTGCAGCATGCTGAGCGTGGCCGCCTTCACCGTGCTTGCGGCGCTCGTCTTGTTTTCGGCCCAATTCTTGTCAGGCCAAGCGCCGATGCTGTCGCCGGCGATCGTCGCGGTGCTGGTCGTGGCCGGCATCTGCGTCTCCTCCTGGCACGGCGTTGCCTACACCGAGCTTACGACGCTGGCCGGCGCCAGCCAGGCCGGAACGGCGCTCGGCCTCGCCAACAGTCTGGTCTTCATTGCCTTCTTCCTGGTGCCGATCGCCATTCCCGGGCTTCTCGTGCTCTGCTCGTGGGCAGGCGTCTGGCTGGGTGCGGCTATTTGCGCGCTGATCGCCTGGCCGATCTTTCTTCCGTCAAGCGACGGCCGCAAAAGCGCCTGACTTCGACACGAGATGGGAAAACAACGTTCTAAGCTGTTAACGCCCCATCAAGGTTAATGCATCATTGTAGCTCTCCAGTGGGGTCCGTTGCGTTTCTGGAGAGTTCCGTGCATCGACGTGTTTTGACGCGGCTTGTCGCCGCCGCCGGTGAGAAAAAGCGTTCCTTCCTGTCTCCCCTCGTTATTGGCCTTGGCATCTGGATCGGCTTTCCGACGGTCGCGGCCTATCAGGACATGACAAGCCTGGTCTCCGGTCTTGAGGCGCCGAGCGTCCGCTGGAACGCCTATGTCGAGAAATCCGTCGCCGGCTCCGTTCACGCCGCCGAAATGCCCTTCCTCGATTCCAGCAGCACCGGCTCGCTCTCCGGCTCCGGTGTCCAACTACCCGGCATCGGCGCCGTTTCGTTTCGCGGCAAGGGCAGCATCGCCGGCACGACGCCGGACGAGAACCGCATCACGCGTGCCGACAAGAAGGGCCGCATCATCCAGGTCTCGCCCGTCTCGCCGCCGAAGAACTTCAATGCCGGCTCGATCTTCGAGCGCACCTCTTCGCTGCTCCGCCCAAGCATGGACAGCGGCCTGAGGATGGCTTTCGCCAAGCCCGAGATCAAAGGCAAGGAAATCCAGATCGCCGCCGCCTTCCATACGCGCATCGACAAGAAGCCGGATCCCGGCGTGCCGGCGATGCTTGCCGCGCTGGTCAACAATGATCATCCTGACGTGCTGGCGACCGCCTACGCCTCGTCCGCTCCCGATTATGCACAGGCGTCGCCCTTCGAGGCCTTGCTGCAGGACGAGGACCCGAACGACGGTCGCTTCATTCCGCCGCTGAGCAAGGGCGATCATTCCTGGATGCAGACGCCGCTGCCGGCGAGCGTCTTTTCCAAGCCGGAGCAGGCCTGTCTCGCCAACGGCATCTATTTCGAAGCGCGCGGGGAATCCGTGCGCGGCCAGGCCGCCGTCGCCCAGGTCATCCTCAACCGCGTCCGCAACCCCGCCTATCCGAACTCGATCTGCGGCGTCGTCTACCAGAACGACAACTGGTTCAACCGCTGCCAGTTTTCCTTCGCCTGCGACGGCAGGAAAAAGCGCATCGACAACCCCGCTGCCTACAAGACCGCCCAGGATGTCGCCATGGCCGTCACAGCCGGCAAGATCTTCATTCCGGAAGTCGGCTCGTCGACCCATTATTACGCCAACTACGTCCATCCGGGCTGGGCGCGGACGATGCAGAAAATGACCAGGATCGGCCTGCACATCTTCTACCGCACCTATGGTGGCGGCTGGAGCTGAGCGCTCGGGCAGCCCTTGCGTCTTTCGCGCGAGAGCGGCCGATCGAAGACGCATCGCCGCGGGGATTCGGCCGCAGCCCGCCAGAGACCGCGTCGGGCACGATGTCGCACCCGAGCAAGTGGCTGATTTATAACGAAAAAATACTTGAGCTTGAACGTCCGCCCGTGGCTTGACGGGCGCGGACCCTCTAACTATGTTGCCGGCGACTTTAAGAAGCGGACGGACGGTGACGGTCTGACCGGGCAGGGGGGTTGCGTGGCCGACAAGAATGGGCCAGACGGAACCGGCAAAACCGGCCGCGGCAAGCAGCATGAAGCCGACATCCGCGACGACGATCTTGAGCGCCGCCGGCGCGACCTTGAAGCATCGCTTGCGACAAGGCGGCCGGACCGGCTCGAGGGGAAAGACGACGCGAAAGCGGGCAGTGCGGCCGGGTACGGCCAGGCGCTCAAGCTGTCCAGCGAGTTCATCGCCGGGATAGTGGTTGGTGCCGGCATCGGCTGGATCATCGACCGTCTGGCGGGGACAACGCCATGGGGTCTGATCGTTTTTTTGCTGCTGGGTTTTGGCGCCGGCGTGCTCAATGTCATGCGCTCAGCAGGGCTTATGGCAGAATTCGGACAAAGCGATAAACCGCGCGATCCGAAAGAATGAATTAGCGCGCCACTCACCGGCGCAATGAACGCATAGTAGAGTCGCGTGCGACTTTGATGGGGATTAAAAGTGGCTGCTGACAAGGTCGATCCAATCCACCAGTTCCAGATACATCCGCTTGTTCCGATTCACATCGGCGGCTATGACCTGTCCTTCACCAATTCGGCGCTGTTCATGGTCGCGACGGTGGCTGTCGCGGCGGCGTTTCTCTACCTCAGCACATCGAGCCGCAGCCTCATTCCCGGCCGCCTGCAGTCAGTTTCCGAGATGGCATATGAATTCGTCGGCAACATGCTGCGCGATTCAGCCGGAACCCAAGGCATGAAGTTCTTCCCCTTGGTGTTTTCGCTGTTCATGTTCGTGCTCGTCGCCAATTTGCTCGGGCTTTTTCCTTATTTCTTCACCGTCACCAGCCACATCATCGTCACCTTCGGCCTGGCTGCGCTGGTGATCGGAACCGTCATCGTCTACGGCTTCATGAAGCACGGCTTCGGCTTTCTAAAGCTGTTCGTACCGCAGGGCGTGCCTTTAGTGATGATGTTCCTCGTCGTACCGATCGAGGTCATCTCGTTTTTGTCGCGACCAATCAGCCTTTCTGTCCGCTTGTTCGCGAACATGCTGGCTGGCCACATCACCCTCAAGGTCTTTTCCGGCTTCGTCGTTTCGCTGAGCGCGCTTGGCGCGGCTGGCGTGGCGGGTTCGATCCTGCCATTGGCTATGGCGGTAGCGCTGACGGCCTTGGAAGTGCTGGTGTCTTTCCTGCAAGCCTACGTCTTTGCGGTTCTGACCTGCATGTATCTCAACGACGCTTTGCATCCCAGTCACTAGGGAATTTCACCGGCGGATTTACCGTCATTACAAACTGCAACGACAATGGAACCACAAGGAGTTTGACATGGAAGTAAATGCAGCAGCTGCAATCGGCGCGGGCATCGCTTGCCTCGGCATGGGTGGCGCCGGCATCGGCCTCGGCAACATCTTCGGCAGCTATCTGGCGGGCGCGCTGCGCAATCCGTCGGCCGCCGATGGCCAGTTCGGCCGTCTGATCTTCGGCTTCGCCGTGACCGAAGCGCTGGGCATCTTCTCCCTTCTCATCGCCTTCCTGCTGGTGTTCAAGTAAGAAACACCGGGCCGACGAAGAGGGGGCGCAAGGTGCGCCCTGACTGTATGGACAGGGGAATGCGATGTTCGTGACATCTGCCTTTGCGCAAGAGTCCGCGCCCGCCGTCGAAGGTGGCAGCGCTGGCACCGGCGTGCCCGCCGAGGCGCACGGCACGTTTCCGCCATTCAATCCGGAGACATTCCCCTCGCAGCTTCTATGGCTGGCGATCACCTTCGGGCTGTTTTATCTCTTCTTGAAACGGGTGGTGATGCCGCGCGTTGGCGGCATCATCGACGTGCGCAACGACCGCATTACCCAGGATCTCGACCATGCTGCCCGGCTGAAAAGCGAGGCCGATGCCGCCGTTGCCGCCTATGAGCAGGAATTGGCGGAAGCCAAGGGCAAGGCCAATGCGATCGGCCAGCAGGCCAACGATGCGGCCAAGGCGGAAGCCGAGGCTGCCCGCAAGACGATCGAGGCAGCGCTTGACCAGAAGCTTGGCGAGGCCGAGGCGCGTATATCTTCCATCAAGGCCAATGCCATGAAGGAAGTCGGCACGATCGCCGAGGACACCGCATCGGCCATCGTCGAAGCGCTTGTCGGCGGCAAGGCCAGCAAGGCCGAAATCGCGGCCGCGGTCAAATCCGTGGCCGGGTGAGGAGCGCATCATGGACGCCACATCTCTCGCGACGCTTTGGGCAACTGTTGCCCTCGTAATCTTCCTCGGCATCGCCATCTACATCAAGGTGCCGGGCATGATCGCCAAGGCGCTCGATGCGCGTGCCGACAAGATCAGCTCCGAGCTCGAGGAAGCGCGCCGGTTGCGCGAAGAAGCCCAGCAGCTGCTTGGCCAATACCAGCGCAAGCGCAAGGAAGCCGAGCAGGAGGCCGCGGCCATCGTCGCCGCCGCCAAGCGCGAAGCCGACATGCTTGCCGCCGAGGCGCACAAGAAGACCGAGGACTATGTCGCTCGGCGCACCGCCTTGGCCGAGCAGAAGATCGGCCAGGCCGAGCGCGAAGCGATCGGCGAAGTGCGTGCCAGCGCTGTCGACATCGCGGTCGAAGCCGCGCGGGCGCTGCTGGCCGGCAAGATCGACGCCAAGGCCGGCGCCGACCTGTTCAACGCCTCGCTGCAGGATTTGAAGTCGAAGCTGAACTGAACGGCTGCATGAACAAGTCATCGAAGCCGCCCGGGAAACCTGGCGGCTTTTTTGTTGGCGAAAGCGACTGAGCGCGTAATCTCCCCCCTCGAGGGGGAGATGTCGCCAAAGGCGACAGAGGGGGTCGGTACGTCCTGGCGCGACGCCCTATGGAACGAAAGAGAACGTTGGCGCTTCACGCGAGGCGACCCCCTCTGGCCTGCCGGCCATCTCCCCCTCGAGGGGGGAGATCACACCTTGCCGAATCGCTCAATCCAAACCCGAAAAACCCTCTTCCTCCAGCACCTCGGTGCCGCCGAACCGGAACGGTGCGAAGGAGGCGCGGTGCAGCCGTGCCACTGGCCCGTGCAGATCGATCGCCGTGCGATGGCGCACAGTGGCGTAGCCCATATGCAGTTCGAAGCCGTAACGCGCATGATGGCTGCCGCAGCCGCACATCATGCGGTCGCGCATCACCTTGGCGACGATCGAGGCTGCGGCGATCGATTGCGAGCGCTGGTCGCCCTTGATCAGTGCTTTGCCCTCGCAGGGCAGGCCGGGCGGCACGTCGCGGCCGTCGGCCAGTGCCAGCTTCGGCCGGATTGACAGGCCGGCCACGGCACGGCGCATCGCCTCCAGGCTGGCCTTGAGGATGTTGGAGGCATCGATGCCTTCGGCGCTGACCGAGGCCATCGATACGGCGAGCGCGGAGCCGAGGATTTTCAGGAACAGCGCCTCACGCTGCAAATGCGTCAGCCGCTTGGAATCGTCGAGGCCGTCGGGGATGTTGGCGGGATCGAGCACCACCGCTGCCGCCACCACCGGCCCGGCGAGCGGGCCGCGGCCGGCCTCGTCCATCCCCGCCACCGGCCAAAGGCCTTCGGCCATCGCCCTCGTCTCGAACGAGAAGTCGGGTTTCTCGACGATTTCCAAGAGAAGCGGAGAATCGGAACGCGGGCGAGCCATGGTGCGGCGAGGTTCGCATCGGCTCCGATTCTCCGCAAGTCCCCTCCGGGTCGGGCGGGGCACCGGACCAGGAGGGGGCTACCGTCTGCAAGCCCGGGGACAGGACAGGCCGGACGGGATTTTTCGCCTGCTGCGGCCGCTTCAAGCGGCTGGCGCGAGACGCTTTGTCACAGCAGCATCAGCTGCTCGGTAGCCTTGGCGGCGGGGACGAACTGGTCGGTCCTCAGCGAGCGCCGCTCGGCGTTGAGGCCGAGCCGTTTGGCAGCTATCTCGAAGCGCCGGCCGATCTGCCAGGCATAGGGGCCGGAGCCCTTCATGCGCTTGCCCCATTCCGAATCGTAGTCCTTGCCGTCGCGCATCGAACGGATCAGCGACATGACGTGGCGATAGCGATCGGGATAATGGCGCAGCAGCCAGTCCTTGAAGATCGGCGCGACCTCCAGCGGCAGGCGCAGCAGCACATAGCCGGCCTCGCGTGCCCCCGCTGCCTGTGCCGAATCGAGGATGCGCTCCATTTCCGGGTCGGTCAGTCCGGGGATGATCGGCGCGACCATCACCGAGGCCGGAATGCCGGCATCCGAAAGCTGCCTGATCGCCTCCAGCCGCTTGGTCGGCGTCGACGCGCGCGGCTCCATCGTTCTGGCCAGCATCCTGTCCAATGTCGTCACCGACAATGCCACCTTGGCCAGCCCGCGTTCGGCCATGCGTGACAGAATGTCGATATCGCGGGTCACCAGCGCCGATTTGGTGACAATGCCGACCGGATGCCCGCGCGCCTCCAGCACTTCGAGGATCTCGCGCATGATCCGGTATTGCTTCTCGATCGGCTGATAAGGATCGGTATTGGTGCCGATGGCGATGGTGCGCGGCTGGTAATTATCCCTGGACAATTCCTTGTCGAGCAGCCGCGCCGCATCCGGCTTGGCAAACAGCTTCGATTCGAAATCCAGCCCCGGCGACAGGCCCATGAAGCTGTGCGTCGGCCGCGCGAAACAATAGACGCAGCCATGTTCGCAGCCGCGATAGGGATTGATCGAGCGGTCGAAGGAGATGTCGGGCGATTCGTTGCGCGTGATGATGGTGCGCGGCTTCTCGACCTGTACCTCGGTCCTGAACGGCGGCAGCTCCTCCAGCGAATTCCAGCCATCGTCAAACACGTGTCGGCTGACCGGCTCGAAACGGCCGGACGGATTGATGCCCGCCGACCTGCCGCGGTTGCGGTCCGGACGGACACGCATGCCGCTCTGCTCGATCATCGCATTCGCCATTTCGGCCCTGCCAGCGCCGAAGGCTGCAATATCGGCACGCACGATCTGTTCCATCTTGGCCCTTTCCCAGGGACTGTCCGCCCGCTGTCGAATCGCTCTGCTCATGAATGTATTCCTATCGTATCGATGAGAACAAAGCAAGAACTTTCTCGCAGTGCGCCGCAAAAACTGGCGCTGCCCACCGCTTTCCGCTATTCGGCTAAACATGCTCAGCGTCCTGATCGAAACCCTGAACGACGAGGAGGGCCTTGCCCGCACGCTCGCCTCGCTGATCGGCGGCGCGGTCGAAGGCGTGGTGCGCGACGTTCTCGTCTGCGACACCGGCTCGACCGATCAGACGCACCGCGTCGCCGAACATGCCGGCTGCCACTATGTCAGCGGCGGCATCGCCGCCGGCATCAGGCAGGCCAAGGGCGACTGGCTGCTTTTGCTGGAACCGGGCGCGCGGCTGGGAGAGGGCTGGATCGACGAGGTCGTCGCCCATACAGCCAGGCAAACCATGGCGGCGCGGTTCTCGCGGGCACGCGGCAGCCGCGCGCCGTTCCTGTCGCGCGTCTTTGCCGGAAATCGCGCTCTCGCTGAAGGCCTGGTGATCAGCAAGCGTCAGGCCGCGGCGCTGTCGAAGAACGCCCGCAGCGCCGAAGCGATCGCCCGCGGCCTGGCGACCAGGAGGCTCCACGCCGAGATCTGGGTCGCGCCGCGGAAGTGACGGCTTACCGTCCCGGTTACGGGAACTCCGCCCAGACAAATTTTCTGGCGGGTCGTCGTTTATTGTGCATTGCACAAAATCTGGCCGGGGGTTACCATTTCCAGCGATACGGGCGAATGGGTTTGGGGTGTGCCGGAGCGGTGACGACGACTGTCGTCGATGCTGTTCCCTCGATATTTTGAGGACCCCGATGACCCTTTCAAGCCCTGACAAGTCCGGCGCCGCAAGCCTCGAGGCGATCGCACGAAACGGCGGCATGCTGCGCCGCATCGCCGCCCGCATCCCGACCTATCTTTCCGACCTTCGCGAGAATCCGGCATGGCTGCCGATGTTCATGCTGGCCCGCACCATGCCGGCGCGGCGCCTGCACTGGCGCGGTGCAAAGCCCGTTCCGCCGGCGCGCAATGTCGGTGAAACGATGTTCGCCGGCGTTGACCGCGATGCCGTCGTCGGCGCGCTGCGCACCGAGGGGCTCTGTTCGGGCCTGATGCTGCCGGCCGCCATCCATGACGAGATCGCCCGCTTCGCCGAGCTCACGCCATGCTTCGGCAATTTCGACCGCCGGCTGGAATTCCTGCCCGAAAAACACGCCGATGCCGAAAAGCATTTCGGCCGACCGCTGCTCAGCGGTCACTATTTCGAACGGGTCCTCGACTGCAACGCTGCGGTCGCCGTGCAGCGCGATCCGCTGCTTCTCGATATCGCAGCGCACTATCTCGGCAGCCAGGCCAAGCTGATCACCACCCGCGTCTGGTGGAGCTTTCCGACCGGTGGCGTCTCGGACGCCGACAAGAACATGGCCTCGCTCGGCAAATACCATTTCGACCTCGACGACTGGCGCATGCTGAAATTCTTTTTCTACCTGGTGCCGGTCGACGCCGACACTGGGCCGCATGTCTATGTCCGCGGCTCCCACAACCGCCGCATCCTGAAGCATCAGCTGACGCTGCTGGTCGGCCATTCGGCGGAAGAGGTGCTGGGCGTCTACGGCGAGCAGAGCCCGGTCACGCTGACCGGGCCGGCCGGCCTCGGCTTTGTCGAGGATCCGTTCGGCTTCCATATGGGCACCGTGCCGACGCGCACGCCGCGGCTGATGATGGAGGTCGGCTTCGGCGTCTCGCCGCCGTCGCGCCGGCGTTTTCACGGCGAGCCGGTCATTCGCTAAACCGAGGTCGCTTGGCTGATACCTCGGTTCTCAGCCGCGCCGCAAATGCTCGTCCAGCCGCGGCATGATCTCGACGAAGTTGCAGGGCATGTGCCGGTAGTCGAGCTGCGGCTTCAAGATGCCGTCCCAGGCGTCCTTGCAGGCGCCGGGCGAGCCCGGCAGCACGAAGACGAAGGTGGCATTGACGACGCCGCCGGTTGCCCGGCTCTGGATCGTCGAAGTGCCGATCTTGTCGTAGGAGATGCGGTGGAACACTTCGGAAAAGCCGTCCATGCGCTTTTCGAAGATCGGCTCCAGCGCTTCCGGCGTCACGTCGCGGCCGGTGAAGCCGGTGCCGCCGGTGGTGATGACGACATCGATCGCATCGTCCTTCGACCAGCCCAGGACCCTGTCGCGGATCTTGTCGCGGTCGTCGGTAACGATGTCGCGGGCGGCCAGGACATGGCCGGCCTCGGCAATGCGGTCGGCCAGCGTTTGCCCGGATTTGTCGTCGGCGAGGCTGCGCGTATCGGAAACGGTCAGTACCGCGATGCGCACAGGAACGAAGGGGCGGCTCTCGTCAATCCTGGCCATGGGCGTCAGCCTCCGATGTCACGCTTCGCGTCGCCGCGACAAACCAGTCTGGATGGCGGCCGCGGATATCGACGGCCGCGCGCTTGGCCACATTGCCGGTCTCGAACAGCCCGAAGCAGGTGGCGCCGGAGCCGGACATCCTGGCAAAACCGGCTCCGGCCTTGTTGAGCACGGAAAGCGCCTTGCCGATGGCGGGCTGGATTGCGCGCGCCGCAGGCTCGAGATCATTGCGGGTGATCTCCAGCCAGTTCCGGATGCTGTGGAAGTCGAGGCTGCGCGGCAGCGGCGGCAGTCCCGCATTGTCGCGGCGGCCAAGCGCCTCGAACACGTCGGCCGTCGAGACGGCAGTGCCGGGATTGACGAGCACCAGACCCAGCGCCGGGAAACCCGGCACGAGCGTCAGCTCGTCGCCGATGCCGCGGGCTATCAGCGGTCTGGCTGCGAGGCACATCGGCACGTCGGCGCCGAGCGACAGGCCGATCCGCGCGAGTTCGGCATCGCCGATGTCGAGCCTCCAGGTCCGGACCAGGGCGCGCAGCACAGCCGCCGCATCGCTCGACCCGCCGCCGACACCGGACGCGACCGGCAGGTTCTTTTCGAGCCTGATGGCGACAGCCGGTGCGTGCTGGGGACCGGCCTCGCGTCGCAGTGCATCGCGCGCTCTCACCACCAGATTATTGTCGTCGACCGGCACCGCGGAGGCGTATTTGCCGGACACGAAAAACCCATCGCTGTCGGCAAGCTCCGTTTCGATGCGATCGCCGAAGCGCGTGAACACAGCCAGGCTTTCGATCGTGTGATAGCCGTCGGCGCGCTGGCCGGTGACGTGCAGCGCGAGATTTATCTTGCCGTGCGCATGCGACGCCCGGATGCTGGCCTCGGCGTTCACTGGCTCGGCCGCGAGGGGGACGACGGTCAATCCTTGGCCAGACGGTATTCGCCGGTCTTCGGGTCCTTGACCAATGTTCCCATTGTACCGTTGGCGGCTTGCTTTTCGGTACGCCGCACCTTGGCGGTCACACGCTCGGCTTCCCTGACGAAGGAGCGGTAGCCGAAATAGGCGGCAATGCCGACGACGGCGAAGAAAATGATCTGCGGCATGTCAAACTCCTCCCTCGCAAGGCCGGCAAGGCCGCCGGTCGGGTCGGTTGATGATTAATGCTAGACGCTTTCACCGGCTTTTCAAAGCCCGAAGCGCGCCCACAGCGCGCGCTCTTCCGCCGCATCGATGATGCCGCTTGCCGCGGCGGCGGCGACATCGGGCGCCGAAAAGCTCGAGCCGAACAGGCCGAAGCGGCCGAACAGGCCGCGCGGCGCGGTGATCAGCTTGAGCTGGGTTTTCGGCCCGAAACGGCTCTTCAGCACGCTGCGCATGTCGCCGAGCGCATCGACCAGCCCGAGTTCAAGCCCCTTCTTGGCCGTCCAGAACAGGCCGGTGAACAGGTCGGGATCGTCCTTGAGCTTGCTGCCGCGCCTGTCCTTGACGAGGTCGATGAAGGTCTCGTGGACCTCCAGTTGCAGCGCCTTCAGGCGCTCGACGTCCTCCTTCTTTTCCGGCTTGAACGGGTCGAGCACCGCCTTGTTCTGGCCGGCGGTGTGGACGCGGCGCTCGATACCGATCTTCTTCAACAGCTCCGGAAAGCCGAACGAGGCCGACACCACGCCGATCGAGCCGACGATGGAGGACGGGTCGGCAAAGATCTCGTCGCCGGCGACCGCAATCATGTAGCCGCCCGACGCCGCCACGTCCTCGACGAAAACCAGGACCTTCTTGTTCTTCTCGCTCGCCAGGTCGCGGATGCGCCTGAAGATCAGCCGCGACTGCACCGGCGAGCCGCCTGGCGAATTGATCGAGATGGCGACCGCCGGCGCGTCGAAGGAAAACAGCTTTTCGAGAAGGCCGGCGGTGGAAGCGAGCGACAGGCTCGGCCGGAACTGGCCGCCGCCGGGCATGATGGTGCCGTGCAGCCGGATGACCGGAATGGTGACGACGGCGGAGCGCCAGGATTTCGGCAGCAGGCGGTTGAAAAGGCGTTTCACGAGGGGGCGGTCTCCGGTCGATTTGCTTGAGGCATGTAGGAATTCGCCGGCCAACGGCAATGCCGTCACCCCGGCAATCAGAATGGATCAGTCTCCGAAAAGCGACGCCAGCCCGTTATTGATCAGCTCTGCCCGCTCCGAAGGGCCATTGCCTGAATAGGCATGCAGCATCAGCGGTGGCTGGATCGACAGTTTGCCGCGTGCGCCGAGTGCTGCCCGGACGACGATGCGGATCGCCGCCGCTTCGGGGCGAGGATGGACGGCCAGCATCTCGGCATCGCCGAAGCGGCCGGCGATGGCATCGAGGATGGCGCCGAGCTGTTCCGGCCGGGCGATGACGGCCAGCCCGCCGCCCGGCCTGACCACCGCGGCCGCGCTGCGGATCCAGCTGTCGAAAAGCCCGTCCTCCGAGACATGCGCGGCCTTTCTCAGCGGATCGGGCGTCGCGCGATCCTCGGCGGCATTGAACGGCGGGTTCATGATGACGAAATCGAAGCTGTTGTCCTCGAGGCCGGCGGCCGCTCGCGCCCGGCCCGACCGCGCGACATCGGCGACGAGCACCGAGGCGCGGTCGCTGAGATGTGCATTGCCGGGATGGGCAAGCGTGGTTGTGGCGAAGGCCGCCATTTCCGGGGAACGCTCGACGAGCACGGCCTCTGCAGCGGGGCAGCGCGACAGGACCGCCAGGCCGGCGGCACCGGCACCCGCGCCAAAGTCGGCAAGCCGCCCGGCGAACGAGGACGGCACGGCAGCCGCCAGCATCATCGCATCCATGCCGGCGCGGTGGCCCGCCTTTCTCGGCTGCACCAGCCAGAAGCGACCGCGATGGAAGGCATCGACCGTATGAGCCGGCATGTCCGGGACAAGGGCAGCGGGCGACGCGGACATTATTTTTGGCGGATCTCGTTAGCGATGCCGGCATCCGTCAGGATGCGCCGCGCCGCATCGGCCTTGTCGGCATCCACCATGACACGGCGGGGCAGGATGCCGATCGAGCCGTCGAGGACGCTCATATTCTGGTCGGCGACGAAACAGCCGATGCCGGCATCGCGCATCAGCGATTCGACAAACGAAATGATGACGGCGTCGTTGGTGCGGATGAGCTCTATCATCGGATTAGGGCCATGATCTATCGATATGGTCGAAATGGCGCCTGAAACGGCAAGAAGATGCGAGGAGAAGCGTGAACGTCGGGGTCTTTCCCCCGGCCGAGCGGTTCGACGACGCAGCTTGCAGCCGTTTCGGCGTCCGGAGGATGTGGTCCATCTGCCCGGCTACTTTGTCGCGAAGGACTTGAAAGCCGAATGGCTTCCTGCGCCTTCGCTCCGCGTATCCGGACAGATGGCCTCACACCATTTCGATCATATCGATAGATCATGGCCCTAAACTCGCAGTTTGCGGCGTTGATGTAAACGTAGGCGTGATCATGTACCAGAGCCGGCGCGCCAATTCGCCTCTTGCCGCGCCGGTGGGTGACACCCTAGAGTCTGTCCAGGGACCATGTTGCCGTCGTGCATATCGAGGTTGGGAGTTTTGCCGTGGGTGTCGTTCTCAACATTGAAAACGGGAAGCGCGAAGCCGCCTCGATAAAGGACCTCATCGACCTGACCGCGGCCGACATGGGGCGCGTCAACAAATTGATCCTGTCGAAGGCCGGCTCCGATGTCGAGATGATCCCGGAGATTGCCAACCATCTGATCTCGTCGGGCGGCAAACGGCTGCGGCCGATGCTGACGCTCGCCGCCGCTCAGATGTTCGGCTATTCCGGCGACGGCCATGTCAAGCTCGCCACATCGGTCGAATTCATGCATACCGCGACACTTCTCCACGACGACGTCGTCGACGAAAGCGGCATGCGGCGCGGCAAGAAGACGGCGCGTATGATCTGGGGCAACCAGGCCAGTGTTCTGGTCGGCGATTTCCTGCTCGGCCAGGCCTTTCGCATGATGGTCGATGTCGCCTCGCTGGAAGCGCTCGACATCCTGTCGAGCGCTGCTTCGATCATCGCCGAAGGCGAGGTGATGCAGCTTGCCGCCGCCAAAAACCTCGAGACCACCGAGGACGAGCATTTCGCGGTGATCAAGGCCAAGACCGCGGCGTTGTTCTCCGCTGCCGCCGAGGTCGGCCCGGTCATCGCCCAGGCGACGCGCAATGATCGCGCAGCACTTCGCTCCTACGGCATGAATCTCGGCCTTGCCTTCCAGCTGATCGATGACGCGCTGGATTACGGCGGCACCAGCAAGGATCTCGGCAAGAATGTCGGCGACGATTTCCGCGAGGGCAAGGTGACGCTGCCGGTGATCCTCGCCTATCGGCGCGGCACCAAGGCCGAGCGCAGCTTCTGGAAACGCGCCATCGAGGACAATGCCGCCGACGATGCCGGGCTGGAAAAGGCCATCGGCCTGATGCTCCGCCACGGGGCGATTGCCGACACCATCGGGCGCGCCCGCCATTTCGGCGAGATAGCCCGCGACGCGCTGGCGCCGCTCGAGGCGACGCCGCAGAAGTCTGCACTGATCGACGTCATCGATTTCTGCATCAGCCGGGTGAATTGACAGGCGTCGCGGCGCGAGGCCGGGACGCCGCCTGTTCTCATCGCGCCTTTGCCGGAAGCACCATTGCTGCCAGCAGGCTGACGACGATGCCGCCCGCCGCGAGCCGGAAGGCAACCTGGATGCCGTCGGCGACGGCAATTTTCAACGCATCGCCGGACAATTCGCCGATTTGGCTGTTCGCAATCGCAATCAGCACGGCCATGCCGATGGCGTTGCCGACATTGAGCGTCGTCGAAGCCATCCCCGAGGCGACGCCTTGCTGGTCATGGGCAACGCCGGAAGCGGCGGCAATCCACATTGCGGTCCAGACGATGCCTTGTCCGACGCCGGAGACGATCAGGCCGGGTACGAGGGGCAGATAGCTGCTGTCGGCAGTCGCGCCTGATACCATCAATGCTGTGCCGACCGCGCCGACGATCATGCCGCCGACCAGGGTGCTGCGCGTCGAAAAGCGCGTTGCCAGACGCTCGCCGAGTTGCGTGCCGGTGGCGATGGCGACCGACGGCACGAGAAAGGCGAGGCCCGTCTGCAAGGCAGTGAAGCCGTGCACGTTCTGCAGCAGCACGGTGAGGAAGTAGGGCAGCGCGCCGAAAGTGCCCATGTAGAGGAAGGTTATCGTCATGCCGGCGACGAGGCTGCGGTTGTGGAACAGGCGCAGCGGCATCAGCGGGTCGGCGCTGTTGGCCTCGATCACGGTGAAGGCGATCAGGAAGAATGCCGCCAGTGCTGCGCTGACGATGATTGCGCCAGAGCCCCAGCCATATTCGGGCCCCTGAACCAGGGTGAAGACAAGCAGCGTCGCGCCTGCGGTGACGGTCAGCGCGCCCGGCAGATCGAAGCTGCGCTGCTCGTGCCGCTTGCGATCGCGCGGGATGATGGCGAAAGCCGCGATGATGGCGATCCCGGCCAACAGCACGTTGACGTAGAAGACCGACGGCCAGCCGAAGGCGCTGGTCAGAAACCCGCCGGCAAGCGAACCGAGCGTCAGGCCGCTGGCGCCCGCGCCGCCCCAGACGGCGAGCGCCCGGTTGCGTTCCGGTCCCTCGGCGAACAGGCGGTTGATCAGCGACAACGTCGCAGGAAACAGGAACGCGGCGCCGATGCCTTGCACGGCGCGGGCCGCGATGATGATTTCCGGCGACCAGGCGAGGCCGCCGACCAGAGATGAGAGCGCGTAGAGCCAGAGCGCGAAGATGAAGACGCGGCGCTGGCCGATCAGGTCGGCGGCCCGGCCGCCGAACAGCAGGAAGCCGCCGGTGAAGACGGTGTAGGCGCTGACCACCCACTGCAGGGTCTGGCCTGAAAATCCGAGGCCGGCGCCGATCTCCGGCAACGCCACGAAGACTATGTTGAGGTCGAGCGAGATGATGAGCTGCGCGAAGGCGAGCAGCGCCAGCGTTGCGCCATGTTTCGCCCTGCTTGCTCCCTGCGTTATCGCCCCGAGCGGCGCGCCTTGATCCAGTGAACTCATGCCGGTCTCCTTGTCGACAATTATTTAATGATCGACAAAGAATTGAGATTTGCAATCCGAAGTCAAGCGGATTATTTGTTGATCGACAAAAATTGGAGACCGCCATGGCGGGAAGGCCAAGGGAGTTCGACCGCGACCAGGCGCTGGAGAAAGCCCGCGACGCTTTCTGGAGACGCGGCTACGAGGGCACCTCGATGGCCGATCTCGTATCGGCGCTTGGTCTCGCATCGGCGCGCATCTATGCCGCCTTCGGCTCGAAGGAGGATCTGTTTCGCGAAGCGGTGGCACTTTACGAGGCCAATGAGGGCGGCTTCGCCACACGCGCACTGCAGGAAGAACCAAATGTCCGGCGCGTCATCGAGCGCATGCTTCGCGACGCCGTCGAAATCTATACGCGGCCGGGGCAGCCGCAGGGCTGCATGGTGGTGACGGCCGCGACCAATTGCGCCGTCGAAAATGACGCCGTGCTGCAATGGCTGGCGGAGCATCGGATGGCGCGTACCGCATCGATCGTCGAGCGGTTGAAGCAGGCGGTGCGCGATGGCGAATTGAAGCCGGACACCGACGCCGAGACGTTGGGGGATTATTACGCCACGCTGCTGCACGGCCTTTCGGTGCAGGCACGCGACGGCGTGCCGAAAAAGCGGCTGCACGATCTTGTCACCGTCGCCATGCAGGCGCTCGACGCAAGCCTTTCGCAAACGTCCTGAGTTTCAGGGCCGTGATGCCTCACTTGCCGGCTTGTTCGGCGGCCCTTCTGGGATTGATCGCCGGCGTCGGCGGGTCGGGTATTTCGGTGGCGACAGGCTTTGGCGGTTGCGGCTCCGTCGCCGGCGCTTCGGGGCCGGCCTTGCTGAGCGCGACCGAGATGCCGAACACCTTCCATTGCCGTTCGACCGGCGCAAACAACAGCTCGAAATTGACCTGCATCGGCACCGAGGGAAAGAAACCGGCCATATGCAACATGCCGTTGGACTCGATCTGCGGCAGCAGCGTCAATTGCGGCTCCAGCACCGCGACGCCGCCGAGGTCGATGCCGTCATTGCGGTGGCTGGCGAAGATCTCGGCAAGCTTGGCCGCATTGTTGGTCTGGAAGCCCGGCGCGCCGAGATCGCGCAGCACCGTGTAATTCCCCGTCTTGTTGGCATGGTCGAGCGCCAGCAGCGAGCCGCGCACCAGGATCAGCACGCCGTTGCGGTCGATATTGGCCGGCTTCGGCGCCTGGGGCTTGGCCGATTTCTGGATTTTCGACGTTTGCGCCAGGGCAGGCTGGACAAGCTGCGGAACGGCTGCCGTCAGCACCAAGGCGGCCAGCAACATTCTGCCCGTCGGCCGCACCGATCCCGGCAAGATTGAGGTCATGCCCGCTGCATCAGTTGAGTGTCCACGATGCGCCGACGCTGACGCCGACATCGCCACGGTTGGTGGAGGCCGACACGGCGGCGTTGAGGCGGAAATCCAGGCTCGTGCTATAGCCAAGGCCGAGCGCCAGGCCCGACTGGCCCTTGAAATGGCCAAAGCCGCCGGCCAGCGACAATTTGCCGGGCCTGTCGTCGTAACGCAATCCCGCCGTCGCCAGCGCAAGCGCCGTTCCGGCGCGGGCTTCCGAGCGGTTTTCGCTGACCTGCTCGCCAAGGTTCTGCAACCCGCCCTCCAGCGCGCTGACGCGGCCGTCGAGCAGGGCGATGTTAGCCTCGTTGATCGTGGTGCGACTGTCGAGGCTGAAAATCTGCGCGGTGTGCAGGTTGAGCGTGTTGGTATTGTTGGTGATACGCGCCTCGTGATCGGCAAGCTGGATCGTATGATCGCCGACCGTCGTGTTGAGCGCGTTGATCTGGTTGGTGTTGTTGACAATGCGCGTCTCGTGATCGGCAAGCTGCATCGCGTGGCTGCTTACCGTGGTGTTGAGCGAGGCGATCTGGGTGGTATGGGCTGCAACGTCGTCGGCCAGTCCTTCGAGTTCGTCGATGTTCACGGAAGCGGTCGCCAGATTGCCCGCGGCGTCGGACGTCACCAGGTATTTCGGTCCGCTCTGGGCCTCCCTGCTGGCTGCGCTGTTGATGCCCGACAGAGTGTAGGTGGCACTGCTGTTGCCGATAGCCACCTGATTGGCGCGTGTCGTGGCCACACCTTGGCCTACGGCGACTGAATCGGCAAAATTGGCCGTCGCACCGGTGCCGAGGGCGGTGGCATTCACCGCATTCGCCTTGGCCGAGGCGCCAAGAGCGGTAGCGTTGGCCTGGTTAGGGCCTCCCGCACCAGCCTGAGCACGGGCGCCGATAGCCGTCGTGCTTGCATTGTTATGGTTGATGGGACCCGAGATTCCCCCGGCCCACGCATCATCGCCAAGAGCGGTACTAAGGTCTCCATCAGAAACGGCTCTACCGCCGACCGCCGTCGAGGATCCGCCCGCAGCTTGGGCGATAGTTCCGCATGCCATACCGGTGGGCGAAGCCCCGGCGCCATCTGCGCCATAATTTATATCTTCACACACAAACGCAGCCGCCGGAGTCGGCGCGAGGGCCACCAGGCCGGCTGCCGCGGCTATCACCCAAGCTCCGGCCCCGCGAACCGGCACGCGGGACGACATCAGGATGCCGGCAGCCCCCAATGCAGCCGACCACTCAAAGCCTTCTACAACACGGCTCTTCATCGAATTATCCCCTTCTTTCCAGAACGGCGCCGGCCGATCGCAAAGCTCCCGATGAGATGGACCATGCATGAAGCCGGCAACGGCCGGACAGTCGGCAAATGCCTACACTTCGCGGCATTCCCCCTGTTCTTGCAGCGTTTTCAGTCCTGGGTGTTGCAATCTTGCAACGTCGGGCCGGTTGACTGACCGAAATCACGAAAACGGCCGCGCGCTCGTCAGCAGCGCCACGAGCTGGCTTTGGCGACTGGTTCCGGTTTTCCGAAAAATTCGCTCGAGATAAGTACGGGCCGATTTGACGGCGATACCGATTTCGAGGGCGGCTTCCTGCACGGACCGGCCGGTGGCAAGCACAACCGCAAGCCGGGCTTCCGCCGGCGTCAAGTCGAACAGGCCCGAAAGGATATCGGGCGACGGCACCGTCGCGCTGACGCTGACGGCAGTTGCCGCGACAAGGATATCCGCGCCCGAAAAGATGTCATGTGCGGCACGGCGCAACGGCAAAAGGTGTACGATCAGCGCAGGCCGCCCCTCGACGGCTGGGACAGGGATGGACCGCACAACGCGATGGTCGGCGTTGTGCATGATGGCTTGCTGGAAAAGCGCGTTTGCAGACAGGTCCGCAAGCACCATGCCGCCGCCGGCCTGGGGGATGAAGACGTCCTTCATATCTTCCAGCAGGCGGTTGACCGTCAGCACGCGGCCCGATCCGCTCATGACTGCCGCCGGCAGCTCGATCTCGCTCAGAATGGACACGGCGGTCCTGGCCCGCTCCAGACCGAGCCGCCCGGCGACAAGGCCGGCCCGCGCCAGATGCGGACGCAGTCCGTTCAGCAGGTCGATCGCCGCTTGATCGTACTTGCCGTCCTTCAGCCAGCGCTGGAAAACGAACAGCACAAGCTCTCCGCTCGGCATGGGAATCGACGTGCAGACGGGCGATCCGACGCCGAAATCTCTTGCCCACGCATAGATCGGGTCCCGCTCGATCTCATCGCCGGTCATGAAGTCGTCGACCCGCACAAAGCTTGCCGGCTGGGTGCTGCACATGCGCTGCACGCTTTCGGAAAATGTCCAATCGGCCATGAAAGCGTCGATCAAGGGTTCGGCCCGCGCCTCGCCGATGGCGCGAAGCGGCGAATGATCGCTGATCATGAAGATCGCGCCGCTTGCCGAGCGCGAGACCGCGCTGGTCGCCTCCAAGGCATCCGGCCACAGCTCGGCTGCGAATGCGGCTTCGTAGATACGGTCGACGATGGCGAAGGCTTCTTCGTTTCGCGGCATTTCCAGCATCGGCACCCCCTGACGGCTGGCGAGGCAAGAACTGAGCGGGCATCTTGCCACGCAAGGTTGCATGGCGGAAGCTTTCAACCGCTGGCGCTTATGGATCGCTTACGGCGTCGGGAAATAGCGCCGCGCAGGCACCGCCAAAGCGGACGCCACGCGGTCAAGAGTCGCAGTTCAGGCCCTTTCGGCATGGTTTATTAATTGCTTGACCCGATTGTGAATTCGGGCCGGGTTGAAGCACGACCCCAAAAAGGCCATGCTTTACCTGTAAAGATCGAGTCTACGGCGATCCCGCTGACGCGGAGATGGCGTTTGGCTGAAAGGGATATGATGCGGCAAGGATATGCGCGCTGGCTGACGGGGCTGGCAATCGCGACGGGCATGGCGATCTCGGCTTTGCCGGCGCATGCCAAACAGACCGCCGAGCCGGTCAGGATCACATCCTTCTCGGGGGCCTATCTCGCCGCCAGGATTGCCGACGGCGACAACGACCTCGACAGCGCCATTTCCTATTACAAGCAGGCGCTTGCCTTCGATCCGAACGATACGGGACTGCAGCAGAGCCTGATGCTGTCGCTGATCGCGCAGGGGCGCTTCGATGAATCCCTGGTCTATGCCGACAAGCTCAAGGCGGTTCCCGATGTCGAGCGCTTCTCGCGCCTGGCGCTGGCCATCGATTCCTTCCACAAGAAGGATTTCTCCAAGGCCGAATACTGGCTCAAGCTGTCGCTCGAATCCGATCTCGACCGGCTGATCTCCGGCGTCATGACCGGCTGGGCCAAGCAGGGTGCGGGTGACGCCGGCGAGGCCATGGCTTCCATCGACAAGCTGCAAGGCCCCGACTGGTTCAGCCTGTTCAAGTCCTTCCACCGCGCCTTGATTGCCGACGCCTCCGGCCTGCCCGACAGGGCGGATGCGCTCTATACCGCCACCGTGCAGGACACGGCCGCCGGCGGTGCGGCCCCGGAAACATGGATGCGCAACGCGCAGGCCTACGCCTCTTTCCTCGCCCGCAAAGGCGACAAGGCCAAGGCGCTGTCGGTGCTCGACAAAGCCGAGGCGTTTGCGCCCGGCAAGGTCGAGATTGCAGCCCTTCGCGACAAGATCAACAAGGGCGAAAAGATCGAGCCCTTCGTTGCCGGTCCGTCGGACGGCGCCTCGGAAATCCTGCTCGATCTCGCCACCGCGCTCAACCGCGGCGGCGGCGAGCCGTTCGTGCGGCTTTATCTGCAATATGCCCTGGCGCTGCGGCCCGACAACGACGCGGCGCTCGTTCAGCTTGCCGCCGTTGCCGAGCAGTTGAAAGACGGCGAGGGCGCCATCGCGCTCTATCGCCGCATTCCCGCCGGCTCGCCGCTGAAGCAGCTTTCGGACCTGCAGCTTGGCCTCAACCTTGCCGATCTCGACCGCAACGACGAGGCGATCGCTCACCTCAAGGCCATCGTCGATGCGCATCCAGACGACATGCGCGCCTACCTGGCGCTCGGCGGCGTCTATTCCTCGAAGGAGGATTTCCGCTCCGCCGCCAATCTTTACGACAAGGCGGTCGAGGTGCTGAAGACGCCGACCGCCGCCAACTGGAACATTTTCTACCAGCGCGGCATCGCCTATGAGCGGCTGAAGGAATGGCCGAAGGCCGAGCCGAATTTCCGCAAGGCGCTGGAGCTCTACCCCGACCAGCCGCAGGTTCTGAACTATCTCGGCTATTCCTGGGTCGACAAGAACATGAACCTCAAGGAAGGCCTCGCGATGATCCAGAAGGCCGTCGACCTGAGGCCGAGCGACGGCTACATCGTCGATTCGCTGGGCTGGGCCTATTACCGCCTTGGCCAGTTCGACGATGCAGTGCGCGAAATGGAACGCGCCGTTTCGTTGAAGCCGGAGGATCCGGTGCTCAACGATCACCTCGGCGACGCTTACTGGCGCGTCGGCCGCAAGCTGGAAGCCACCTTCCAGTGGAACCAGGCCCGCGACCTGAAGCCGGACCCGGATGTGCTTGCCGCCTTGCAGCAAAAGCTGATGAAAGGCCTGCCGCCGATCGAATCCAACACGGCGCAGGAAACCCCGAACGTAAAGCCCTTGCCGGCGCCCGCCCCTAAGGGGTGACCCTTCTTCCTTCTCCCCTTGTGGGAGAAGGTGGATCGGCGCGCAGCGCCGAGACGGTTGAGGGGTGTCGGACGGATTGCCGTCGGGCTGGAACACCCCTCATCCGACCGAGCTTCGCTCGGCCACCTTCTCCCACAAGGGGAGAAGGGAACACCTTCAAAGGCCTGACCCCCTCTGCCTTGACGCTTGCTGGCCAGGCATCTAGGACGTGCCGGCATCCCGCCTTTCCCGCCGAGGCCGCCGTGACCATTCCTGCCCACATGCACCCCAGCCGCTCGTTCCAGGGGCTGATCCTGACGTTGCATAATTATTGGGCGGACTATGGCTGCGTCGTCCTTCAGCCTTACGACATGGAAGTCGGCGCCGGCACATTCCATCCGGCAACGACGTTGCGCGCGCTCGGTCCAAAACGCTGGAACGCGGCCTATGTCCAGCCCTCGCGCCGCCCCAAGGACGGCCGCTATGGCGAGAACCCGAACCGGCTGCAGCACTATTACCAATACCAGGTGATCCTGAAGCCCAATCCGCCCAATCTGCAGGAGCTTTATCTCGGCTCGCTGGCCGCGATCGGCATCGATCCGCTGCTGCATGACATCCGCTTCGTCGAGGACGACTGGGAAAGCCCGACGCTGGGCGCCTGGGGGCTGGGCTGGGAGTGCTGGTGCGACGGCATGGAGGTCTCGCAGTTCACCTATTTCCAGCAGGTCTGCGGCATCGAATGCTCCCCGGTGGCGGGCGAGCTCACTTACGGGCTGGAACGGCTGGCCATGTATGTGCAGGGCATCGACAATGTCTACGACCTCAACTTCAACGGCCGCGAAGGCGCCGACAAGGTGACCTATGGCGACGTCTTCCTGCAGGCCGAGCAGGAATATTCGCGCCATAATTTCGAATTTGCCAACACCGCAATGCTGCTCAGGCATTTCCAGGACGCCGAAGCCGAGTGCAAGGCGCTGCTCGAAGCCGGCGCGCCTGTCTCCCCCCTTGAGGGGGAGATGCCCGCGAAGCGGGCAGAGGGGGTCACCTCAGAAGGCACTGCAGGTCAGGCGTCGAGCACTGCACGGGCGACCCCTCCCGGCCAGACCTTGTCTGGCCACCTTCCGCTCAAGGGGGAGGGATACCACCGCATGGTCTTCCCCGCCTACGACCAGTGCATCAAGGCCAGCCACGTCTTCAATCTGCTCGACGCACGCGGCGTGATTTCGGTCACCGAGCGCCAGAGTTATATTTTGCGGGTGCGCAATCTGGCCAAAGCCTGCGGCGAGGCGTTTCTGCTGACGCAGGCGGGCGGGCTGGCGGCCTAGCTCAGGGCGAATTCGGCAGGAGTGCTGATTGGCAACGTGCCTAGGCCGCTTGCACCGGCTATTGTCCGCAGCGCTTGCCTGACGCCGGGCATCGAGAACGTGCCGTGCACCTGCGCTGTAAAACAGGCGCTGAGCGCGAGGATCTGCAGGAATGTCGATGCCGTTCTCATGGTCGGTCAGCCAATAGCTCTCTGCCTGAGCGTTGGTCGCTTCAGCGCTGCGTTCGGTTCAGGGAAATCTTTGATCCAAGGACGGGCGGACCGGCGCGTGTCCGACAGGCGGCTGAATTTTTTCGGAAATCGCCGTTAGACGTCCCGATCGAGCGGGGAAGGGTGACAGCGGCCAGCCGAGTTGCTATGCCCCCGCTTACCTCCCCCTCGATGGGGGAGGTCGCCGCGAAGCGGCGGCTATTTTTGTCCATGAGTTCCTTCGATGCCCGACCTGCTTTTAGAAC
This sequence comes from Mesorhizobium sp. M0954, assembly GCF_040319155.1. Classification (NCBI taxonomy): domain Bacteria; kingdom Pseudomonadati; phylum Pseudomonadota; class Alphaproteobacteria; order Hyphomicrobiales; family Phyllobacteriaceae; genus Mesorhizobium; species Mesorhizobium sp. M0954. The sequence continues at coordinate 339,608 of NZ_JAMYNR010000002.1, read as the reverse complement.
TCCGTTCGGAAGAGATTCCCGCCCGCATGCAGCGCAAGGCTGCCGGCGATCTCAGGAAGCTTTTGACCGACGGGCTGGTCGAAGCCGGGCTGACCTATGAGGCGGCGCGCGAATATTGGACGCCGCGCCGGTTGACGCTCGACATTCGCGGCCTGACCGCGCGCTCGAAGGACATCAGCGAGGAGATCAAGGGTCCCTCGACCAAGGCGCCCGAGCCGGCGGTGCAGGGTTTTCTGCGCAAGGCCGGCCTTGCCTCGATTGCCGAGGCGCATGTGCATTCCGATCCGAAGAAGGGCGACTTCTACGTCGCCCATATTTCCAGGCCGGGCAGGCCGGCGGAGCAGATCATCGCCGAGCTGGTGCCGGGCATCATCCGCAACTTCCCCTGGCCGAAATCGATGCGCTGGGGGCCGGCTTCGGCCAAGCCCGGCTCGCTGCGCTGGGTGCGGCCGCTGCAATCGATCCTGTGCACCTTCGGCCCCGAAACCGAGGAGCCGGTGGTCGTCGATTTCGAGATCGACGGCATCCGCTCAGGCAATATCACTTACGGCCACCGTTTCCATGCGCCTGGCGCCATCACGGTGCGCCGCTTCGACGATTATGTCGCCAGGCTTGAGGCGGCCAAGGTCGTGCTCGATGCCGACAGGCGCAAAGAGATCATCCTTGCCGATGCCAGGAACCTCGCCTTCGCCAGCGGGCTCGACCTCGTCGAGGACGAGGGGCTGCTGGAGGAAGTGTCGGGCCTGGTCGAATGGCCTGTCGTGCTGATGGGCGAATTCGAGCAGGATTTTCTCGCCATTCCGGCCGAGGTAATCCGGCTCACCATCCGCGCCAACCAGAAGTGCTTCGTGACGCGGCCACATGGCGCGGGCGAAGAGCTTTCCAACCGCTTTATCCTGACCGCCAATATCGAGGCCAAGGATGGCGGCAAGGAGATCGCCCATGGCAATGGCAAGGTGGTGCGCGCGCGCCTGTCCGACGCGCTCTATTTCTGGAAGACCGACCAGGGCGACCTGCCGGATCTCGACCAGCTGCAGGCATCGGCGGAAAAGTTCGGGCTTGATCTAGAAAAACCGCTCGACCAGCGCATGGCCCGCCTCGACCACCTCAATGTAACGTTTCATGCCAAGCTCGGCACGCAAGGCGAGCGGGTGGAGCGGATTGCCAGGCTGGCGGAAGAACTGGCACCGCTCGTGGCGAGTTCAATCTCCCCCCTTGAGGGGGAGATGGCCGGCAGGCCAGAGGGGGTCGCCTCGGCTGGCGCGACGCGACCTGACGTTTCGAAGCAAGAGGAAGTTGGCGCTCCACGCGAGATGACCCCCTCTGTCGCCTTCGGTGACATCTCCCCCTCGAGGGGGGAGATTACCGCGCTGGCGCGCCGCGCTGCCGTCCTCGCCAAGGCCGACCTCACCACCGAAGTGGTTGGCGAGTTCCCGGAACTGCAAGGCGCCATGGGCCGCAAATACGCGCTGCTGCAGGGCGAGCATCCTTCCGTCGCCGCGGCGATCGAGGAACACTACAAGCCGCAGGGCCCGTCCGACCGCGTGCCGACCGATCCGGTATCGGTGGCCGTGGCGCTCTCAGACAAGCTCGATACGCTGGTTGGGTTCTGGGCCATCGATGAGAAGCCGACCGGATCGAAGGACCCCTATGCGCTCAGAAGAGCGGCGCTGGGAGTGGTCAGGACTTTGGTCGAGAACGGGGTGAGACTGCCGCTCCAGCGCCAGTTTTTAAACTCGCTGTTCGGGCTTACCTTCAATCGCGGCAATCGGTTTTCGGTGGTTTGGCGAGCGGACGACGAGGGCGATTTCACTACTGGCGTTGGATCAGCCGACGATTTGATCAGTGAACGGGCAGGTTCGCTGTCCTCGGAAATACGCGGCGTCGAATTACCGGACCATTCCGCGTCTGAGATAATTGCCGATCTCCTGTCCTTCTTCCACGACCGCCTGAAAGTCTATCTCCGCGATCAGGGCGCGCGGCATGATCTGATCGACGCGGTTCTGGCGGCAGGTTCGCGCCCGATCTCCCCCCTAGAGGGGGAGATGTCGGCGCAGCCGACAGAGGGGGGCGCTGTCCCGCCAGCCTCTCATTCTGTCGCGCCCCCCTCTGCCCTGCCGGGCATCTCCCCCTCTAGGGGGGAGATCGGCCAATCGTCCAACGACGACCTCCTGCAAATCGTCCGCCGCGTCGAAGCGCTTGGCTCCTTCCTCGACAGCGAGGACGGCAGGAACCTGCTTGCCGGCACCAAGCGCGCTGCCAACATCGTGGCTGCCGAGGAGAAGAAGAACACGACGATCGCCGACCGTGTTGAGCCGGCGCTGTTCCGGGAGGGCGCCGAAAAAACCTTGTACGCCGCAGTCAATCAGGCCGAGAAGCAAGCCGGCGAAGCAATTCAAAACGAAGACTTTTCCGCCGCCATGCTGGCGCTTAGCGTGTTGCGCGAGCCGGTTGATTCATTCTTTGAGAAAGTCCTGGTAAACGATGAGGACCAGGCCGTGCGTGCCAATCGCCTGGCATTGCTCGCCCGCATCCGCGCGGCGACCGACCGGGTCGCGGATTTCTCCAAGATAGCCGGCTGACGTCCGGGAAAAATCATCGCTTGTGGCGCTATTTCGGCTGGTCGGGAGCTGCTAGCGGCGCAGGCTGCTGCGCAGCTGGTTCAGGGGTTTTGCTGGCGACCTTTGGGTCGGCCTTGCTGTCCGCGGCGGGCGCGGCAGCGGTGGCCGGCGCGGCCTTGGGCGCGGGCGTTGCAAAGGCATCGCCGACGATACCGCCGCGAATGATCATCGGACTTCCGTCGAAGCCATGACTCGGCTGGCTCGGGATCGCCGCGACCTTTTCATCGGCGACGTTTTCATTGACGTCAGGCAACTTCTCGCCGAGCGCGACGATCGACGGTGTTTTCGCCCGTTCGAGCGCGCCGGCACTTACAACCGAAGGCGTCGCCGTGGTTTGCCCGAGAAAAACGAGCGATGAGGCCTGTGCCGTGCCGGCCATAAACGCCAGACCAAGCGCTCCAACGATACGCATCGAAAGCATGATAATTCCCCTTGCCCAACAAGACGGCACCGTAGCCGAGGGCAGTTGATGCCGGCTTGCGGGGAAACAGAGCATTTTAGCGATTTGCGATTCGCCTACGCCCGGACTTGCTCCGTCGGCGTCAGCGTATTAGGCACCCGCATCCGTGAGGTGACGACAGTGGCTGAAATTCGTGCCGTCGGCGAGGCGATGGAAAGGGCGTTGGCGCTGCTCGAGAGCGGCGATGTCGTCGCCATCCCGACCGAGACCGTCTATGGGCTGGCCGGCGACGCGACCAATGGCGTTGCCGTGGCTCGTATCTTCGAAGCCAAGGGCCGCCCTCGCTTCAACCCGCTGATCGCCCACATAGCCGACCCGGCGATGGCCGAGCGCATCGCGCTGTTCGATCCGCTGTCGGAAAGATTGGCGCAGGCATTCTGGCCGGGGCCGCTGACGCTGGTGCTGCCGCAACGGCCCGGCAACGGCATTCATCCGCTGGTCACCGCCGGTCTGGAAACGATCGCGCTGCGCATGCCGAAAGGCTTTGGCGGCGAGCTGATCGCCAGGTTCGGCCGCGCGCTGGCGGCGCCCAGCGCCAATTCCTCGGGCAGGATCAGCGCCACGACGGCCGATGCCGTGGCCGCCGATCTCGGTCCCCGGATCAAGCTTGTCGTCGATGGCGGCGCGACGCCGGTCGGGCTGGAATCGACCATTGTCAAGGTTGAAGCTGGAAAGCTGCGGCTGCTGCGGCCGGGCGGCATTGCCGCCGAAGAGATCGAAGCGGTGGCCGGGTCAAAGTTGCTGCGCGGCGCTTCGGTCGTCGAGGCGCCCGGCATGCTCGCCTCGCACTATGCGCCAGGTGCGGCGGTGCGGCTCAATGCTGCGGAGGTCGCACCGGGGGAAGCCTTGCTGGCCTTCGGCCGCCGCCGTGCCGAAGGCTGGCGCGATGCAGCCGCCCTGCGCAACTTGTCGGAGACCGGCGACCTGCGCGAGGCGGCAAGCAATCTCTTCGCCCATCTGCAGGATCTCGATGACAGTGGCGCCAAAACCATCGCCGTCGAGCCGATCCCGTTCGAAGGGCTGGGCGAGGCGATCAACGACCGGCTTTCGCGCGCCGCCGCCCCGCGTGACAAGATCGCCCCGCGTGACAAGATGGATTGAGCACCATAGTTTCCACCCATGAACGACATTTCCCCCGATCTCGACCCCGCCGTCGTCGCCCGCTTTGCGGCAATCGTCGGCGACAAATATGCGCTGCGCGATCAGCGGGACATCGCGCCTTACCTCACCGAGCGGCGCGGACTTTGGCACGGCAGGACGGCTTTGGTGCTGAGGCCGGGGACCGTCGAGGAGGTCAGCAGCATCATGCGGCTGGCGACCGAAACCGGCACGCCCATCGTGCCGCAAAGCGGCAACACCGGGCTGGTCGGCGCCCAGGTGCCGGACGCATCCGGCCGCGAGATCGTGCTGTCGCTGTCGCGGCTGAACCGCATCCGCGAGATCGATACACTGTCCAACACGGTGACGGTCGAAACCGGCGTCATCCTGCAGACGCTGCAGGAAGCGGCCGATGCCGCCGACCGGCTGTTTCCGCTGTCGCTTGCCGCGCAAGGCTCCTGCCAGATCGGCGGCAATCTCTCCTCCAACGCCGGCGGCACCGGCGTGCTTGCCTACGGCAATGCGCGCGAGCTCTGCCTCGGCGTCGAAGTGGTGCTGCCGACCGGTGAAGTGTTCGACGATCTGCGCAAGCTGAAAAAAGACAATACCGGTTACGATCTGAAGAACCTGTTCGTCGGCGCGGAAGGCACGCTCGGCATCATCACCGCCGCCGTGCTCAAGCTGTTCCCCAAGCCCAAGGGGCGCGAGGTGGCGTTTGCCGGCCTGTCATCGCCGGAGGCGGCATTGTCGCTGTTCAGCCTGGCGATGGACCGTGCAGGGGCAGCGCTCACCGCCTTCGAGCTGATCGGCCAGAGGCCCTACGACTTCACGCTTGCCCACGCACAAGGCGTGGTGCGGCCGCTTGCCGGCGATTGGCCGTGGTATGTGCTGATGCAGATCTCGTCGGGCCGTTCGGCCGACGACGCAAGGGCGCTGATCGAGGAGGTGCTGGAGGCAGGCCTCGAGCAAGGGATCGTCGGCGATGCGGTGATCGCGGCAAGCATGGCCCAGGGCGATGCGTTCTGGAATTTCCGCGAGGTGCTGCCCGAGGCGCAGAAACCGGAAGGTGCCTCGATCAAGCACGACATCTCGGTGCCGGTGGCGTCAATCCCGCCCTTCATTGAAAAGGCCGCCGTCGTCGTGCAATCGGTCAGTCCCGGCGCGCGCGTCGTCTGCTTCGGCCACATGGGCGACGGGAACCTGCACTATAACATCTCCCGGCCGGCCGACGGCGATGACGAGGCGTTTCTCGGCCTTTACCACGTCATGAACAAGGCCGTGCACGACGTCGTGCGCGCGTTTCATGGCTCGATCTCGGCCGAGCACGGCATCGGCCAGTTGAAGCGGGACGAATTGATCGCGACGGCGCCGCCGATGGCGATCGAGCTGATGCGCAGGGTGAGGGCCGCCTTCGATCCGGCCGGCATCATGAATCCGGGTAAGGTTATCTGATCCTTTCGCCGGCCTGTGCCGGTTGGCATTCCGATAACCATCCGCCCCGGATCAGCAAAATTTAACCGACTTTCTTAAGCGCGAGGATAAGAAGCCCGCGCTAATGTTTCTCCACAAACGAGGCTGGGAAAACCGGCCCGGAGAACCGGAAACACCGGCTCTCAGGAGAAACAGGAAAGGCACGATATGAACACTGGACTGAAGCCAGTCTGGGCCGGCCGCAATATGCGCCTCGACCCATTCCGCCTGCCGCAGGTGGTGAGCTACGCCACCCGCGACGACTATGGCGACGTTACCTTCACCATCGACCAGCGCGGCGCGGTTATCCGCCGCACGCTGGAGATGAGCGGCGTGCCGGCGATCATCGCTCTGCCCGCCAACGCGTTTCGCGGCGTCGCCGCCCGCGCGATGGAGGATCCGGATGGCAATGTCACAGTGACGCTTGAGCTTCTGCACAATGACCCGATGCTGTCGGTGCCGCTGCTGGTCGCCGACGATCTCGACGACGTCGCCGCCGACTGGCGCGCCTGGGCCGACGCCTACCGCCTGCCGATGCTGCTGATCGAGGCCGACGGCATCGCCCGCACGCTGGAAGAATCGCTCGGCGCCGCCATCAAGGCGCTGCCGGCGCAGGACCGCCGCAAGGGTCGCGTCTCGACCATGCGCCGCCCGCGCTTCCTCGCCCGCCGCCGCGCCGGCGACCTCGGCCTCAGGCTGGTCATCGGCGGCGAAGAGCTTATTTCGCGGGAGTAGATTGAAATCAGCTTGCAAGTTGGCGCTGCCCCTCATCCGGCTGCCGCCACCTTCTCCCCGTATAGTGACGGGGAGAAGCGACACTGGCCGCAATTTCGGCACTCTTTCTGCAAACGCTTGAGATTGGCGAAATCCGTTGCGAAGGCGTGCTTCTCCTCGTCACTATACCGGGAGAAGTGCCCGGCAGGGCGATGAGGGGCGGCATAAGCAGTTGGAGAAAGGTCGATTCCGCAGCTGCCGAATCGATACCGCTGGCTCTTAAACCAGCGGCTTCAGCGCCACCCAGACCGCGCCGCCGATCAGGCCGAGGAAGATCAGCCAGCCGACCTGGTTGTTCGATCTGAACAGTCTCAGGCACTGGTCCGGATCGTCGATGTCGAGCACGCCGATCTGCCGCGCCAGATGCGCGCCGGCGGCGATCAGCCCGGCAAGTGCAGGCACCGGTGCCTGTGCCGAGGCAAAGGCGATGGCGAAGCAGACCAGCGCCCCGCCATAAAGCCCGGCCAGCCAAGCCTTGGTATTGTCGCCGAACAGGCGCGCCGTCGAGCGCACGCCGACGATGGCGTCGTCTTCCTTGTCCTGATGCGCATAGATCGTGTCATAGCCGATCACCCACAGGATCGAGCCGATATAGAGCATGATTGCCGGCCCATCGAGATCGCCGAACTCGACCGCCCATCCCATCAGCGCTCCCCAGGAAAAGGCAAGGCCGAGAACGAGTTGCGGCCAATTGGTGTACCGCTTCATGAACGGGTAGACGGCGACGATGACCAGCGAGCCGATGCCGAGCAAGATGGCGAAGCTGTTGAACTGCAAAAGCACGGCAAGGCCGACCAGTGCCTGCACGACAACAAACATCCAGGCCTGCCGGCGCGTGACCTTGCCGGCCGGCAGCGGCCGCGAGCGCGTGCGTTCCACCTGGTTGTCGATGTCCTCGTCGACCAAATCATTGTAGGTGCAGCCGGCGCCGCGCATGGCGAAGGCGCCAAGAAAAAACAGCAGCAGATACCACGGCGACGGCAGCAGAGAGAGAAGCGGGTCCGTCGGACGCGGATAGGCGCTCGCGGCAAGCGCAGCCGACCACCAGCATGGCCACAGCAGCAATTGCCAGCCGATCGGCCGGTCCCACCGGGCAAGCTGCGCATAGGGCCACAACCGCCGCGGCAGCACGCGATAGACCCAGTGGCCGCTCGGCGCATCGGCGACGCGGCCCTGGGCCGCTTTCGACTGGACGGTTTCCATTTTGCTGGAGTGGCAGCAGAGGCGAATGCCGTCAAGCGTCAAGCAGCCCCCGCACGCTCGCCACGCGCAATCGGCGCTTCGGCAGCCAAATGTCTTGACCCGTCGCGCGCGGCGCAATAGCGCAGTCCTGGTCGTGAAATGGCAAGGAATCTGGGCATGCGTGTTTTGCTGATCGGCTCCGGCGGACGAGAGCATGCGCTTGCCTGGAAGATCGCGGCGTCGCCGCTGCTGACCAAACTCTACGCGGTGCCAGGCAATCCGGGCATCGGCCGCGAAGCCGAGCTGGTGAGGCTCGATATTGCGGATCACACGGCGGTTGCCCGGTTTTGCCTCGAGAATGAAATAGGCCTCGTCGTGGTCGGGCCGGAAGGGCCGCTGGTCGCCGGCATTGCCGACGACCTGCGCGCCGAGGGCATCCGCGTCTTCGGACCGTCAAAGGCAGCGGCACGGCTGGAAGGCTCGAAAGGTTTCACCAAGGACCTCTGCGCCAGATACGGCATCCCGACCGCCGCCTATGGCCGCTTCGACGATCTGGCTTCGGCCAGGACCTATGTCGAGAAGACGGGTGCGCCGATCGTCATCAAGGCCGACGGCCTCGCTGCCGGCAAGGGCGTCACCGTCGCCATGACGCTTGATGAGGCGCTGGCCGCGCTCGACGCCTGTTTTGACGGTTCCTTCGGCCAGGCCGGCGCGGAAGTGGTGGTCGAGGAGTTTCTCGTCGGCGAAGAAGCAAGTTTCTTCTGCCTGTGCGACGGCACCACCGCGCTGCCCTTCGGCACCGCGCAGGACCACAAGCGCCTCAGTGACGGCGACACCGGCCCGAACACCGGCGGCATGGGCGCCTATTCGCCGGCGCCGGTGATGACGCCGGAAATGATCGACCGAACCATGCGCGAGATCGTCGAGCCGACCATGCGCGGCATGGCTGAAACAGGCGCTCCGTTTTCCGGCGTGCTGTTTGCTGGGCTGATGATCACTGACAGCGGGCCGAAGCTGATCGAATACAACACCCGTTTCGGCGACCCGGAATGCCAGGTGCTGATGATGCGGCTGAAGGACGATCTGCTCGTCCTGCTCAACGCAGCAGCCGACGGCCAGCTGGCGCACACCTCGGTGCGCTGGCGCGACGAGGCGGCGCTCACCGTGGTGATGGCAGCCAGGGGTTATCCCGGCACGCCGGAAAGGGGCTCGGTCATCCGCGGCGTCGAGGCGGCGGCGGGTGAGGGCGTCGAGATATTTCATGCCGGCACCGCCATCAACGGCAGCGCACTCGTCGCCAATGGCGGTCGCGTGCTCAACATCACGGCGACCGGCCGCACGGTCGGCGAGGCGCAGAAGAAGGCTTACGCCGCGCTCGAGCGGATCGACTGGCCGCAAGGCTTTTGCCGCCGCGACATTGGCTGGCTGGCGGTGGCGCGCGAGCAGGCGGACTGATGCTCGGGCGGCCTTCGGCCTCAGCGCAAGCCGTGGTCGAATTCGGTCGAGACGCTGCTGACCGCATCGGCGGTGGAGACAAATCCTGGCACCGATGCCGCACGCTTTTCGTTTCGCGTCCAGGCGACATATTCGGCAATCCCGCGCGGCAGGGCCGGCGCCGCCTTCACCGCAGCCATTTGAAAGCCGCTGCTGAACCTGGCCAGGCGCGCCCTGAATACCGCGACCATCTCCTCGAAGCTTGCTGGCGTCACGCTGGCGTAAGTGATGGTGCCGCCGGCGAGCCCCGCCTCGCGTGAGAGCGGCACCGGTATCGAGGTGAGATAATCCGGCTGCACGTCGATCAGGCCGCCGAACGGCCACTGCGCGCTCAATTCCGTGGCGTTCATCGGCGCGACGCTGACGTCGATATCGTTGGGTGTGCCCGCGACCCTGTAAGGGCAGCGGAACCGGCCGCAATTTGCTCGCGCCGAAAACTGCCAGAGCGCATAACCCTGCCAGTTGCCCATCGGAAAATGCACGCCGATGTCGGGCTTGTAGCGCGCATACCACAGCGGCAGCCGCGACAGCAGCTGGTATTTGTATCTGTTGTCGGCGATGTGCCGGGCGGTCGTGCCGTTGGTGTAGAGCACCGGAAAGCGGCCAAGCCGCCGATGCACCTGGCGGACGAATTCTTCGGCGTCGTCCAGCGACATCCACTGCGTCGGGTCGTCGTCCTCGATGTCGAGGGCAAGCAGGTCGTCCGGCCCGGGTTCGGCGAACTCGATGAAATGATTGGCCTGGCCGACCGGGTTGCCGGGGCGGGCGAGGTGATAGGCGCCCCATTTCAAGCCAAGCGCCTTGGCCACAACCTTGCGCGTCTGGAACAGCTCACGCGCCACCGCATGGCGCTTCCAAAGCGTCTTGCACAGCCGCGTCTCGGTCTCGTCGCCGAAACAGAAATAGGGTGGCGGCATTCCGTCGGATGCCTTGTTGATGAAGCCGACAAGACGCTTGTCGGTGGCAAGCCTGGTCCAGTCGATGGAATTGTATTCGTAGGCGTCGACGACCAGCGCCCGGTCGGCATCCTTCCACGGTTCGGAGAAATCCGAGGCCTTTGCCGGCGTCAGCATCAGGGTCATCGCGGCCGCGACAAGGAGAAGCGCTGAGCGGACAAGGGGGCGCGCCGGCGTTTTCAAACAGCAGATCCTTGCTGGCCAAAGCCAAATCCTGAACCGCCATGGTTAAGGAAATGCTTCGGGTGCCGAGTGGGCGAGTTGGAGCGCTGGAGAAGCGATCCTTGGTGCTCCTCAAGAGCAAAGCGATGGTTGCGATTGTCAGCCAAATAGCTTCAACGCTGTTGCTATGGGCAGGAACAGTGATAGCGGGCGGCTCTGAAACGAGGTGAAGCCATGCCTGCGATAATACGCGACCGCCTGGTCATCCTTGGCATCGACAATCAACGCGAAGGCTGCTGGGGCAGCGCTAACGCTACGTCGTAGCGCATCCACGATCAGCGCCGACCCGACCCGCCGCCGCTGGTATCGGGCATCGACGGCCAGCCTGCCGACCAATATCGCGGGCAGAACCGGGTAGCGTGGCAGATGTTTTGTCTGTTCGTCAGGCAAGGACGCGATTGGTATGCTCGACGCCGCCAAAGTGTAATATCCGGCGATCGCGCCGCCATCGCGATCCACGGCAACGAAGCAATTGCCGACTCGGCGTTTGACATCCTGGCTGGCTTGCTCCCGAATGTAGCGGTCGAGCGCCGGTACCCCGCAGCTGAACGCCTTGCGATCATGCGATCCGCCGAGCGGTTCGATAATGACGGCGAAAGTCACCGGGTTTCGACGACCAGCCGTTTGTGGGCGTCGGCAGCTTTGCGCAGTGCCTCATTAGGCTCGGGCGGATTGAGAATCGCCTCCATCATGGCGCGCTGATCTTCGATGGAGATACGCATGATGGTGGTGTTCTCGATAGTACGCTGGGCCGCCTCTTGAGCGGCGGCGACCACGAAGTCGCTGACGCTGCGGCCCTGGATTTCGGCGGCACGTTTCACCACGTCCAGCATATCCGGCGAAATACGGGCTTCGAGACGGGCGGTGCGGGTCTGTTGGTTTGGCATTATCGTCACCCCTGATACTGCCTTGTACGGGAAATAGCCGTACAAATCAAGTGCGTCGTCCGGCTCTAAATAATTTTGCAGACGAGCCAGCAACTGCAAAATCCGCGTGACAAAGTTTGACGTTTACGTAAAACGAGGTGGACGGGGAGCGTCGGCACGGATCTTGAGTTGACCTGCCGGACTGAGGAGAGCCGGACAGAGGAGGAGCGAGCGCCATGTATCGGGCACCGGTCGAGGAGATCGCCTTCACCCTGAAGCATGTCGCCGGCTTGAAGCCGGCGCTCGATACCGGCATCTTTGGCGAACTCGGCGAGGACCTCGTCGACGCCATTCTGGCCGAGGCCGGCCGCTTCGCCAGTGAGGAGGTGGCGCCGCTCTACAAGATCGGCGACCAGCAAGGCGCGGTGCTCGACGGCGCTGCCGTCACCACCCCGCCCGGCTGGAAGGAACTTTATCGCCGCTGGATCGGCGGCGGCTGGAATGCGCTGTCCGCGCCTGAAGCGTATGGCGGCCAGGCGCTGCCGGCCATGCTCGGCGTCGCCGCGCTCGAAATGTGGAACTCCGCCTCGATGGCGTTCGGCATCGCCCCGACGCTGACCATGGCCGCGGTCGAAGCACTCGACAAGCATGGCTCGCAGGCACTCAAGGCCAAATATCTGGAAAAGCTGGTCTCCGGCGAATGGATGGGCACCATGAACCTGACCGAGCCGCAGGCAGGCTCGGACCTGAATGCCTTGCGAACCCGCGCCGAACCGGCCGGCGACGGCACCTACCGCATCTTCGGGCAAAAGATATTCATCACCTATGGCGAGCACGATTTCACCGACAACATCATCCATATGGTGCTGGCGCGGCTGCCGGACGCGCCGGCCGGCACGCGCGGCCTGTCGTTGTTCCTGGTGCCGAAATTCCTGGTCGGAGACGATGGCGCGCTGGGCAGGCGCAACGACGTCTTCTGCTCCGGGCTGGAGCACAAACTGGGCATCCACGCTTCGCCGACCTGCACGATGATTTATGGCGATGGCTTCGAAGGCACCGCGCCCGGCGCGATCGGCTGGCTGGTCGGCGGGGAGAACAAGGGCCTCGCCTGCATGTTCACCATGATGAATAATGCGCGCCTTGCCGTCGGCATTCAGGGTGTCGCGGTCGCCGAGGCGGCGACGCAGAAGGCGCTCGCCTATGCAAACGATCGCCGCCAAGGCAAGGCGGCGAGCTATCGCGGTGCCGGCATGGCGCCGATCGTGCATCACCCCGACATCCAGCGCAGTCTCCTGACCATGAAGGCGCTGACCCAGATTGCCCGTGCCATCTGCTATTCCTGCGCCCACGCCATCGATCTTGCGTCGCAGAGCGAAGATGCAAAGCACTGGCAGGAACGCGCCAATCTGTTGACGCCGCTGGCCAAGGCCTTTTCGACCGACGTCGGCGTCGAGGTCGCCTCGCTTGGGCTGCAGGTGCATGGCGGCATGGGGTTCATCGAGGAGACAGGGGCCGCAGCACTTTATCGCGACGCGCGCATCGCGCCCATTTACGAAGGCACCAATGGCATCCAGGCGATCGATCTGGTGACACGCAAGCTGCCGCTCGGCGGCGGCCGGCATGTGCATGGCTACATCGCCGAACTCAAGGCCGTCGCCGATGCGGTGCGAGCGTCGAACCTTGAAGGCTTCGGCCGGACCGCCGATCGCCTCGACCAGGCGCTCGACGAGCTCTCCCAGGCAACCCGTTTGCTGCAAGACCTGCAGGCCGAAGGCCGTTCGGACGAGGCGCTGGCCGGCGCCACACCCTATCTCACGCTGATCTCGCTTGCCGCGGGCGGGGCCTATCTGGCGCGCGGCGGGCTTGCCGACCAAAACCGTATCGCGCTTTGCCGGTTCTTCGCCGAGAACCTGCTTGGCGAAGTGGGCGCGCTGAAGGAGCGCGTCGTCGGCGGCGCCGACAGCCTTGCCGTTGCCGGCAAGGCGCTGATTTCAGCCTGACGTTCGCACGCGCCGAAATTCACAAAGGCCCGAAATTCACAAAGGACCAATCCGTGACAGAGCATATCCTCGTCGAGCGCCAGGGCGCCATCCAGATCATCCGCATGAACCGTCCGGACAAGAAGAACGCCCTGACCCGCGCCATGTACGCGACGATGTCGGCGGCTCTTGCCGGCGGCGACGCCGATCCGGCGATCCGCGTCCATGTCTTTCTCGGCGTCCCCGGTGCCTTCTCGTCCGGCAACGACCTTGCCGATTTCATGGTCGTCGCCTCGGGCGGCGAAGGCGGTTCCGAGGTCCGGGATTTCCTGATGGCGCTGGCCAAGGTGGAAAAGCCGATGGTTTCCGGCGTCGACGGCATTGCCGTCGGTATCGGCACCACGCTCAACCTGCATTGCGACCTGACGTTCGCCACGCGGCGCACACTATTCCGAACGCCCTTCGTCGATCTCGGCCTTGTGCCGGAGGCAGGATCGAGCCTGCTCGCGCCGCAGATCCTCGGCCGCCAAGGCGCCTTCGCGCTGCTTGGCCTCGGCGAGGGCTTTTCGGCCGAGCGCGCGAAGGCCGCCGGGCTGATCTATGAGGTGGTCGAGGAAGAGGCACTCGAAGCATCGGTATTGGCGGCGGCGGGCCAGATCGCTGCCAAACCGCCGCAAGCGCTGAAGATCGCGCGCGACCTGATGCGCGGCTCGCGCGACGCCCTTGTCGAGCGCATCGGCCAGGAAAGCCAGCATTTCCGCGAGCGGCTCAAATCCGACGAGGCCCGCGCAGCCTTGACGGCCTTCATGACCAGGAAGAAGGCCTAGACCTTCTGGCCTTGTCTCGCATCGTGGACCCGCCGGCAGCAACCGGCGGGTTTTCTTGCCATGATCTCTTTGTCACATCGCCATTTTTTTACATTCGGCCTGGGCCTTTGCCGAAGACGTGTCGATCATGAACGTCTTGCCTTTGGCGTCGGTCATCAACATCATGCAATGCTTGATCGGTTTCGCCATTTTCATCATTTCGGCGCTCATCTTCGCGTCGGGCATCATGGTGCCCATATGCCCATCGGGCATGATCGCCATGACCTCCCCACCCTTCATCACCGTCATTGTCCCCATCGCGTCCTCCGCAAAGGCTTGCGAAGCGAAAAGGCAGGCAAGACCGGCCAGCGTGACCAACCTGAGTGAATGCATTGTTTCCTCCTGAATTTGCGCCAGCGGCGCGTTGAGCCCTTTCCTGGTTCGTTCCGGCAAGTTGGAACGTTTCACGCACACGAGATCGTGATCGTGGGAATTGGAAATCCGGCAGAAGCGGCCCGGCCTTGGCCGCCTTCATGACCAGGAAGAAGGGCTGAAAAAATGGGCGCCGGTGCGGAAGCTGCCGATCTGCCCCACAAGGGCCCACAAGGGGGAGATCGGCGCTCCACCGTCGTGCCCTACGGATAAAGCCTCATTTTGTCCCAGCCGCCCTCGGCGTTGCGCGAAAACACGACACGGTCGTGCAGCCGGAACGGACGGTCGTGCCAGAACTCGATGCTCTGCGGCACGATGCGAAAGCCCGACCAGTGTTTTGGCCGCGGGATCTCGCCGATCGCGTGGCGCGCCGTATATTCGGCAACCGCCTTTTCCAGCGCGAAGCGGCTTTCCAGCGGCCGCGACTGCTTGGAGGCCCAGGCGCCGATGCGGCTGCCGCGCGGACGCGTCGCATAATAGGCATCGGCTTCGGCGTCGGTGACAATCTCCACCGGCCCCCGCGCCCGCACCTGCCGGCGCAGAGATTTCCAGTGGAAGCACATCGCTGCTTTCATGCTGCCAAGGATCTCGCGGCCCTTGGCGCTCTCGAAATTCGTGTAGAAGACAAAGCCACCCTCATCGAACCCCTTGAGCAGCACCATGCGGACATTCGGCATGCCCTCGGCATCGACCGTCGCCAGCGCCACGCTGTTGGGGTCGTTGATCTCGCTCTTCGTAGCGTCGTCGAGCCACGCCGCAAAAAGCCGGAACGGCTCCGCCGCCTCGGTAAAGTCACCGCTTGTTAACCCGGTTTCGCTCATAGTTTTCCCAAATTTGTCGCCGGCTGGGGAGATTGCCGATTGTCGCGTATCGCGCAAGCTTTTGACAGTGGGCAATGGAGCGTTATCGCTTCGGCCAGCGCCAAAGCCATGATCGTGACAATCATCCTGCCGCTTGCCGCCTGTGGCGGGGGCGGCTTCAGCCTGGAGCAGGCGGAGGTGGACCGCTCGATACTGACCTCGAGCACGCCGGCCTCAGTCACGCCGCTCGATCAGGACCGCGCTTCCGACCAGGCTACGATCCGCAACGCCGTGTCCTCCGCCGACGTCGAGCAACTGGCCGGGCAGGCCATTCCCTGGGCGAATGCCGACACCGGCTCGCGCGGCTCCATCACCGAGCTCGCAGAATTCAGGGCTAACGGTGAGACATGCCGTCGCTTCACCGCGTCGCGCGAGAGCTTCGACGGCGTCGCGCTGTTCAAAGGCGAAGTATGCCTGGCCGGCGGCAGCGCCTGGCGAATGCAGGACTTCAAGGCGCTCTGATTTTCCGCCGGCTATATAGCGGTAAGCCACTGGAATTTCTTCCTATGCAAGCGCATATAGGAGGCGATCATGGAACCACTCCTTCTCCAGGGCAGTAAGCATGCGCGACCCCTATGAGGTGCTGGGCGTTGCCAAGAACGCATCGGCCAAGGACATAAAATCGGCGTACCGGAAGCTCGCCAAGAAGTATCATCCGGACCAGAATCCGGATCCCAAGGCAAAGGAGCGTTTTGCCGCCGCCAATCAGGCTTACGAGATCGTCGGCGACGAGAAGAACCGGGCGGCTTTCGATCGCGGTGAGATCGACGCCGAAGGCAAACCGCGGTTTCAGGGTTTCGAGAGTGCGGCCGGCGGCGCCGATCCTTTCGCCGGTTTCCGCCGGCAGCAAGGGCCGGGCGGCGCGCATTTCGAATTCCGCACGGGCCGTCCCGGTGGTGACCCGTTCGACGGCAACAGCGACATCTTCAGCCAGATCTTCGGCGATGCTTTCAGCCAGCAGCGCGGTTCCGGCATGGGCGCCGGCCGCCGGATGCCGACCGCAGCCGACCTCAACGTGACGCTGGACGTCACCATCGAGGAGGCCGCAACCGCCGAGAAAGTGACGGCGATGTTCCCCGACGGCCGCAAGATGGCGGTCAAGTTGCCGGCCTATGTCGAGGACGGCCAGACCATCCGGTTGAAAGGCCAGGGTGAGCAAGGACCGGGGCAGCCGGGCGATGCGCTGGTTAAAATCCGTTTCCGCCGGCACCCGCGCTACCGCGTCGAGGGCCGCGACCTGCATGTCGACCTGCCGGTGGAACTGGCCGATGCGGTGCATGGCGCCAAGGTGGCGGTCGAAACCCCGACCGGCAGGATTGCGGTCAACGTTCCCCCTTGGTCGAGCTCGGACAAGGTTCTGCGGCTGAAGGGCAGGGGCCTGCCGGAAAAGGCCGGCGGTCACGGCGACCTCTACGCGCACGTGCGGCTGATGCTGCCGGAAGGCGGCGACGCCGAGCTCGAGGCACTGATGCGCAGGCGAAAGGGCTGACGGTCGAAAAGGCTGGCGCTTGACGTCGTAAGCGGGCGTGAGTGGTTTCATGCCGCGTCGGTTATTGACAGGAAACGAGCAACCAGCGCCAGGAGCCGCTATTTGGCCGAAGTAGGTTCAACGTCAGCTAACGCCTCAAAGGCCGACATTTGCACCCGCCATAGTTCCGCTTCGCGAACACGGTCGACGCCAGTCGACCGACTGGCGATGAGCCAGTTCGGCGGGGGTTAGCCGCACAAGCTTGTAGGGGTCGATCGATGCAGTCGCCAAGCCAGCAAGGTGGAGGGTCGCACCGCTGACCATCACCAGCGCATCGACGCCTGCGCCATTCTCCCTCTTGCCAGCCTGCTCGACGTGGCGGGCGAAATTTACCTCCGAGCCGACCAGAAAAGAGAAATCCCGCTGGCGATCGTTGACGAACATCACCTCGCCGGAGTGTAAGCCGATCCTGATGCGGCGCGACAGGGAGCCCATTGAACGCTTCCAAGCGTTGCCGAGCGAGATTTCCGGTACCAGTTCCGCGACGGCGGCCAGCGCCTTTAGCGCCGTTTCGCTGGACGTCATTTCGCTCCCCAGCCAGAGAGCTAGCACGCCGTCGCCTGTAAAGTTTTGAACGATCCCCCCATTGGCCACCACGACCTGGCGGGTCAACGTGAAGTGCTCGATCATGAACCGCGTGGTTTCGATCAGGCCAAGCGCGCTCGCCAAGCCGGTCGAGTCCTCCACGTCGGTAAACATGATCGTGGCGATGGCGCGCTGGAATTTCGTTTCACCCATGCCGAATGACGGGAGCACGCGGTCAGTCTGTGGATTCGTATAGGCAGTGATCGGATGCATTGGAGTCCGGCCCCCGAGCGGTTCAAATGTCGCTCGAATATGACTGGACGGCGTAGGCGGATCGTAAGCCCGCCGTGGCGGGCACGTCAGAATTACGTCAGAAATCCATTCGGGCCCGGCTTTGGCGGCTTGCAGCCGACCTTTTAGTCAAAATTCGGCGGGACCCTCAGCTCAGCAACTTACGGAGGTCAAGCAGCCCCGCTCCAAACTGCTGATCGAACGAAGGCACCCTTCTCTCGCAATTAGGGCTGTCCGGTAGAATCGGAACGTCAGCTTCAAGCCAAGGCCATGAAACCTCCTTTGCGCCTGACTGGGTCATCTTCGCCTTAACCTCTATGCCGTTGAGCGGCCTACCGGCGGAGCGATGTTTCGACTGCAACAAAGCGGCTGCTCCCGCGACGATGGCCGAGGCTGCAGATGTTCCGCCAAATACTGTGTAGAGCCCGGCGCGGTCTCTGCTTTCGACGCGCGGTGGCTGGATCCCTTCCAGCTGTCCGCCGGAATAGCCGTGGTGGCCCGGGATGTCCGTGGTGAGCACGCCCTGCGGCGCGTATTCAACCTGGGGGAGCTTCTCGTAGATCTCGAAATTGTGGTCACGTGAACGCAGCGACTCACGGTCCAGTCGTATTTGGCAGCGTGTACACACCTCCTGGTCGTCGGACGGCGCGGAAATGGTGACGGAATTGTCGGTCGGATCGCCGCTGTAGTTGGAATATGCTGAACGTCTCGCCCGATAAGTGGCGGCCGCCACCGCAACCACGCCATTGCTTTCGCCGGCCTTGCTCGCCGGGTAAATCAGATGGTCGTAGCCATCGTTGCCGGCTGCGCAGATGATGGGGATTTCCTCGCTGATCGCCTCGAAAAGCGTCTCGAAATAATCCCAAATTGGCTTTGCCTGTTCGACCGAAGTATATCTGCTGTCGCCATATCCAGGATAGGAACGGTGCGCTCGCCATGGATCGGGTACTTCCCGGGGAAAGTGTATGACTGAAACCTTCTGGTCGCGGGCATAGAGGAACGCCAGAATGAGCTGCGCTGCGTCGGGCCGTGCTGAAATCTCGATCGGCAGGAGTTCAGCGCCTGGGGCGACCCCCCAATAAGGTATTGCGCCTTCACCGTTGCTAAATTGCCTCAACTTCGTGGGCGGGGCCGCAGGGGCGCCGACCATCAGCCCAGCGCAGGCGGTCCCGTGCGCTGAGTAGCGCATACGCGAGGTCTCAGCAGTCTCCTGAATTACGCCGCGCCCATCTTTCAGTGCTCGAAGCAGCGATTTCTGAACCTCGACTTCCTGCGCATTGTTCCTCGATTTGATCAGGCTTGCCGCCCACGCCCAGGTATCGTCGCCCACAAAGCTCTTGCTCTGCTTTTTTTCCGGCCCTCGCAAGACGA
The DNA here is from genome assembly GCF_040319155.1 of Mesorhizobium sp. M0954. NCBI lineage: Bacteria > Pseudomonadati > Pseudomonadota > Alphaproteobacteria > Hyphomicrobiales > Phyllobacteriaceae > Mesorhizobium > Mesorhizobium sp. M0954. The sequence continues at coordinate 320,673 of NZ_JAMYNR010000002.1, read as the reverse complement.
GCGGTTGCTGCCTGGGTGTGACGTAACTCAACCCGAAAGGGTGAGCGGCGAAGCTGACCGCAGAAAGGATACGAGGCTCGAGATTGGGATGGCTTGAGTTCACTCCCGTATCGATCTGGGCAATGACCTCGCCGTAACCGGGCTTGTCAGTACCCAACAAATCCCAGGCGTCGGCCTCCAGCAGGTATGCGGCCTCGTGCGGCAACCGCGCTTCAGGGATGCGCGGACGATCGCGTAAGGCGCCGATTGCGATCAGGTGCCACAGGTAGTGATACCAGTCATAACAAAGATGGCCTTCGCCCTTCTTGATGTCGTCCATCATGGCACCCACCTACCATTCGCTCTGGGCGCGTCGGATCGTTTCATCCATCGCGTCCACCAAGTACGGAGAAATGCGCGCAGCCAGTTCCTCGCCGGCATCGGTGTCGCTGGCGTAGTGCAGCCCGGCCCATTCCCTGTTCTCGGCCACCCGGCGGGCGCGCTCATAAACCGCGGTTACGCCGGCGTGCTCGGGCAGCATCCGTTGCAGAACGTTCGCCACTGCAAATGACTGAAATGAATGGTTGGACGGGTAGGAAGCGTGCGAGGGAACCGGAAGCGCCGGCCGCAGCCTCGGCTCAATGATGTTGGGCCGTGGCCGGTTGAATCGATCTTTGTAGTTGAGCCCGATCTCCTCCGTGAGTTCGAGGATCGCAACGATCAATGCGCATGTCCCCTCGAAGCCCGCGAGAGTGTCTATTCCGAGCGGCGCCGTGTAGTCCAAAATCCCGAACGATGCCTGGCGGACGATCTCCTCGCGCCGCAGCGGGTCACCTTCCCTCCTCTTCTGCAGATCGATAAGCGCTTCTGTCTCCCTGAGGCTCTCTGAAGGTCCGGGCGGGGGATCGATAAGAATGTCCTCCCAGATCGCACCGAGATATTTGTTGGCGACGCTTAGTCCGATCCTGTGCAAGGCACGCTTGTCGTGCCACGCCGGCAAAGCCTCCTCGCCAGTTTCGAAAGCCGTTTGCCCCCTGCCGCGTCCCCGTCCTCGTCCGCGCCCTCTGCCCCTGCCTCGACCTCGACCTGCGCTCGGCCCCGCCAGGAAGGCTGGCGAAAGGCGCATGGCACCCTCCACAGGGTCATCAGAAATCGTTATCACGATCTGCTCTTCTTGAATCGACAGAACGCTGCTCTTGGTCATCATAGACGCGAAAGGATGCAGTTTTTCGCCGCCTCTATTTTTGATGTATTCCTCAAGAGATTTTTCAGGACTTGCGTCACCCAATATCAGCGGATATTGCCTTATGGCCGATCCACTTACTAAGAATCGGGCGCTAAACAACTTGTTATTAAGATCAATTGTCGACATCATGTCCACCCCTCAACTAAAGCTTCTAAATTTGATCCGCGCCAACTGGTGGTCGGAGCCTCGACGTAACGCCTGCGGTGCGCAGCGCTAGGGTGCGTACCTTGGCAGCGTTATCCGCGACAACCCGCTCTTGATAACCGAAACTCCGAGTACGCCTGCAATTGGATAATTCTCCTCCGAAAGCAGCTCGAGCGAGAAATCCGGCTCCCAGGCGCGCAAGCGTTCGATAGTTCGAACTGCCTCCACAGTCTGCCCCAAATGCCCGTGGCAGGCAGCCGAGTATCTCAAAGCGGGTAGGTATGTGGGTTGCTGCGCAAGGACACGCTCGCCGTGACGTATCCCCTCCTCGAAGCGCCCGTTCAGAGTTGCCAAGATGCAGCACGTGGTATCGATGCAGTAACGATACAGGGGAGGCCCGCCCAGTGCACGTGCGCGCATCGCATCCTCATAGCCACGCTTCACTTCGCCGAGATAGCCGAGCGTCAAGGCGCGCATGTCCCAGCAAATGGCTTGTAGCGGGTTAGCGGCTATCGCTCGATCGGCGAGTTCCAGTGCCTGTGCGTATTCACGAAAGACGAACGAATGGGCATGAGCGGCCAACGCCAGGGTGATAGGATTGAAGGGGGCCACTTCGACGGCGCGACTGGCGCATTCCCGAACCTGATCGTGAAAGGTGCCCGAGCGGCCGACCCGTCTCTCGCCAAAGCGGGTGACAAACACAAACAGCTGCCACGCCAGATACGTGCTACGCGGGTCGAGCTCATATGCTTCGGCGAGCATGCGCTCCGCCGAATCCAGGTCCGTATCGCGCATGCGGAATACCTGTCGCAGCGCTGTCAATGCAAGCCGAGACGCCCGGTGTCGGGGCTCGTCGCGGATGGACTTAGGATCGAGAACGAATTCGAGGATCGAAAACACGATCTGATTGACCAACGACATCAGCTTCAGGCTCGCCGGGCCAGTCAGGTCGGCCGGCTCGAGAAAATCCGTATGCGACCACAAGAGCCGGCTGTCACCGGGCGCAATTAATGCAAATGTCAGGCCCACTCTGTCGCCCACCACCGTTGCCCTGGTTTGCAACAGCCAGTCTGGTAGCGCTGTGTCAGGCGCTTGGGTCAGCGGTCCCTGCGCTTGAAAATCCACGACGTCGACCACTTCGAAATTCAGGATCGATCGAACCACCAGATCCAGGACAAGGTCGCTGACGGCCCTGTTAGCGGAGCCCTCCGTCCACCTGGCATCGCGAACCAGGCCCAAGCATAGCCGCGACGAATTCAGAAGTGAGGCGCTTCGCTGTCCGGACAACTGATCTGCCGCGGCAACAGGAGAGACGTTTGCTGGCACTGTGCGAGGCCGGGGCCATTGGCTTCTTTGCTCACGAAGCCAATCCTCGAACTCTGGATCGCGAATATCGAGGCCCTCAAGCAGATCACGCGTGGCAGAGCCTTCGGGTGGATCGTTCAAATCGATGCCGATCGAAGCGACGTCGAGTCGAACCACATCACGATCGGTCGAGATTAGATCAATGCCGGCGCTGCGGAGCGACTTCCGAACCTCGGACAGCTCCTGCCGCAAGCTTGCTGCACCCTGCTCCTCGCCGCGAGTGCTCCAGAGCTTGCTTTGCAGCCATTTTCGGCTCCGCGTACCGTTGGGTGCCAGGGCGAGCATGGCCAAGAGCGCCTTAGACCGTCTGCCATGCGGCGTGACGTCCGCGCCATCCGCGCTCTCAATCGCGAATGGCCCAATCAATCTAAGGAAAGGACGGCAATCCGAGTACACTAGCGGCCCCTCGCGTCCCCGCACCCTAATATAGCATCTGCTAATATAAGTCTATCTGTAATTCTCGGCTTCCGTGAGGTCAAACCTACACGTGGCAAAGGATTCGAGACGGGAATTCTGCTGTGACGGAAGGACTCGGTAGCGACATCAAGCGGTCGTTCGATGTAAGCGGTCCCATTGTCGGCTCGGGGTCATGAGCGTGACTTCGGCCGCTGGCCAACGAACTTCCGCCAAAGGGTCCTCTTCCGCCGTGCCACACGGACACCCAGTGTCGGATTTTCCCACCGGCCCATGACTGCAAGGTCAAAGCGCTACAGCGTCCTTTGCACGTCCAAAGGACGCGCGGCGCTGTTGAGCAAACGCTTTTGTCCCCCGAACTGTCCGCTTTGAACGCTTGAAGGGGCACTGTGGCTGTGCGATAGGCACTCCACAAAGCAGAGAACCTTTCGGAGAGCGCTGACATGGCGGGTGGACGGGGCCTTATGGCCGGCAAGCGCGGCCTTATCCTTGGCATCGCCAACAATCGCTCGATCGCTTACGGCATCGCCAAGGCCTGTGTCGACCATGGCGCCGAGATCGCGCTGACCTATCAGGGCGAGGCGTTCAAGAAACGCGTCGAGCCGCTCGCGGCGGAACTGGGCGCGCATGTCGCCGGCCATTGCGACGTGACCGACCCGGCCAGCCTCGATGCGGTGTTCGAAAATGTCAGCAAGCACTGGGGTGGCAAGCTCGATTTCCTCGTCCACGCAATCGCCTTTTCCGACAAGGACGAACTGACCGGCCGCTATGTCGAGACGACGCGCGACAATTTCCTGCGCACCATGGATATTTCGGTCTATTCCTTCACCACCATCGCCAAACGTGCCGAGGCGCTGATGACCGACGGCGGCTCGCTGCTCACGCTGACCTATTACGGCGCGGAAAAGGTGATGCCGCACTATAACGTCATGGGTGTTGCCAAGGCGGCACTCGAAGCCAGCGTGCGCTATCTGGCCGTCGATCTCGGCGCCAAGAAGATCCGTGTCAACGCGATCTCCGCCGGCCCGATCAAGACGCTTGCCGCATCCGGCATCGGCGATTTCCGCTATATCCTGAAATGGAACGAATACAATTCGCCGTTGAAGCAGACGGTCACGCAGGAGGAGGTCGGCGATTCCGGCGTCTATTTCCTGTCCGACCTTTCGCGTGGCGTCACCGGCGAGATCCATCATGTCGATTCCGGCTATCATGTCGTCGGCATGAAGGCGGTCGACGCGCCGGATATTTCGACGGTCAAGGACTGACGCCACCGCCTGCCCTCTTCCGGAAGACCTGATGTACCCGCTCGTCTATATCGTGCGCCACGGCCAGACGGCGTGGAACGCCGAGGCCCGGCTGCAGGGGCAGGCCGATACCGACCTCAACGAGCTCGGCCGCGAGCAGGCTAGCCGCAACGGGCGCAGACTGGCCGAACTCATCGACAAGCCCGAAGATTTCGACTTTGTCGCCAGCCCGATGCGGCGCACGCGCGAGACGATGGAGCGCCTGCGCGCGGCGATGAAGCTCGACCCGCACGCCTATCGTACCGAGCCGCTGCTCGTGGAATTGAGCTTTGGCGACTGGCAGGGTTTTACCTTTGCCGAACTCGAGGCGAACAATCCCGGTTCGACCAGGCGCCGCCGCCTCGATAAATGGAATTTCCAGCCGCCCGGCGAGGGCGCCGAAAGCTACCAGATGCTGCTCGAACGGGTGAAGCCGTGGTTCGACGCGCTCGATCGCCAGACGGTCTGCGTGACCCATGGTGGCATCATGCGCGTAATGTTCCGCTTGGTACTGGGGATGTCCGAACAAGATGCGGTCAGCATGGAAGTGCCGCAGGATCGCGTGCTCAGACTGGACGGCCGGCGCCTGGAGTGGCTCTGAGACCGATGACCTAGCGTATGTTGAGATCAGGTCGGGCCGGCATCAGCTGAATATCGACGCGTCCTACTCGGTCGATCCGGTGTCCGGCAATTCCATGTCGGTGACGACGTTCTCGCCATTGGTCACGTCGTAGGCGAGGACGATGTCCATGCCTGGCTTCAGCGCATCGAGGTCGGTTTCGGCGTTCAGCTTGTAGGACTTGCCGTCGTCCAGCGTCAGCGTCAGCGCATCCTTGTCGACCTTCTTGATCAGGCCCTCGGTCTGGCCGGCGAAGGCGGCGGTGGAAATCAACAGCGTGGCGGCAACAGCGCCAATCAGGATACGCATCATCGTCCTCTTTAATCATTGCCGGTACAGCGGCTCCGTCCAACGGAACGGAACTGAGCAGAAACCAATCGAATGTGTCAAAACTAAATCCGCGGGATCACAGTTTGACCACTGTGGAAAACGCCAATAAAAGGCAGGCGACAGCGCCGCGCGTCCTCCTGGACGCGCAAGGGACGCTGTAGCACTTTTGATTTTGTGCATGATCCTTTCCGAAAATCGCTCCGATTTTCGGGCTCATGCGCTGAGCCGGCTCCGACGCCGGCAGGGCTGGTTCCATGTCGCACAACACGTTCGGCCATCTTTTCCGCGTCACCACCTGGGGCGAAAGCCACGGGCCGGCGCTGGGCTGCGTCGTCGACGGCTGTCCGCCAGGCATCCGCTTCACTCGCGACGAGATCCAGGCCGAACTCGACAAGCGCCGCCCCGGCCAGTCACGTTTTGTAACGCAGCGTCGCGAACCTGACGAGGTGAAGGTCCTGTCCGGCTTCATCCTCGATGAGGACGGTGAGACGATGGTCACCACCGGCACGCCGGTGTCGATGCTGATCGAGAACGTCGACCAGCGCTCCAAGGACTATGGCGACATCGCCCGCCAGTTCCGGCCGGGCCATGCCGATTACACTTACGAGGTCAAATACGGCCTGCGCGATTACCGCGGCGGCGGTCGCTCCTCGGCGCGTGAGACGGCGGCGCGGGTGGCGGCCGGAGCGCTTGCCCGAAAGGTCGTGCCCGGCATGGTGGTGCGCGGCGCGCTGGTGTCGATGGGCGATAAATCGATCGATCGCGCCAATTGGAACTGGAATTTCGTCGGCGACGCCGAAAACCCGTTCTTCACGCCTGATCCGGCGTCCGTCGCCGTCTTCACGAAATATCTGGACGGCATCCGCAAGGCGGGCTCCTCGGTCGGTGCGGTCATCGAGATCGTCGCCGACGGCGTTCCGGCGGGGCTTGGCGCGCCGATCTATGCCAAGCTCGACCAGGACATCGCCGCCGGCCTGATGTCGATCAGCGCCGTCAAGGGCGTCGAGATCGGCAACGGTTTCGAGGCCGCCCGCATCACCGGCGAGGAGAATGCCGATGAGATGCGCATGGGCAATGACGGCAAGCCGGTCTTCCTGTCCAACAATGCCGGCGGCATCCTCGGCGGCATCTCGACCGGCCAGGCGATCGTCGCGCGTTTCGCCGTCAAGCCGACCTCGTCGATCCTGACGCCGCGAAAGTCGATCGACAAGGACGGTAACGACGTCGAGATCATGACCAAGGGCCGGCACGATCCATGCGTCGGCATCCGCGCCGTACCGATCGGCGAGGCGATGGTTGCCTGCGCCATTGCCGATCATTATCTGCGTCATCGGGGACAGACAGGTAGGGGAGTAGGGGAGTAGGTTACGCAGCTCCCACGACAGCATTTTTTCCTTTTCCCTACTCCCGTACTGCCCTACTCCCTTACTCCCCTGTTCCCGCGAGCGAAGCGAGCACCCATGCCTTACGACCAGAAGAAGATCGTCGAAGCCCTGCGCGCCTTCGAGCGCGGCGAGATCGTCGTCGTCATGGACGATGACGGCCGCGAGAACGAGGGCGACCTGATCGTAGCCGCCGTCCATTGCACGCCGGAAAAGATGGCGTTCATCGTCCGCAACACGTCAGGCATCGTCTGCACGCCGATGCCGCGCGAGGAAGCAAAGCGGCTCAACCTGTCGCCGATGGTGGCTGACAATGATTCCGCCCACACCACCGCCTTTACCGTCAGCGTCGACTTCAAGCACGGCACCACGACCGGTATTTCGGCCGACGACCGCACGCTGACGGTGCGCAATCTCGCCAACGGCAATGTCGGCGCCTCCGATTTCGTTCGCCCCGGCCACATCTTTCCGCTGATCGCGCGTGAAGGCGGCGTGCTGATGCGTTCGGGCCATACCGAAGCCGCTGTCGACCTCTGCAAGCTCGCCGGCCTGCCGCCGGTCGGCGTCATTTCCGAGCTGGTCAACGATGACGGCACCGTCATGCGTGGCCCGCAGGTGCAGGCCTTCGCCGAAAAGCACGGGTTGAAGCAGATCTCGGTTGCCGACCTTATCGGCTACCGGCAACGCAAGGAAACGCTGGTCGAGCGCGTCGCCTGTTCCGACATCGAGACGCCGGGCGGCAAGGCACAGGTCTTCACCTACACGCTGCCCTGGGACTCCATGCATCACGTGGCGGTCGTCTTCGGCGATATCCGCGACGGCGTCGAGGTGCCGGTGCGCCTTCATTCCGAGGACGTGGTCAGCGACGTCTTCGGCACCAGTCACAGGCTGGACGCCATCATGAAGGCAATGGGCGAGCGCCAACGCGGCGTCATCGTCTATTTGCGCGAAGGCTCGGTCGGCGTCGCCCATCAGGAGCGCAAGCGGCCGGCTGCCGGCGACCGCGAGGACCATGAAGAGGCGCGCCGGCGCGAGAACGAATGGCGCGAGATCGGCCTCGGCGCGCAAATCCTCAAGGATCTCGGCATTTCCTCGATCAATCTGATCGCCTCGCGCGAGCGCCATTATGTCGGCCTCGAAGGTTTTGGCATCCACATCGCCAAGACCGAGATTCTTTAGGCCATTCTCACGATGCTGGTATGCGTCTGGCCCCGCCTCGGAGCCGGACGCACCGGAACCTATTCCGCAGCGACCGCGGCTGCGTCGCATGCAGCCATGTCGCAGTTCGGCGCGGCAAGGCTGCGCTGGCCGGCGAGCACGATGACCAGCGCGATTGTGCCCGATGCCACCGATACCCAGAACCCGTTCTGCGCGCCGAAAGCGTCCACCACCCAGCCGGCGGCGAACGAGCCGAGCGCCATGCCGATGCCGATGCCGGTCATCACCCAGGTCACGCCTTCGGTCAGCACCGCCTCGGGCACGCGCCGCTCGATCAGGCCGAATGCTGTGATGAAGGTCGGCGAGATTGCCACGCCGCTGACGAAGACGGCCAGTGCCAGCAGCGGCACGGTGTCGGCGACGAGCAGCGGCAGCGTGGTAAGCGCAATGATGGCGATTGCGATGGCAAGCTGAATCTGCAGCGGCACTTTCAGGTTCAGGGCGCCGATGATGATGCCGACGACGAACGATCCGAGCGCGTAGACGCCGATGACGAAGCTGGCGGCGCCCGGCTGGCCAAGCTCCTTGGTGATCGCCACGGTGCTCACCTCCGTGGTGGCGAAGGTCGCGCCGATGAAGATCAGGGCCAAGGTGATGATCTGGACCGGCCGCAGGCGGATTGCCGAGCCGCCCGAACCGTGTTCCACCGGTCGGGCTCGCGGTTCGGTCGAGCGCTGCAGGATGAAGGCCGTCGAACCGAAGGCGAGGAACAATGTGCTCGCGAGCACTCCTGCTTCCGGGAAAAGCGCGACGCTCAGTCCGACCGACAGCGATGCGCCGGCGATGTACACCAGTTCGTCCGCCGCCGACTCGAAGGCGAACGCCGTGTTCAACTCGGGGCGGTTGCGAAAAATCTCGGTCCAGCGTGCGCGCACCATTGCCGGTATGCTGGGCATGACGGCGGCGAGCAGCGCCGAGACGAATAGCGTCCATATCGGCCAATGCTGATTGGCCGCTGCAATCAGGATCGCAAAAGCGAGCGTGGAAATCATGGTGGTCGGCACCACAATCCGCGTCTGGCCGAGCCGGTCCACGAGTCGCGATACCTGCGGGGCGACGAAAGCGTTGGCCAGCGCATATGTCGCGGAGACGGCACCGGCCAGCCAGTATTCGCCATCGGTCTGCGACAGCATCGCGACGATCCCGATCGGAGCCATGGCCATCGGCAGCCGGGCAACGAAGCCGGCGGCGGCAAAGCCCTTGGCGCCCGGCGCGCGAAAGATCTGGGAATAGGGATTTTGCATGGTCTGGTTCCTCGACAACGGCCGGTTCGGCGATTACATACGTGGCGTATGAGTTTAAATAGATCATACGCGGCGTATGTCAATTGGCATACGAGACGTATGTTAATAGGGCCAGAGCATGCATAGACCACGCAAGGAGATGATTGCCGAAACCCGCGCCAAGCTGATCGGAGCGGCGCGCCAGGCGTTCGGCACGCTCGGCTATGCCGAAGCCTCGATGGATGACTTCACGGCATCGGCCGGGCTGACGCGCGGTGCGCTCTATCATCACTTCGGCGACAAGAAGGGCCTTCTCCAGGCGGTCATCGCCGAGATCGATGCCGAAATGTCGGCCCGGCTGAAGGTCGTTTCGGCCAAGCCGGACAATCTCTGGCAGGGCTTTGTCGACGAATGCACCGCTTATATCGAGATGGCGCTGGAGCCGGAGATCCAGCGTATCGTGCTTCGTGACGGGCCGGCGGTGCTCGGCGATCCATCGCAATGGCCAAGCCAGAGCACATGCATCCGCTCGATGACAGAGAGCCTGCAAAGACTGAGCGACGAGGGGACAATTCTCGCCGTCGATCCCGAAGCCGCGGCAAGGCTGGTCAGCGGCGCCTCGTTGCATGCGGCGCAGTGGATCGCAAATTCGAACCATCCCGAAGCGACGTCGAAGAAGGCAGTGAAGGCGTTCAAGGTTCTTCTGGAAGGGCTGCTCAATCGCACCGGCAAGCTGCCTAAGCCTGATCGATCGTCAGCGAAGCAGCCCCAGATTGACCGATCACCGGCCTGAGGTCATTCTTTTCGCCGATCCCAGGCGGCTCGCGGTGGGCTCAGCCGACGCCGGTTGCCTAAACCCTGTTGAACATCGCCTCACCAGCGCGCGAAAACATGGCCAAAGCGGCGAGGCGCGCCTATATCGGGGCATGGTCACGCGACTTTATACCCACCCGATTTTCCTCGAGCACATAACACCGCCCGGTCATCCGGAGCGGCCGGACCGTTTGCGCGCCATAGAGCGTGTGCTTGACGACGAGGCGTTCGCGGCGCTCGATCGCGTCCAGGCGCCGGAAGGCAACGAGGCAACCATCCTCTACGCACATCCGCCCGAATTCGTCGAACGGGTCCGTGCAGCGATACCGGACACCGGCATCGCCCGTATCGATGCCGACACCACCGCCAGCCCGAAGAGCTGGCAGGCGGCCGTGACCGCGATCGGCGCAGCCAACGCCGCGGTCGACGACGTCTTCACCGGCCGTGCCGAAAACGTCTTCGTCGCCGCACGGCCGCCCGGCCATCATGCCGAAAAGACCACCTCCATGGGTTTTTGCCTGTTCAACACCGCCGCGATCGCGGCACGCTACGCGCAGAAGAACCATGGCGCCGACCGTGTCGCCGTCGTCGACTGGGATGTACATCACGGCAACGGCACGCAGGACATTTTCTGGGACGATCCATCGGTGCTCTATTGCTCGACACACCAGATGCCGCTTTACCCGGGAACCGGGGCTGTGAGCGAAACCGGCGCCGGCAACATCGTCAACGCGCCGCTGGCGCCGCAGAGCGGCAGCGATAGTTTTCGCGACGCCTTTCTGTCACGCATCCTGCCGGCGCTCGACAATTTTGCGCCCGATCTCATCATCATCTCCGCCGGTTTCGATGCCCACCACCGCGATCCGCTGGCCGAGATCAACCTGACTGAGGATGATTTCGACTGGGCGACCGGCCAGTTGCTCGAACGAGCCGGGCGCCATAGCCGCAACCGGCTCGTCAGCGTGCTCGAGGGCGGCTACGATCTGCAGGGATTGGCATTTTCAGTCGCCGCCCATGTCGGGCGGCTGATGAAGGGATAGATGATGGCTGGTGAGACCAACGAGGACGTCAAGGCGATGAGCTTCGAGCAGGCGCTCGAGGCGCTGGAGAGGATCGTCGACGATCTGGAGCGCGGCGACGTTCCGCTCGACCAGTCGATCCGCATCTACGAGCGCGGCGAGGCGCTGAAGGCGCATTGCGATCGGCTGCTGAAGGCGGCCGAGGACAAGGTCGAGAAGATCAGGCTGTCGCGTGACGGCAAGCCGGTGGGGACAGAGCCGTTGGACGCGGATTGAGGCGCGGCGTCGAACGACAATTTTGCTTACCGGCTTTGGACATCATCACGATTGAGGGTAAAACTCATCCCGTTTGAAACGGCTCCAGGACGAGAGGAGATTGCGAAGGATGTGCAGAAACATCAAGACCCTGTTCAATTTCGATCCGCCGGCAACCAATGACGAGGTCCGCGATGCCGCACTTCAGTTTGTCCGCAAGCTGAGCGGAACGACGCGGCCGTCGAAACAGAACCAGCATGCGTTCGACCATGCCGTCGAGGCCATTGCCGCCTCGGCGCGCGAATTGCTCGACAGCCTCGAGACGACGCAGCATCCGCGCAATCGCGAAGAGGTGGCGGCCAAGGCGAAGGCCAAATCCGCACTTCGCTTCGCCTGAGGGGACCGCGTGAGCTTCTTTCCCGGAAACGATCCGCAGATAGGCGATGCCTTCGCCAGCGATCAGATCGAGCTGATGGTCATTCCGAATGCCAAGGATATTGGCGGATTTCAGGTTCGCCGCGCCTTGCCGACGGCCAGGCGCCGGCTGGTCGGACCTTTCATCTTCTTCGACCGCATGGGTCCAGCCGTTCTGCGAGCGGGCCAGGCGCTCGACGTGCGTCCGCACCCACATATCGGCCTGTCTACGGTGACTTACCTGTTCGACGGCAAGATCAGGCACCGCGATTCGCTCGGCACCGAGATGGTAATTCAGCCCGGCGATGTGAATTTGATGACCGCCGGCCGTGGCATCGTCCATTCGGAGCGCACGCCGGAAGAACTGCGCGGCGCGCCGATGTCGGTTTCCGGGCTGCAGACATGGCTGGCGCTGCCGGACGGCAAGGAGGAGGTCGCGCCGGTCTTCGAGAACACCGCAGCCCTGCGCCTGCCCGAAGTGGAGGCCGAGGGGGTCAGCGGCCGTGTGATCATCGGTGCGTTTTCCGGACTGCGCTCCCCGGTCGCCACCGCTTCGGACACGCTTTATGCCGATCTCAGGCTGGCGCCGGGTGCCGGCGTGAAAATCCCGGCCGATGCCGAGGAGCGCGCCATCTATACGCTGGAAGGCGAGGTTTCGATATCCGGTGACCGCTTCCCGGCCGAGCGGCTGCTGGTCTTCCGGCCCGGCGACGAAATCGTTGTCTCATCGGAACGCGGCGCCCATTTCATGCTGTTTGGCGGCGCCTCGCTCGGTTCGAAACGCTATATCTGGTGGAATTTCGTATCGTCCTCAAAGGAACGCATCGAGCAGGCGAAAGAAGAATGGAAGACAGGCCGCTTCGATATCGTTCCTGGAGACGAGCAAGAGTTCATCCCGCTGCCCGAAAGCTGATGCGCGTTACCGCCACATTTACATTCGCCGGCCAGCGGCATATTTCACGATGAACAGAAAATCTGACCAGGCTCGCAAACAGTGAACGCAAAGCCCGATACGCCGCTTCTCGACAAGGTCCGCGTCCCAGCCGATTTGCGCACGCTTGCCGAAGGCGACCTGCCGCAACTGGCGTCAGAGCTTCGCGCCGAACTGATCGACGTCGTTTCCCACACCGGCGGCCATCTCGGCGCCGGCCTTGGCGTGGTCGAGTTGACCGTCGCGCTGCACTATGTCTTCAACACGCCGGACGACCGGCTGATCTGGGACGTCGGCCACCAGGCCTATCCGCACAAGATCCTGACCGGCCGCCGCGATCGCATCCGCACGCTGCGCCAGGAGGGCGGCCTGTCCGGTTTCACGCGTCGCGTTGAGAGCGAATACGATCCGTTCGGCGCAGCCCACTCCTCGACCTCGATTTCAGCCGGCCTCGGCATGGCGATGGCGCGCGATCTGTCCGATGGCCGCAACAATGTCATTGCCGTCATCGGCGACGGCGCCATGTCGGCCGGCATGGCCTATGAGGCGATGAACAATGCCGGCGCACTCGATGCCCGGCTGATCGTCATCTTGAACGACAACGATATGTCGATCGCTCCGCCGACCGGCGCAATGAGCGCCTATCTGGCCCGTCTGGCGTCGGGCAAGACCTATCTGGGCTTGCGCGATTTCGGCAAGAAGCTGACGTCGTATCTCGGCGAGCGCGCCGATCGCGCCATCAAGCGAGCGGTCGAGCATGCGCGCGGTTACGTCACCGGCGGCACGTTGTTCGAGGAAATGGGATTCTACCACATCGGCCCGATCGACGGTCACAACCTCGAGCACCTGATCCCGGTGCTGAAGAACGTCCGCGACAATGCCGACGGCCCGGTGCTGATCCACGTCGTGACCCAGAAGGGCAAGGGCTACGCCCCGGCCGAGGCAGCGGCCGACAAATATCATGGCGTCAACAAATTCGACGTCATCACCGGCGCCCAGGCCAAGGCGCCCGCCAATGCGCCGAGCTACACCAAGGTGTTTGCCGAAAGCCTGATCCAGGAGGCCCGAGAGGACGACCGCATCGTCGCCATCACCGCCGCCATGCCGAACGGCACCGGGCTTGACCTGTTCGGCGAGGCGTTTCCGGCGAGGACCTTCGATGTCGGCATTGCCGAGCAGCATGCAGTGACCTTCGCCGCCGGCCTTGCCACGGAAGGCTTCAAGCCTTTCGCTGCGATCTACTCGACCTTTCTGCAGCGCGCCTACGACCAGGTCGTCCACGACGTGGCGATCCAGAAATTGCCGGTGCGCTTTCCGATCGATCGCGCCGGCTTCGTCGGCGCCGATGGTGCCACCCATTGCGGCGCCTTCGACACGACCTTCCTGGCGACGCTGCCCGGTTTCGTCGTCATGGCCGCGGCCGATGAGGCCGAGCTGCGCCACATGGTACGCACCGCTGCAAGCTACGATGACGGCCCGATCGCCTTTCGCTACCCGCGCGGCAACGGCGTTGGTGTCGAGATGCCGCAACGCGGCTCGGTATTGGAGATCGGCAAGGGCCGGATCGTCAGGGAGGGCACCAAGGTTGCGCTGCTTTCCTTCGGCACCAGGCTGCAGGATTGCCTGGCCGCGGCCGAGGAGCTTGGCGCGGCCGGGCTTTCGACCACGGTCGCCGATGCCCGTTTTGCCAAGCCGCTCGACGAGGACCTGATCCGGCGGCTGGCCCGTTCACACGAGATACTGGTGACGGTGGAAGAGGGCGCGGTCGGCGGCTTCGCCAGCCATGTGCTGCAGTTCCTGGCCCATGAAGGGCTGCTGGAGAGCGGCCTGAAGGTGCGCCCGCTGGTGCTGCCCGACACATTTGTCGACCATGCCAAGCCGGAAAAGATGTATGCCGATGCCGGGCTGGACAGCGCCGGCATCGTGCGCACAGTGTTCGTGGCGTTGGGGCATACCGCGCAGGCCCAGCGCGCTTAGCTGTTAGACGCATTCCGGCGACGCCGAAGCGATTCAACTTGGCTGCAAGATGCCAGTCTGAATCAAAATCTCAACTGCTTGAATCAAATTGCCGGCGCACAGTCGTAACATGCTGTTTACGCTGTCGTTTGGCGATTTGCTTACCGTGTCCTTTGGCCGTTCTTCAACGCTGCCCTGCTAGAAGGCAACCAGGCAGGTGAAAGAAGACCAATGAGATCGCTTTTGGGCGGCATTGCGCTTGCGGCCATCTTCGCCGCGTCGGCCGGGGCCGAAACGCGCTACGACCGCAAACTCGAAGAGGCGGTGATGGGCATCGTCGCCGGCAAGATCGGCGAGATCCGCGGCGGCTTCTCCTACAGGCAGGCGCCGCAATTTGTCGTCATGCCAGATACCTCACCGAAGGCGTCAATTTCCGTTGACCGGCCGCGCCCGCAGGTGTTCGGCGACAGCAGCGACGGTCTGGTGCCGGCCGTCGAACGGCGGGTTTCGCGGACCATATTCTAAAGCATGATCCCGAAGAGACTCTAGAGACTAGAACCACATGTCCCGTACACAGCGGCCATCTCTCGGCAAATCCTCGAATGTATCGAGACCCTCGAAATGGTCGATCGGGAGATCGGCGACGGCCTCGGGCGGCGCAAGCCTCACATTGACGGCGATGCGGTAGCGCCCAGCCGCCTCGGGATGCAAACCGCGCCAGGCCAGGACGCAAGCGCAGGTTGGGCAGAAGAGAATCTCAAGCGAAGGATGAGCCTTTCCGACGCGCCGATAGGCGCTTACGGGCCCGGCAAGGCGGATGCGTTCGTCGACATAGTCGTAAGCCCAGAGCGTGCCGTAGCGACGGCAAAGTGTGCAATTGCAGGCAGTGATCGAACCGGGATCGCCCTCCAGGGTCCAGTGGGCTGCGCCGCAGTGGCAGGTTCCCGTCAGCATGTTTCCTCCTCCACGTTTCGACGGCTAAACGGCATCTCTTTCTTAGCATTGCGTCGGATCTCGTGCGAGGTTCGACAAACAGCGGAGTGGCTTGATGCGTTCACCCGTTTCCAACTATGCATTGTCTCATCGCCAATATCCTTGCCATCATCGTTGGCATTCGCCATGAAGGCCGATGACTTCCCTTCCGCCAGCCAGCATACGCCAGCGGCTCGACGAATTGCTCGTCCAGCGCGGTCTGTTTGCCAGCCGCTCGCGTGCCCGCGACGCGGTCGAGCGCGGCACCGTGACGGTCGATGGCATCGTCGCCCTCAAGCCGGGCCAGGCCGTTCTGCCTGAGTGCAACATTGTCGTTGACGATCCGGCGCAGGGTTACGTGTCGCGCGCCGCACTGAAGCTGAAGGCTGGTCTCGACCATTTCGCCCTCGACCCCACCGGCAGCGAAGCGCTCGATGTCGGCGCCTCGACCGGCGGCTTCACGCAGGTGCTGCTCGAACGCGGCGCGGCGCATGTCACGGCGATCGATGTCGGGCACGGCCAGATGCACTCCGACATCGCCGGCGATCCGCGCGTGACGGTAATTGAAGGCCTGAATGCGCGCGAACTATCGGCCGCCGATCTCGGCGGCCGTGTGCCGGATTTCATCGTCTCGGATGTTAGCTTCATATCGCTGAAACTGGCGCTGCCGCCGGCGCTTGCCTTGGCCAGGAACGGCGCAAAAGCTGTGTTTCTGGTCAAGCCGCAATTCGAGGCCGGCCGCGAGGCGATCGGCAAGGGCGGCCTGCTTAAGGACCCCTATGATGCGGCGCGCATTGCCGGCCTGATGCAGGACTGGCTCGATGCCATTCCCGGCTGGCGCTCGCTGGGGCTTCATCTGTCACCGATAGAGGGCGGCGACGGCAACCGCGAGTTCCTGCTCGGCGGCATCAAGGACGTCGAGACCCAGAAGCGATGAGCACCCGTTTCACGATCGCAAGGTTGGGCTCGCAGGGCGACGGCATCGCCGAGACGGAAACCGGCGAGGTTTTCATTCCGTTCGCGCTGCCGGGAGAGGTGGTCACCGCCGCGCGGGAGAAAGATCGCGCCACCTTGATGTCGGTCGTTGAGGCTTCGCCGTTGCGGGTCGATCCGCCGTGCCGGCATTTCGGCGCATGCGGCGGCTGCGCCGTCCAGCATCTCGAGACTGAAGCCTATCACCGGTGGAAGCGCGAAAAGGTCGTGCATGCGCTGAAGAGCAAGGGCATCGCTTGCGATGTCGGGGCGCTGGTGCCGTGCGCACCGCACACGCGCCGCCGCGTCGTCTTCACCGCCCGGCGGAGCGAGGCGGGAATGCAGTTCGGCTTCGTTCGCGCGCTGTCATCCGAGATCATCTCGATCGAGGAATGCCCGATCTCGGCGCCGCAGATCGTCGCTGCGCTCGATCGCTTGAAAGCCCTCGCTGGGCTGATCTGCACCACGACCAAATCGTTCCACATGGCGGTGACGGTGACCGGTTCCGGCCTCGATGTCGCGGTTCACGATTCCGGCAAGCTCGGCGAGAACCAGCGCCGCGTCGCTTCCAACTTCGTCATCGCCGAGGGACTAGCCAGGCTGTCGGTCGACGGCGAGGTCATTATCGAACCAAACAAACCGGTCGTCCTGTTTGGTGGCGTCGCCGTCGCAGTGCCGCCTGGCGCTTTCCTGCAGGCGACCGAGGCTGCCGAACAGGCGATGGCCAACATTGTCGGCCAGCATTTCGCGCGCGCCAAAAAGGTCGCCGATCTCTTCGCCGGCTGCGGCAGCTTCGCGCTGCGCCTGGCCGCAAGATCGGAGGTTCATGCGGTGGAAGGCGATGCGGCAGCACTCGCGGCGCTCGACCGGGCATTCCGTTTCGCCAGCGGCCTGAAGCGGGTGACCGGCGAACGTCGCGACCTGTTCCGGAGGCCGCTCACATTCAAGGAGTTGAATGCCTTTGACGGCGTTGTCTTCGACCCGCCTCGCGCCGGCGCCGAGGACCAGTCGAAGCAGATCGCGCGCTCCGACGTGCCGCTCGTCGCCGCGGTGTCTTGCAATCCGGTAACACTGGCGCGGGACCTACGCATCCTCATGGACGGCGGCTATACCCTGAAGAGCGTGACGCCGATCGACCAGTTCCTGTGGTCGCCGCATGTCGAGGCCGTGGCGCTGTTGGAGAAGCCGAGACGAAGGCGCTAGCAGCCAGGGCCTGAAACGCGCACCAAAAAAGCACATTTTTAGCGCACGTCGTTCAGACCGTGCTAGGAATTGCCATGAGCACCGCAGCCTTCGAAATTTCGCCATCGTGCTTCGGCGAGGAGCGGGCGCCGTTTCTCTCGCCAAGGCGGGTCGCTGAACTGCTAGGGGTCAATACGACAGAACTGGCGGGGCTGACCGGTCTCGCGCGCAACACGCTTGCCGCCGAGTCCGGTGCGCGCAAGGTCGACGCCGCATTGAGTCCCATCGTCCGTATCCTGGCGATGGCCGGCGAGATGGCCGGTGATGAACATCGTGCGGCGATCTGGTTCAAGCATCAGCCGATCCCCGGTTGGGCCGGAAAGACCGCCTACGATCTGGTTCGCGAAGGCAAGACGGACAAGGTGCTTGCCTATCTGGAGGCAGTCCGCTCCGGCATCTATGCCTGAAACCAGGCTGACCCTGTGGCGCGCTTTTGTGCCGCGCTGGGCCGCTGTGAGCTGCTATGCTTCTTGCACGCGTTCGTATCCGGCCGCCTTCGCGGCCCTGACGAACTTGCGGTCAAAAGTCGCGAAGCCAGCGCAGTGAGCGGACTTGCCCAGATGCAGCGCATCAGCGAAATCCAACCCCTGTTCCGAGAGGTCGAGCGCGGACGACACGACCGCCCCGTCTTCCACCTCTACCGTGGGAAGCCCGCTAAACACCCGTAGCGTACGGGCGATTTCAAGCGGCGCAAAACCGTAGGCGCTGCGCAACACCCATTCGACTTCCAGCATCACCGTGACGGCGACAAAGACCGGCTGGCTATCGATCAGCGCCCGGGCGCGGGAAGACTGCGACGGGTGATCGCCCGTCAGGTAGCGGACGATCAGGTTGGTATCAATTGCGAGCATGGCGCCGCCGCGCTTCGGCGAGCACGCCCGCGTCCATTTCCTCCAACGTCTTCGGCCTGCCACTATAGCGCAGCGATCCAAACACGTCCTCTGGCCGTGTCTCGGCGAAGACTGGCGCAGGCTTCAGTAGCACGCCCTCCGGGGTATCCTCGACCAGAAGGCGTGTGCCGGCATGCCATTCCCTCCGTTTCCGGATCGCGCTGGGCAGGATGACCTGTCCCTTGGTCGAGACCGTAGTTACGAGCTTCTTTGCGGCAGCCATCTCGGCACATCCTTAGGTGTAAGACGAATGTAAGATAGTCGAAGCTCTCCGCAAATTCAAGGCGCAAGCTACTCCTACTTAAAGCGATGACAAGGCAGTGGGCGGCGGGGATTGGTTGTTCCGGAGCGGCGATAATTCGGCGTCAACTCCATCAAACCCTGGTGCCGCCGACTGTCATCTGGTTCATCCTGAGATGCGGCTGGCCGACGCCGACCGGCACGCCCTGTCCGGCCTTGCCACACATGCCGATGCCGGTGTCGAGCTTCATGTCGTTGCCGATCATCGCCACACGATGCATGGCATCCGGCCCGTTGCCGATCAGCATGGCGCCCTTGATCGGTTGCGTCACCTTGCCGTTCTCGATCATGTAGGCTTCGGTGCAGCCGAACACGAACTTGCCCGAAGTGATGTCAACCTGGCCGCCACCGAACGACACGGCATAGATGCCGTTCTTGACCGAGGCGATGATCTCGTCCGGCTCCATGTCGCCCGCTGTCATGTAGGTGTTGGTCATGCGCGGCATAGGCTCGTGCGCGTAACCTTGGCGTCGCCCGTTGCCGGTGGCTTTCATGCCCATCAGCCGGGCGTTCTGGCGGTCCTGCATGTAGCCGACCAGCTTGCCATCGTCGATCAGCACGTTATGGGCCGATGGCGTGCCCTCATCGTCGACGGTAAGCGAGCCACGCCGCTCGGGCAGGGTGCCGTCGTCAACGACGGTGACGCCTTTCGCCGCCACCTGCTGGCCAAGCAGGCCGGCAAAGGCCGACGTCTTCTTGCGGTTGAAATCGCCCTCCAGCCCGTGGCCGACGGCCTCGTGCAACATGACGCCCGGCCAGCCGCTCGACAGCACGATGTCGAAAGTGCCGGCAGGTGCTGGAACCGCTTCGAGATTGACCAGCGCTTGCCGCAATGCCTCCTTGGCCGCGTGCCGCCAGCTGTCCTCGATCAGGAATTCACCAAAATCCTTGCGGCCTCCCATGCCGTAGGAGCCGCTCTCCTGGCGGTCGCCGTCGCCGACCACCACCGACACGTTGATCCTGACCAGCGGACGGATGTCGCGCACCATCTGGCCGTCGGCGCGCACGATCTCGACATGCTGCCAGGAGGCGGCGAGCGATGCCGTCACCTGCCTGACGCGCGGATCCTCGGCCCGCAGCCATGCATCGATTTCCTGAAGCAGCTTGGCCTTGGCCTCGAAGGAAGGCGAGGGGATAGGGTTTCCGTCGCCGTAGAGATGGCGGTTGGTGCGGGCAGGCGCTGCGGCAAGCGTACCGGAATAGCCGCTCTTCACCGTCGAAACGGCATCGGCGGCGCGCAGCAGCGAGGCTTCGGAGAGATCGCTGGAATGGGCGTAGCCGCTGGCTTCGCCGGCGACGGCACGCAGGCCGAAACCCTGGTCGGTGTTGAAATTCGCGGTCTTCAGCTTGCCATTGTCGAACATCAGCGATTCGCTTTCGCTATATTCGAGAAACAGTTCGCCGTCGTCGGCGCCGTTAATAGTCTCGGCAACGATTTGCTTGATGCGATCGTCGGAAATGTCAAATTGGCCGATCAGGCTGTTCATGGCAGGTCCATTCGCAGGAGGATTGTTTCCCACGATGTAGGCGCGAAGGCCCGCACAGACAATCTGAAATGAGATTTGCCGTGACCTCGGCCGGTCAACATCACTGGATCGTGTTACAAGACCCAGTCTCAAGGCAGGGCGGCAAAGCCGTCGGCGAAACCCTTGAGGTCGACGGGAATGCCGATGCCCTCTTCCGGCGTCTGGAAAACGATGAAGGTGGCGGACGTACCGGTCTTCAGCGTGTCGAGCAGCGGCTTTTCCAGGATGACCTCGGCATAGCAGCCGTCCTGGAAACAGCGCACGAAATAGGCGCGGCCGATATCCTTGCCGTCGACATTGAGGCCGAGGCCGTTCGGCAACAGCACGCCGAGCGGCGCCAGCACACGCAGGATTTCGGCCTTGTTGTCGGCTGTGCGCAGCACGACGACGGAAAGACCCATTTCCGGACGGTCCTCGGCGACGACGTTCTGCATCATCACGCATTGTTCGGATGTAGCACCGGCGGGCGTATCGCAGATAATCGACCACGCCCCATGCGTTGACTTCACCGTGCCGCTTGGCTGCGCGGCATTGGCCAGGCCGGCGCCGGACAAGCCTATTGCGGCGGCAACAAAGATGACCTTCGCCAAGGTTCTCGAAAGCCAAGGGTTCATGACGGCTCCATTGCGAATCACGGCACTTTAAGCCGCACTAAACCCAAGTAAAGGACGAGACCCCGGCGATCTGCCCCGACACAGGCGACAATGCGCTTTTCAGTGCCAATTTCGCCCTAATTGCGACAGCTCCGCACGCCGCGCGGCTCATTCTACCCGGATGCCGCTCTGGTGATTCGCGGCGAGCCGTCACCGCACGAAGCCAGCGCCGCACTTGCGCGCAAAAATGCCGCACGGGTTCCGGCGCTCCTTTCTTGCGGAGGCAAATAGAGTATGGTTTGAACCAGCCTTGAATTGTCCGGGATTCCCGTCCCGGCATTGTTCGACATTCTTGCGGTCCGATCGCGAGGAACTGGGAGATGACGAGGGCGATGAAAAAATTCCTGGCAACCGCCAAAATCGTAGCTAGTGCCGCCGCCACGTTGTTTGCCGCTGCATCCGCTCATGCAGCCCAGCCCCAACCTTGGGAAACCAGTTTTCAGCCTCCGGCGACCGACATTATGCGGCAGATCGAGTGGTTCGGGAACTACTCGTTCGCGTTCATCATTGTGATCACCGCCTTGGTGCTTTTCCTGATTGCCTACTGCATTTTGCGGTTCCGGGCGAGCGTCAACCCGACGCCGTCGCGCACCAGCCACAACACGCTGATCGAGGTCATCTGGACTGTCGGTCCCGTCGTCATCCTGCTCTGTCTCGCCATTCCCTCGTTCCAACTGCTGACCGCGCAATACACGCCGCCGGAAGAAGCCAAGCTGACCGTCAAGGCGACCGGCAATCAGTGGAACTGGGACTACGAATACCAGGTCGACAACACGCTTTCCTTTAATTCCGCGATCCTTCAGGATGCCGACAGGGCTGCTGCCGGCAAGGAAGATCGCGCCGCGTATCCGCGCCTGCTCGCCGTCGACAATGAGATGGTGGTGCCGGTCAACACCATGACCCGGGTGCTGGTGACGGCGACCGACGTCATTCACGCCTTTGCCATGCCGTCCTTCGGCATCAAGACCGACGCGGTGCCGGGCCGCATCAACGAGGTCTGGTTCAAGGCGGACAAGGAAGGCCTCTATTACGGCCAGTGCTCGGAACTCTGCGGCAAGGACCACGCCTTCATGCCGATCGCCATTCGCGTCGTCTCCGATGCACAATATAAGACCTGGCTGGCGGCAGCCAAGACCGACCTTCCCGGCGCCAACAAGGCGCTGATGGCCGAGGTCGATGGCACGAACAAGGTAGCGGCCGCCGGCAATTGATGCCGCGACCAGAAAAGATTCAGGGAACGGAGCCGACCATGGCGCACGCTGCAGCTCACGACGACCACGACCACAAGCCGTATCATGGCTGGGTCCGGTGGGTGTATTCGACCAACCACAAGGACATCGGCACGCTTTATCTGATCTTCGCGATCATGGCGGGCTGCATCGGTGGCGCCTTGTCGGTCGTCATGCGCATGGAATTGCAGGAGCCGGGCATCCAGATATTCACTGGCCTGGCGCAGATGGTCTACGGCATGAATGGCGACGCCGCCATCGACGGGGGCAAGAGCATGTACAATGCTTTCACCACCGCGCATGCGCTGATCATGATCTTCTTCATGGTGATGCCGGCGCTGATCGGCGGCTTTGCCAACTGGATGGTGCCGATCATGATCGGCGCGCCGGATATGGCCTTCCCGCGCATGAACAACGTCTCGTTCTGGCTGCTGCCGCCGGCTTTCATCCTGCTGATTTTCTCGGCCTTCGTCCCGAGTGCGCCCGGCGCCTACGGCGTCGGCGGCGGCTGGACGCTTTATCCGCCGCTGTCGACATCGGGCCAGCCCGGACCGGCCATGGACCTGGCGATCCTGTCAATCCACATCGCCGGCGCCTCCTCGATTCTTGGCGCTATCAACTTCATCACCACCATCTTCAACATGCGCGCGCCCGGCATGACCATGCACAAGATGCCGCTTTTCGCCTGGTCTGTGCTGATTACCGCCTTCCTGCTGCTGCTGTCGCTTCCGGTGTTGGCCGGCGGCATCACCATGCTCTTGACCGACCGCAATTTCGGCACCACCTTCTTCGCCCCGGACGGTGGCGGTGATCCGATCCTGTTCCAGCACCTGTTCTGGTTCTTCGGCCATCCGGAGGTCTACATTCTGATCCTGCCGGGTTTCGGTATCATCAGCCATATCATCTCGACCTTTTCGAGGAAGCCGGTGTTTGGCTATCTCGGCATGGCCTATGCGATGGTTGCCATCGGCGCGGTGGGCTTCATCGTCTGGGCCCACCACATGTACACGACGGGCCTGTCGCTCGATACCCAGCGCTATTTCGTCTTCGCCACCATGGTCATCGCGGTGCCGACGGGTGTGAAGATCTTCTCGTGGATCGCCACTATGTGGGGCGGGTCGATTTCGCTCAAGACCCCGATGCTGTGGGCGATCGGCTTCATCTTCCTGTTCACTGTTGGCGGCGTCACCGGTGTGCAGTTGGCCAATGCCGGCCTCGACCGCCCGCTGCACGATACCTATTTCGTGGTCGCGCACTTCCACTACGTGCTGTCGCTGGGCGCGGTCTTCGCCATCTTCGCCGGCTGGTACTACTGGTTCCCGAAAATGACCGGCTACATGTATTCGCCCGTGATCGCCAACACCCACTTCTGGGTCACTTTCGTCGGCGTCAACCTGGTCTTTTTCCCGCAGCACTTCCTCGGCCTTTCCGGTATGCCGCGTCGCTATATCGACTATCCGGATGCCTTCGCCGGCTGGAATATGGTGTCGTCCTACGGCTCGTACATCTCGGCTATCGGCGTCGTCATCTTCCTGTTCGGCGTCTTCGAGGCGTTCCAGAAGAAGCGGGTCGCCGGCGCCAATCCTTGGGGCGAGGGTGCGACCACGCTGGAATGGCAGCTGCCTTCGCCGCCGCCGTTCCACCAGTGGGAACAGTTGCCGAAGATCAAGTAGGCGGTTGCCTCCTTTAATACGGAACCGCCGGCCGACCGGCGGTTTTGGCCAACGGAATGATGGACTTTAAGTACGCATGGCCCTTGCCGAAGACAGACTGATTGACGAGCCGGGCTTCCGCATGTCGGAAGCGACAGCGGGCGATTTCTTCGCCCTGCTGAAGCCGCGCGTCATGTCGCTGGTGGTGTTCACTGCGTTTGTCGGCATGGTCGCCGCTCCGGTGACCATCAATCCGCTGCTGGCAGTGATCGCGATCCTAGCTATTGCCATCGGCGCCGGCGCCTCCGGTGCGCTCAACATGTGGTATGACGCAGACATCGATGCGGTGATGACGCGCACCGCCGGCCGTCCCGTGCCGGCCGGCCGTATCCGGCCAGGCGAGGCATTGAGTTTCGGGCTGGTGCTGTCGGTTCTGTCGGTGATGACGCTCGGCGTGCTGGTCAACTGGTTGGCAGCATCGCTTCTGGCCTTCACCATCTTTTTCTATGCCGTCATCTATACGATGTGGCTGAAGCGCTGGACGCCGCAGAACATCGTCATCGGCGGGGCTGCCGGTGCCATTCCACCGGTCATAGGCTGGGCGGCGGTAACCGGATCGGTCAGCCTCGAAAGCTTGGTGCTGTTCCTGGTCATCTTCCTGTGGACGCCGCCACATTTCTGGGCGCTCGCGCTGTTCAAGTCGGAGGACTACGCCAAGGCAGGCATTCCGATGATGCCGAATGTCGCCGGCCAGGCCTCGACCAGACGCCAGATCTTTGCCTATGCGCTGGTCCTCGCGCCGGTTGGCGTGCTGCCCTGGGTTCTCGGGTTCACCACGCCGGTCTATGGCATCGTTGCATTGCTGCTCGGCGCCGGCTTCGTCTGGTATGCGTGGAGGGTGCTGCAAATGGCCGATGACGACCGGGCGATGAAGCCGGCCAAGGCCTTGTTCGGCTATTCGCTGCTCTATCTCTTCGCCATCTTCGCCGCCTACCTTGGCGATTGTGTCGTCGCGCGCGCGCTGACCATTGGTGGAGCATGAGCATGGCCGAAAAGAAGCTTGAACTGGTCACGTTGACCGAACGTCAGCAGAAGGCCCGCCGCAATCGCTCGGCCGCAATCGGTTTCGCGCTGGCGGCGCTGGTCGTCATATTCTACGTCGCGACCATCGTGAAATTTGGTCACAGTTTCCCCGGCTCGATGTGAGCTTAACATGACCAGGCAAACAGTCACCGATCCTAAGAAGAAGAATACGAACCGCGTCGTCGCCGGCGTCTGCATCGCGTTCTTCGGCGGCATGATCGGCATGGCCTACGCCGCGGTGCCGCTCTACGCGATGTTCTGCCAGGCGACAGGCTACGGCGGCACCGTCAAACGGGCGACCCAGCAATATGCCGATCGGGTGCTCGATCGCGACATCACCATCCGCTTCGACGCCAACACCGCCGGCGTTCCCTGGCAATTCCAGCCGGTCGCTCGCTCGATCACCATCAAGATCGGCGAAACCGCCGAGGCGCATTTCAGCGCGACCAACAAATTCAGCCGTCCCATCACTGGACGCGCCACCTTCAACGTGCAGCCGGAACTGGCCGGACCTTACTTCAACAAGGTCGAGTGTTTCTGCTTCACCGACACGACGCTGAAGCCGGGCGAGACACTGGACATGCCGGTCGTCTTCTATGTCGATCCCGACATCGTCAACGCGCCGGAATTGAAGGATCTGACGACGATTACCCTGTCCTACACGATGTTCCCGGTCGACAAGACCAAGCCGGTCGCATCATCGGTGCCGGCCGACGGCCGCCGCAACAAGATTTCAGATACCGAAGCAAGCCTCGGGGGTTGATATGGCAGACGCACACGCAAAACCACAACATGACTACCACCTCGTCGACCCGAGCCCGTGGCCGTTCCTGGGCTCCGTCGGGGCGCTGGTGACCGCGTTCGGCGGCGTCTGTTACATGCAATACCTCAAGGGCGGCGATTTCCCGATCTTCGGTTTCAATGTCGCCAATCCATGGCTGTTCTTCATCGGCCTGCTGATCGTCATCTACACGATGTTCGCCTGGTGGTCGGATACGATCAAGGAGGCGCATGAGGGACACCACACCCGTGTCGTGTCGCTGCATCTGCGCTACGGCATGATCATGTTCATCGCCTCCGAGGTGATGTTCTTCGTCGCCTGGTTCTGGGCCTTCTTCGACGCCAGCCTGTTTCCGGGCGAGGTCCATCAATACGCCCGTACCGCCTTCACTGGCGGCGTCTGGCCGCCCAAGGGCCTCGAAGTTCTCGACCCCTTCCATCTGCCGCTCTACAACACCGTCATCCTGCTTCTGTCGGGTACCACGGTGACCTGGGCGCACCACTCGCTCATCCACGGCGACCGCAAGGGCCTGATCAATGGGTTGGTGCTGACCGTCGGCCTCGGCATGCTGTTCACCATGGTGCAGGCCTACGAGTACATGCACGCACCGTTCGGCTTCAGGGATTCGATCTACGGCGCCACCTTCTTCATGGCGACCGGCTTCCATGGTTTCCACGTCATCATCGGCACGATCTTCCTGTTGGTCTGCCTGATCCGCGCCATAAAGGGCGACTTCACGCCCAAGCAGCATTTCGGCTTCGAGGCCGCCGCCTGGTACTGGCACTTCGTCGACGTGGTGTGGCTGTTCCTGTTTGCCTCGATCTACGTCTGGGCATCGAACGGCGCGATGATCGAACCGCACTGAGATCGAACTGAGGAAATCGACAAGGCGGCTGCGGCGACGTGGCCGCCTTATCTTTTGCGGCAAATGCTCCTAGGATGATCCCATGAGCGACGACAAGGCGATCTGGCCACCAATCGATCCGATCTCGGCCGGCTTGCATGGCCGCTGCCCCCGCTGTGGCGAGGGCAAGCTGTTCTCCGGGTTCCTCACGGTCGGCAATCGCTGCACCAATTGCGGCCTCGATTATTCTTTCGCCGATGCTGGTGACGGGCCGGCGGTGTTCGTTATCCTGATCATCGGCTTCATCGTCGTCGGCCTGGCGTTGTGGATGGAGGTGACGCTCAATCCGCCGCTTTGGCTGCATCTGCTGCTGTGGATTCCGCTGACGCTGGTGCTTTGCCTGGCGGCGCTCCGGCTGATCAAGGGCGTGCTGCTGACGCTGCAATACCGCAACAAGGCGGCCGAGGGCCGGCTGGACCGCGGCGAATGAGCGAGGCATCAGGTTCGGTGGCCGGCCGGTCGCGGCCCAAGCGCGCATTGGCGCTCGGCCTGGGTATCGTCGTGTTTTTGATCCTGCTGGCGCTCGGCACCTGGCAGGTTCAGCGCCTGCACTGGAAAGAGGGCCTTCTCCAGACGATCGACCAGCGTACGCATTCGGCGCCTGTGCCATTGGCCGAGGTCGAAAAGCGGTTTGCTGTCGCCGGCGACGTGGACTACACGCCGGTGATGGTGACCGGCACTTTCCTGCATCAAGACGAGCGGCATTTCCTCGCCACCTGGGAAGGCCAGTCCGGTTTCGACGTCTTCACGCCGCTACAGCTCGACGATGGCCGTTTCGTGCTGATCAACCGCGGCTTCGTGCCTTACGATTTCAAGGATCCAGCCAAGCGGCCGAAGGGGCAGGTAACGGGCAAAGTGACGGTGACGGGGCTCGCCCGCAACCCGCTGCCGGCCAAGCCCTCGATGATGCTTCCCGACAATGACCCGCTGAAGAACATCTTCTACTGGAAGGACCGTGACGCGATGGCCTCGAGCGCCGGCCTGCCGACAGGTGCGGCGCTGGTGCCGATCTTCATCGATGCGAACGCCACGCCCAACCCCGGCGGGCTGCCGGTTGGCGGTGTCACCGTCATCGACCTGCCGAACAGCCATCTGCAATATGCGATAACCTGGTACGGCCTTGCCGCCGCCCTTGCCGGCGTCCTGATCTCCTGGCTCCGCCGCCCGGCGAAAGACCAATGATCGCCGCCACTACCCTTGACAGGGCAGGGCCGCGCACCTCATTTCGCGCCTTGAGCTCAGAAGTCATAGTCCGATCAACCGGCCCACAATCAGCGTAAGATGCAATCATGCTTCACACAAAGCCGCCGCTGACCATCCGGCTCTGCCAGCCCCGCGGTTTCTGTGCGGGCGTTGACCGTGCCATCCAGATCGTCGTGCTGGCGCTGAAGAAATACGGCGCGCCGGTCTATGTCCGCCACGAGATCGTGCACAACCGCTACGTCGTCGAAGGGCTGCAAAGCCTCGGCGCGGTGTTCATCGAGGAGCTCTCCGAGATCCCGCCCGAGCATCGCCAGAGCCCGGTCGTCTTTTCGGCGCATGGCGTGCCGAAATCTGTGCCGGCCGACGCCCAGTCCCGCAACCTGTTCTATCTCGACGCGACTTGCCCGCTGGTCTCGAAAGTCCACAAGCAGGCGATGCGCCATCAGCGGCTTGGCCGCCACGTGCTCTTGATCGGCCATGCCGGGCATCCGGAGGTGATCGGCACAATGGGCCAGTTGCCGGACGGCGCGGTAACTCTGATCGAGACCGAGGCCGACGCCGCAAGCTTCGTGCCCGCAGACCCACAAGCGCTCGGCTTCGTCACCCAGACGACGCTGTCGGTCGAGGATACCGCCGGTATCATCCGCGCCCTGCAGCAGCGTTTTCCCGAGCTGCACGCGCCGGCGGCGGAATCGATCTGTTATGCCACCACCAATCGCCAGGAAGCGGTCAAGGAAACAGCGGCCGGCGCCGATCTCTTCCTGGTTGTCGGCGCACCTAACTCGTCCAACTCGCGGCGCCTGGTCGAAGTGGCCGAGCGCGCGGGCGCCTCGATGTCGCTTCTCGTGCAGCGCGCCTCCGAAATTCCGTGGAATGAGATTGCCGGCATTTCGACGCTCGGCCTGTCGGCGGGCGCCTCGGCGCCGGAGATCATCGTCGACGAGATCGTCGATGCGTTCAGGCAGCGCTTCGACGTGACCATCGAGCTGGCCGTGACGGCGACGGAGACGGAGGACTTTCCGGTGATGCGGGTGTTGCGCGATGTCGAACTGACGGCAGCCGACATGGCCTTCGTCAACGGGGCCGCGTAGCAACGATGGCGGTCTACACCGACGTCAACGAGGGCGAGCTCGGCGCATTCCTCAGGAACTATCCGGTCGGCGACCTCTTGTCCTACAAGGGCATCGCCGAAGGCACCGAAAACTCGAATTTT
Source organism: Mesorhizobium sp. M0954 (assembly GCF_040319155.1). Lineage (NCBI taxonomy): Bacteria > Pseudomonadati > Pseudomonadota > Alphaproteobacteria > Hyphomicrobiales > Phyllobacteriaceae > Mesorhizobium > Mesorhizobium sp. M0954. The sequence continues at coordinate 291,462 of NZ_JAMYNR010000002.1, read as the reverse complement.
CTGCTGCACACCAGCAGCGGCTCCTACATCCTGACTCTTTACGAGAAGCGTGTCGACAAGGCTGACCTGCCGTTCTTTCTCGGCCTCATGGCCCACCTCGCCAGAAAGGGCATTTCGTGCCCGCTCCCGGTCACCGCACATGATGGCGGCGTGATCGGAACACTTGCCGGCCGGCCGGCGGTCATCATCACCTTTCTCGAAGGCCTGTCGCTGCGGCGGCCGACGGCTGCGCATTGCGGCGAGGTCGGCAAGGCGCTGGCGGCACTGCATCTCGCCGGCGCGGATTTTCCGATGACCCGCCCCAACGCCCTTGCCATCGATGGCTGGCGCAAGCTGTGGAATGCCGCCCGCGCCCGCGCCGACGAGGTCGAGCCGGGACTGGCGGCCGAGGTCGATGCCGATTTCGCCGATTTCGAGCGGAACTGGCCGAACGGTCTGCCGCAAGGCATCATCCATGCTGATCTTTTCCCGGACAATGTGTTTTTCCTCGGCGAGAAACTGTCCGGGCTGATCGACTTCTATTTCGCCTGCAACGACCTCTATGCCTATGACGTTGCCACGTGCCTGAACGCCTGGTGCTTCGAGAAGGATTTTTCCTTCAATCTGACCAAGGGCACGGCGCTGCTTGCCGGCTACCAAAGCGTGCGGCCGTTGAGCAGTGACGAGAAAGCTGCGCTGCCGATGCTGGCGCGCGGTTCGGCGCTGCGCTTCATGCTGACCCGGCTCTACGACTGGCTGACGGTCCCGGACGGCGGCCTGGTGATGAAACGCGACCCGACCGAGTATATCCGCCGGATGCGCTTCCACCGGGCGATCAACTCTCCTTCCGAATATGGACTGACATGACCAAGCGCGTTGAAATCTTCACCGATGGTGCCTGTTCGGGCAATCCCGGGCCTGGCGGCTGGGGCGCAATCCTGCGCTTCAACGGCGCAATCAAGGAGCTCCATGGTGGCGAGGCTCTGACCACCAACAACCGCATGGAATTGTTGGCGGCCATCTCGGCGCTCAATGCGCTCAAGGAGCCTTGCGTCGTCGATCTTTATACCGACAGCAACTACGTCAAGGACGGCATTTTCGGCTGGATCGACGGCTGGAAGCGCAACGGCTGGAAGACGGCCGCCAGGCAGCCGGTGAAGAATGCCGAGCTGTGGCAGCAGCTCGACGCTGCGCGCAACCGCCACCAGGTCACCTGGCATTGGGTCAAGGGCCACGCCGGCCATCCCGAGAACGAGCGCGCCGACGAATTGGCGCGGCTCGGCATGGCGCCATTCAAGACGAAGTCGGCGAAACCCGTGCTCGCGTCCGTGCCGCCGGAGGAAGGCACCCGCTCCAGGCAATCGGCGGCCAAGAAGGTTCGGCGCTCGACGCAAAGCTATTGAATTCCGGCTGCGGGTCCGCTCTCTGGCAGGAAGAGTTCTTATCATGCCGATTGCATACTACATCACGCATCCCCAGGTTCAGGTCGATGCCAACGTTCCAGTGCCGGAGTGGGGACTGTCCGACATCGGGCGAGCGAGAACATCTGCAATGCTCGATCAGCCGTGGGTTGGGTCGATCCGGCGGATCGTGTCGTCGGGTGAACGCAAGGCGATACAAACCGCCGAGATACTCGGAAGGCATCTCCGCCTTGCAGTCGAGGTGAGGGAACGGATGCATGAGAATGACCGATCGGCAACCGGTTTCCTGCCGCCATCGGAGTTCGAAGCGGTCGCCGACCAATTCTTCGCCAATCCAAACAGCAGCATTCGTGGATGGGAGCGAGCTATCGAAGCCCAGCGTCGTATTCTAAGCGAGGTAGACACTGTGCTACGCACCGACGCCGCTGTCGACGTTGCTTTCATAGGTCACGGAGGTGTCGGAACGCTCCTGCTGCTCTCTTTGAGCGGTCGGGAAATCAGCCGCGAGGCGGATCAGCCAGCGGGCGGTGGGAACTACTTCGCATATGATATCAGCGCGCGTCGCGTTATCCATGGATGGCAGCCGATCGACAGGCCGACGCAGCGCCGCGACGGTCAATTACCTATCGGATCAGAAGAGCGGTGCCGAACAGTCCGATGGCAAACACCGTATGCGAAACTAGATTGAGGGCGCGGACCTGCATCGGATTGGGCCGCTTCGAAGCGGCCCAGCCGGCGCCCATGCCGGGCGCCAGCAGAAACCACCCGGCGCCGACGGTGACGATGCCGAGCATAAAAGCCGGCAGGAAGGTCGGCGTGGTGAGCCAGGCCGTTCCGGCCAGCACGACCAGTATGACGCCGTAGACGATGCCGACAGCATAATGAAAGGCCCAGCCAAGTACTGATTCATGCGGGTAGGGCGAGGCCTCGCCAATGTCGTGATGGAAGACCTTGCCTTCCCTGAGATGCCAGACCCAGCGGCCGACCAGCCCCCAGTTCGGCCGCGGCTGAGCAAATGCCTTGTTCAGGAAAATCGCCCAGAGATCCATAAGCGCGGTTGCGCCGACGCCGATCGCGACGCTGCGCCAGACGATGTCAGACATAATCGAGGTCCCCAGAAGCAAGCAGTCCCGAAGGGCCGACGCATGGTCCCGAAAACCGGGTCGGCTTTCGGAAGGATCATGCGCCGATGCAAAAGTCAGCGTCCTTTGGACGTTGAGCGCTCGAAGGCGCCCTTTGCCGTGCCTGGCCTAGATCTAGGCTGTCGCCAGGACGGAAAGCTGTCCGAGAATGTGAGCCGCACCGGATTCGTCGACGCCGGGCTTTGTCTCGACATTGAGTGCGGTGATCTTGCCGTCATCGACGATCATCGAAAAACGCTTCGAGCGTAGCCCCATGCCGCCGCTGGAGAGGTCGGCGTCGAGGCCGACGGATTTGGCGAAATCGCCATTGCCATCGGCAAGATAAAGGATTTTGCCTTCACCGCCGCTGAAGCGGGCCCAGGCCCCCATAACGTGAACATCGTTGACCGAGACAACGGCGATAGTGTCGACGCCGCGCGCCAGGATGGCGTCGTAATTGTCCAGGTAGCCGGGCAGATGATTGTTGCTGCAGGTCGGCGTGAAGGCGCCTGGAACGCCAAACAGCACGACCTTCTTTCCTGAGAATATCTCGCCCGTCGTTATCGGCTTTGCACCGTCGGCGGTCATTGTCTTGAAGGTCGCATCGGGCAGTTTGTCGCCAACGGAGATCGTCATGATGGTCCTCGCTTGGAAATGGAAGGGAGTGTCCTTGCGATAGCGAATTAAGGCGCGCCCGGCAACCGTCCAGACGTTGGCATCACGGGAATGGCAACAGGCCTTCGACCGCGCCTGCGGCACTTGTCAGCGTGTAGTGCAGGCCGCCATCGGTTGGCGTTGTCGACGGCCTGTCGAGGATCGGCACAGTAAAGATGAGCTTGCCATCCTTTTCGGTGCGTGCCGGGGCACCGAACATGTAGTCGCGTTCGCCGGCAACGAAGAAGTCGGCGCCCTCGGGGCTGCCCGGAAAGCTCGCTTCGACAATCAGCGTTTCGTGGTCGCCCGGCAGTACGTTTATGCCGAAATCGGGCGTTGCCGTGGCGGGCAGGGTGGCAAGGCCTGCCTTGACCAGTGCCGCGTCCTCGGCGTTGTCCGGATCGGCGCCGGGATCGACGGTCAGCCTTGTCTGCACCGGGATGCAGATGGTTTCGCAGATGCCGAGGAAAATGTCCGCATCGATGACGGCCGGCTGGCCGGGCGTGGCAAGCGTAAACGTCACCGGCAACGAAACCGGGTGGTCGTAGCCGGCCCATTTGCCATAGCCGTCGTCATGGCGCTGCGGCGGCGGAAACGAAAGCGTCGCGTCGGCAATGTTGGTGCTGGCCGAGACGTCGATCTGTGGCGGCACGCCCGCATCGCCCGGATCGCGCCAATAGGTCTTCCAGCCGGGCTTCAGCGCAATGTCGAGGACGCCCTGGAGACGCCCGGCCTCATCGGCCTTGCCGCTCGTCACCAGCCGCACCCTGCCGCCTTCGCTATTGTACCAGGCCGATGAGGAGGCTGAGGCGGGGAGGCCGGTCGCCGATCCAATGGCCACGCCAAGCAGCAGGATTTTCAAGATTTGCATGGCAATGATTTGATCGTCTGTTGATGGCCGCACAATGATTTCATGACGCCGCCGGCATCATATTTGCGTGACCTTCGATTTACGAGCCTGATCAAATCGGGCGCCGCCCATCTTTTCGACGCCCCGGAAACGCGTTACGCTGTGGCCATGGATTTGTTGCGCCATAAAAGGACGGCCGCAGGACCCGGCTTTCTCGACGATCAGTTCCTGATTGCCATGCCCGGCATGAAGGATGACCGCTTCACGCGCTCTGTCATCTACATTTGCGCGCACAGCGACGAAGGCGCGATGGGGCTGATCATCAACCAGACGCAGCAGATGCTGTTTCCGGACCTGCTCGTGCAACTCGGCATCATGAACGAGCTGGAGGCAATTCGCCTGCCGCCACCGGCGCGCGACTTCGTCGTGCGCAATGGCGGACCGGTGGATCGTAGCCGCGGCTTCGTTCTGCATTCGGGCGACTACCGGGTGGAATCCTCGCTCGCCGTGTCCGACGATGTCTGTCTGACCGCGACCGTCGACATATTGCGCGCCATCTCCTCCGGCCGCGGACCCCGGCGGGCTCTGATGGCGCTCGGCTATGCCGGCTGGGGTGCGGGCCAGCTTGAAAACGAGATCGTCGAGAATGGCTGGCTGACTTGCCCGGCAAGTGCCGAGCTTCTGTTCGACGCCGACATCGATCGCAAATATGACCGGATCCTCGCCTCAATCGGCATTGATCTCGCGCATCTCAGCCTGGCTGCCGGTCACGCCTGAACCTCATTACGTCCTGAAACTTGTCACGCTTGGGTCAACGGATACTGTTCCTTCAGCGTCTTCAGCACCTGATCGCCCGGCATCGGCGCGCCGAACATGAAGCTCTGCACGTATTCGCAGCCCATCTGCCGCAACTCCAGCGCATCGCTCTCGTCGGAAATGCCTTCGGCGACAACCGACAGGCCGAGTTCATGCGCCATATTGACCATGGATTTGAGCAGCACCGCACGTTTCGGCGTCGCGTCGTCGACGAAGCTCTTGTCGATTTTGATGGTGTCGAACGGAAAGCGCGTCAGATAGGCCAGCGATGAATAGCCGGTGCCGAAATCATCCAGCGACAGGCCGATGCCAAGCTGCTTCAGCTTGGTCAGCACATGGGCGGTCTGCTCGGGATTGTCCATCACCAGCGATTCGGTGAGTTCGAGCCGGAAGCAGCGCGGTTTCAGGTTGGCTCGCGCGATCACCGAGCGGACGTCGCTGACCAGGTCGCGGCGGATGAGCTGACGGCTGGACAGATTGACCGAGACCGACAGCGGCGCATCGCCGATCTGCTTTTGCCATCCCGCCAGGTCTTCGGCAGCCTGTTGCATGGCGAACAGCCCAAGCTGCACGATCAGGCCGCAGTTTTCGGCGACCGGAATGAAATCAGCCGGCGGGATCATGCCGCGACGCGGATGGTCCCAGCGCAGCAGCGCTTCGAAGCCTGCGACGCTGCCGTCCTCCAGCCGCACGATCGGCTGGTAGGCAAGCGTGAATTCGCGTCGTTCGATGGCGCGGCGCAGATCGGACTCGAACTGCAGCCGGTCGGTGCCGACGGTGCGGAAGGCGGGACGGAATGGCTCGATCCGGTCGCCGCCGAAGCGCTTGGCCTGATGCATGGCAAGCTCGGCATCCTTGACCATGTCCTCGGCTGAGGTCTGCGTGGCGGTCCAGGTGATCAGCCCGATCGAGGCGGTCAGCACGATCTCGCGCTTGGCGAAGGTGATCGGGTTGTTGATGGCGTGCTTGATGGCATCGGCAATGCCCGCGATGCGAGCCGGATCCTGCTCCGACAAAAGCATCAGCGCGAACTGGTCGCCGGCAAAGCGCGACAGCGAATCCTTCGGCTTGAGCAGCCGGTGCAGCCGCCGCGCGATGGTCAAAAGGATGGTATCGCCGGCCGAGATGCCGAGCCCGTCATTGACCTGCTTGAAGCGGTCGATGTCGATGACGAAGACGGTCGGGCGCACCTTCTCTTCGGTGCGGGCGATCGAAATGATCGCCTCCAGCCGGTTCATGAACAGCTCGCGGTTGGGCAGGCCGGTCAGATTGTCGTGCACGGCGTCATGCAGCAGCCGTTCCTCGGACTTCTTCTGCTCCGTCACGTCGACCATGGTGCCGACGCAGCGGATGACCTCGCCGTCCGAGCCGATCACCGGCCGGGCGCGCAGCGAAAACCAGTGATAGTGCCCGTCGGCGCCGCGCAGGCGGAAGTTTTGCGACACCCGGCCGCGCCGGTGCTCGAGCACCACGTCGAGTGTCGTGCGAAACGTGTCGCGGTCGTCGGCATGCAGCACCGGCAGCCAGTTGCGGGCGGGCCCGCCGAGACTGTTGGGGGCAAGGCCGAGCTGAATGCTGACGTCGGGACGAGTGACGACGCGGTCGCGCAGCACGTCCCAGTCCCACACGGTATCGCCCGATCCGGCAACCGCCAGCGCCTGCCGCTCGAGATCGGAGAACAGGCCCTGATGCAGGGCGCCGCCGGCAAAAGCGTGCTGCATCACCGTGAAGCCGATCAGCAGGATGATGAGGATCAGCCCGCCGCCCAGCGCCGGCTGGGCGATATCGTTGTCCAGCATGCCGGTGATTGCCATCCACGATCCGCATAGCCACAGCAGAACCATCACCCAACTGGGCACCAGCATGATGGCGCGGTCGTAACCGCGGATACCGAGGAAGATGATCAGGCCGAGCCCGGTCAGCGCGGTGGCGGCGAAGGACAGCCTGGCAATGCCGGCGGCAACCGCCGGATCGATGATGGCGACACCGGCGATCAGCACCAGCCCGAGAATCCAGACCAGCGCGCCGTAGCTGAAATGGCCGTGCCACCGGTTGAGGTTGAGATAGGCAAACAGGAACACCACGAAGGTCGCCGCGAGCGCCACCTCCGTTCCGGCGCGCCACATCTGCTCATTGCCCGGTGAGATCTCTATGATCTTGTTGAGAAAGCCGAAATCGACGCAGATATAGGCAAGCACCGCCCAGGCTAGGGCCGCCGTTGCCGGGAACATCGAGGTCCCCTTGACGACGAAAAGAATGGTCAGGAACAGCGCCAGCAGGCCGGCAATGCCGATGACGATGCCACGAAACAGCGTGTAGGAATTGACCGAGTCCTTGTAGGATTCAGGGTCCCACAGATAGACCTGCGGCAGCTTGGGCGAGGCGAGCTCGGCGATGAAGGTAATCACCGTTCCGGGGTTCAACGTGACCCGGAAGACGTCGGCGTCGGGGCTGGTCTGGCGGTCGAGCGCAAAGCCTTCGCTGGGCGTGATCGCGGCGATACGGGTCGAGCCGAGATCCGGCCAGAACAGGCCGGAATTCACCAGCCGGAAATGCGGTGCGACAATCAGCCTGTCGAGCTGCTGGTCGGTGGTATTGGCCAGCGCGAACACCGCCCAGTCACCGCTCGAGCGCGCATCATTTGCCTCGACCTCGATGCGCCGCACGATGCCGTCCGGGCCTGGCGCGGTCGACACCTGAAAATTCTCGCCCTGGTTCCGGTAGATCAAGACGGCCCCCGAAAGATCGAGCGCAACGTCGTCGCGGGCGATCTTGATCGGTTCTACCGCAAAGGCCGAGGACGCCGCGCAGAGCGTGACGATTGCCGCCAGCATAAAGGCAAGCAGCGACCCGTTGCGCAGAAAATTCGTCAAAATCAGCCCTTTGTTCCAACGCCCGGCGGATCGTCCGCGATTCGGGCGTATAGGTAATGGTCCTGCCAGATGCCGTTGATCCTGAGATAGGATCGTAGCAGTCCTTCGCGCCGGAATCCGGCTTTTTCAAGCACGCGGATCGACCGGGCGTTGTCGGGAATACAGGCAGCTTCGATCCGGTGCAATCGCAGCGTTTCGAAGGCGAAACGCGTCACCACTCTTACGGCATCGGTCATCAGGCCGCGTCCGCTGAAGCGCTCGCCGATCCAGTAGCCGATATGGCCGCTTTGGGCGACCCCGTGGCGGATATTGCCGAGGGTGATACCGCCGGCCAGCTTGCCGCTGCTTTTCTCGAAGATGAAGAAGGCGATCGCCGTCCCCTGCGCGTAGTCCTCGCGGTAGCGCCCGATACGATGCCGCCACGCCGTGCGGTCGAGTTCGTCAGGGGTCCATCGCGGCTCCCACGGCTCAAGGAAGGCGCGGCTTTCACTGCGCAGCACCGACCACTCGCGATAGTCGTTGGTCAGCGGTACGCGCAGCGTGACAAGCTCGCCCTTCAGTGCCGGCAGGTCGCGGCGAAAGAAAGGGAGCGCGAACACGACGCTCGAGTAGGCTTAGACGGCGAGCTTGCGGGCAGTGGTCTGCGTGCCCGAAAGCGAATCGAGGATCGCCTCATAGGGCGCGAGCGTACCCACCGGCCCGACGGCTGTAAGCGTCGGCTTGGTCGAAAAAAGCCGCGACGACAGGTCCGTCAGCCGCTCGACCGTCAGCGCCGACAGCCGCTCCATCAACTCTTCCTTGGCTATCGGCCTGCCGAACAGAAGCAACTGCCTGGCGATCTGCGAGGCGCGGCTGGCCGGGCTCTCGGCCGACATGATCAGCCCGGCGCGGTACTGCGCACGCGCCCGGTCGAGCTCCTCCTGCAGGATGTTTTCACCGGCCTTTTGCAGCTCGTCGATGATCACAGGCACCAGCTCGGCAATATCGCTTTGTCCGGTCGCCGCATGGACCCCGAAGACGCCCGTGTCGGAAAAACCCCAATGGAAGGCGTAGACCGAATAGCACAGGCCGCGTTTCTCGCGGACTTCCTGGAAAAGCCGCGACGACATGCCGCCGCCCAGGATCATCGACAGGACCTGGGAGGCATAGAAATCGCGGACGTGATAGGCGCGGCCCTCGAAACCCAGCACGATCTGCGCGTCCATCAGGTCGCGGTCCTCGCGAAAATCGCCGCCGACATACTGCGCATATTGCGGGATGGTGCCGTCGGCCTTGCCGCGGAAGCTGCCGAGACGCTTTTCGACCTCCCGCACGAAATCGTCGTGCTTGATATCGCCGGCCGCCACCATCACCATGTTCTCGGCGCCGTACTGTCGTTCGATGAAGTCGTGCAGCTGCTTCGAAGTGAAGGATTTGACGGTTTCCGGCGTGCCAAGAATCGAGCGGCCGATAGTCTGGTGGCGGAAGGCGGTCTCGGTAAAGTGATCGAAAACGACGTCGTCGGGCGTATCGTGCGCGGCGCCGATCTCCTGCAGAATCACATGCTGCTCTCGTTCCAACTCCTGCGGATCGAATTCGGATTCCTGCAGGATGTCGGAAAGGATATCGACGGCCAGCGGCACGTCGTCGCTCAGAACCCTTGCATAATAGGAGGTCGTCTCGACGCTGGTGGCGGCATTGATCTCGCCGCCGACGTCCTCGATCTCCGAGGCAATCTCGAAGGCGCTTCGCCGACTGGTGCCCTTGAAAGCCATGTGCTCGAGCAAGTGCGCCATTCCGTGCTCTTCGTCACGCTCGTTGCGTGCGCCCGACTTGACCCAGGCGCCAAGGGCAACAGATTCGAGGCTTGGAAGGGTTTCGGTGGCGACTGTCAGGCCGTTCGACAGACGGCTTACCTCAACACCCATATGGCAATTACTCCCTAACGCGCCGCCCGCGTGTGGCGGCCGACATAATCTTCCACCATTTTCAGGTCGGATGGAAGTACCGTGTATTTTTCCTCGGCACTCATCAACCCGCCTAGCCATGCAGGCAGGGCAGGCGACACGCCGCTGGCGGCTTCGACGGCGGCGGGAAACTTTGCCGGGTGCGCAGTGCCCAGCACCACCATCGGCACCTCACCCGCAGCCTTGCCGGCGGCCACATGCACGGCCGCGGCGGTATGCGGGTCGAGCAGATAGCGGCTCGCCGCAAGTGTGGTGCGGATGGTGGCGGCGACCTCGTCCATGGTGGCGCGGCCGGCGTCGAATTCGGAGCGGATCTTGGCGATTTCGCCGGCCTCGATGGTGAAGGCGCCGGACTGCTTGAGCCCGTTCATGTAGCGCCGCACGGCCGAGGCATCGCGGCCGGACGCTTCGAACAGCAAGCGTTCGAAGTTCGAAGACACCTGGATGTCCATCGAGGGGGACGTGGTCGAAAAGACCCCCTTCATGCGGTATTCGCCGGTTGCCAGCGTGCGCGCCAGAATATCGTTGTCGTTGGTGGCGATGATCAGCCGTTCGATCGGCAGCCCCATCTTCTTGGCGGCATAGCCGGCGAAGATGTCGCCGAAATTGCCGGTCGGCACGGTGAAGGAAACCGGCCTGTCGGGCGCGCCGAGCGACAGCGCGGAGGAGAAATAATAGACGATCTGGGCCATGATGCGGGCCCAGTTGATCGAGTTGACGCCGGACAGCGATACCCGGTCACGAAAACCGTGGTCGTTGAACATGTCCTTTACCAGGCTCTGGCAGTCGTCGAAATTGCCTTCGATCGCCAACGCATGGACGTTTGCGGCGGTCGAGGTCGTCATCTGCCGCTGCTGTACCGGCGAGACGCGGCCGTGCGGGAAAAGCACGAAGATGTCGGTGCGGTTGCGCCCGGCAAAGGCATCGATGGCGGCCCCTCCGGTGTCGCCGGAGGTGGCGCCGACAATGGTGGCGCGCTGGTCACGCTCGGCCAGCACATGGTCCATCAGCCGTGCAAGAAGCTGCATCGCCACGTCCTTGAAAGCGAGCGTCGGGCCGTGGAAGAGCTCGAGCACGAAGCTGTTCGGCCCGGTCTGCACCAGCGGGCAGACGGCCTCATGGCGGAAGGTTGCATAGGCTTCGCGCACCAGCCGTTCGAACACCGGCGCCGCGATCTCGCCGCCGAGGAACGGCGACAGCACGCGGATGGCAAGATCGGGATAGGCAAGGCCGCGCATGGCGCGGATCTCGGCTGCGGAAAAATGCGGCCAGGCGCTCGGCAGGTAGAGCCCGCCGTCGCGCGCCAGTCCGGCCAGCACCGCGTCGGAAAATCCAAGCGCGGGCGCTTCCCCGCGGGTACTCACATATTGCATCGTCACGTTTCCATTGCTGCCGGGAATTTTCGCCCGCCGCGAGGTGGTGGATTTCTGCGCTGGATCAGTCGCATTTTTGCCGCGCGGTTGATATACGTCACCGGCTTTGCGAGAGGGAAGTGCAGTTCATGGCGTTTCATTCATTCAACGGTCGTTTTGTCGCGGGTGTGGCGCTCACCGGCTTTATGCTTGCCGCCGCAGGTTGCCAATCGAGCGACAATGGAATTCTCGGCTTCGGCAAAAAGGATGCGACGCCGCCACCGCCACCCGATCCAAAGGTGCTTTCCAGCCAGTTGCAGGCCTATTGCCCGAAAGTGACGTTGCGTGACGGCACCGCCTTCTTCAATACCTACGCCAAGAGCGGTCCGAAGCCGAAGAAAAAACCCGATGTTGCCGCCGAGGAAGCCGCCCAGCCGGCAGTGGACGCGGCAGGCGTCGATCAGCCGGACGATTCCGCCAAGATCATCTATCAGGCTTCGATCACCGATGTGACCCGCGACTGCAGCCGCGCCAACGGCTCCTTGTCGATGAAGATAGCCGTCGCCGGCAAGGTCGTGCCTGGCCCGATGTTCACCCCCGGGACCATCACCATGCCGATCCGCATCGCGGTGATGCACGGCACCGAAGTTCTCTATTCGCAGCTTCACTCCTATCAGGTCCAGGTTACCGATCCTTCGAGTGCCACGCAGTTCGTCTTCACCGATTCCAACGTCGTCGTTCCGGAGCCGACGGCGAAGGACTACCAGGCATATGCCGGGTATGACGAGGGCGCTCCGAAAGTAGGGACAGACAAGCCGAGGAAGAAGAAAGCCGCCGCGACCAACTAAGCCGCTGCATTCGTGCCACGGCGGTTGGAGGCGGCCTCTCAGGCGTCCGCCGACCATTCCGACAGCGCGGCGATCACGCTTTTCAGCTCCGCCCAGCGGCGGATGACCGTTTCCGCGCCGGCCTCGGTCAGCGCATCGGCGTGGCCGGGATAGCTGTGCGCCGCGCCGGTGAAGCCGATGACGCGCATTCCCGCCGTCTTGGCGCCGGTGACGCCATGCACCGAATCCTCGATGACAAAGGTGTTGGCAGGATCGGCCTTGAGCTTTTCCGCGGCGAACCGAAACACGTCCGGCGCCGGCTTGGTTTTCCCGGTCGGAGTTTCCAGCGAGGAAAAGATACGGCCGGCAAAGAACGGCAAAAGCTGCACCTTCTCCAGCATGAATTCGATCCGCTCCGAGCGCGAATTCGAACAGACGCAGCGCGGCACTGCTACCGCGGCGACAGCCTCGTGCGCCCCGTCGATGGCACGCACGTCGCTGCGCAGCCTACGATCGACCAGCTGTTCCTCCTTGTCGATCAGCGAGGCCTGGAACGGGATGCGGGACTTTTCCTCGACCCGCATCATGATGTCCTTGAAAGTCAACCCGGCATAGACCTCGGAAATCTCCTCGGCCGATATCTCGTAGCCGGCCGAGGTCAACAGCTCGGCATCGATCCGCGCGGCGATGATTTCGGAATCGACGAGCACGCCGTCGCAATCGAAGATGACAAGGTCTGGCTGGGGCATGGTGATCCGGAAAGCGGGATGAAGGGAATGCCGAGGGCTTTTTGGTCCAAACGGCTCAGGCGGCGCGGCATACACCAACAGGCCGGGCTTCGCAAATTCGGCGGGCTGCTTCACTGAATATTTACGCTGATCGGTAACCATAACGGACAGTAAACAGTAACGCGTGCCTTGGGTGTCACAATGTCTGCCGTGCGTCTTCTCGACGAGCTTTCCGATATTCCCCAGCAATCCGAGTGGCTGGATACGATCCTGAAGGGCGACTGCGTCGCCGCGCTCGAACGGCTGCCGGAAAAGTCGATCGACGTGATCTTCGCCGATCCGCCCTATAATTTGCAGCTCGATGGCGATCTGCACCGGCCCGATCAATCCAAGGTCGATGCCGTCGACGACCATTGGGACCAGTTCGACAGTTTTGAGGCCTACGACGCCTTCACCCGCGCCTGGCTGCTGGCGGCGCGCCGTGTGTTGAAGCCCAACGGCACGATCTGGGTTATCGGCTCCTACCACAATATTTTCAGGGTCGGCGCCAAGATGCAGGACCTGGGCTTCTGGATCCTCAACGACGTCGTCTGGCGCAAGACCAATCCAATGCCGAATTTCCGTGGCCGCCGTTTCCAGAACGCGCATGAGACGATGATCTGGGCATCGCGCGACCAGAAGGGCAAGGGTTACACATTCAACTACGAGGCGCTGAAGGCGTCGAACGACGACGTCCAGATGCGCTCGGACTGGCTGTTTCCGATCTGCACCGGCGGCGAGCGCCTGAAGAACGACAATGGTGACAAATTGCATCCGACGCAGAAGCCGGAAGCGTTGCTTGCCCGCGTCATGACGGCATCGACCAGGCCGGGCGACATCGTGCTCGACCCGTTCTTCGGTTCAGGCACCACCGGGGCTGTGGCGAAGCGGCTTGGCCGCCACTTCGTCGGCATCGAGCGCGAACAAACCTATATCGATGCCGCCATGGAACGTATCGATGCGGTCCGGCCGCTGGAAGGCGCCAATTTGACGGTACTGACCGGCAAGCGCGCCGAGCCGCGCGTCGCCTTCGTCACCCTTCTCGACAATGGCCTGGTGGCGCCAGGCGCCACGCTCTACGACGCCAAGAAGCGCTGGGCGGCAAAAGTGCGCGCCGACGGCACGCTGGCCATCGGCGACAGTGCCGGGTCGATCCACAAGATCGGCGCCGAGGTCCAGGGGCTGGACGCCTGCAACGGATGGACCTTCTGGCATTATGAGCGCAGCGGCGGCCTGACCCCGATCGACGAGCTTCGCCGCATTGCTCGGCTAGGCATGGAGCGGGCGGGCGCCTGACGGCTTCCGAGTTGCGGCAGATCGGTTAATGCGAAGGCTCAACCAACTCCTGGAACCGATTCAAATCACACTTTGATCCCAAGACTCTCAAGGTCCGCCCTGAGCGTCTTTGCATCGGTGAACAGCACCGACTGCCAGCCCGCCGCCTTGGCGCCGTCGACGTTCTTCTGGCTGTCGTCGATGAACAGCGTCGCTGACGGCTCGAGGCTGAACGCGGCGACGTGGTGGTCATAGATGGCGCGATCCGGCTTGATCTGGCGGATGTCGCCGGAAACGGTGACGCCGCGCGGCCGATTGAGGAAATCGAAGCGCTCGCGGGCCTCGGCGAGCGTATCTGCAGCGAAATTGGTGAGCATCGTCACGTCATGGCCGCTGTCGATCAGGCCGATCATGATGGCGACGCTGTCCTCATAGGCGTGAGGCACCATCTCGTGCCAGTGCCGGCGGAAATTGCGGATATTTTCGGCGTGCTCGGGATATTGCGCGATCGCCAGCGCTTCGGCCTCTTCCCAACTGCGGCCGCGATCCTGCTCGATGTTCCAATCATGCGTGCAGACATTGTCGAAGAACCATTTCCGTTCGTCGGGATCGGGGATCAAGCGACTGAAGGGCAGGTCCGGATCATAGTGGATCAGCACTTTGCCGATGTCGAAAACGATGTGGCGGATTTCAGTCATTCTTCTCTCTTTCAACGCGGCCGCTGCTTTTTCGTCGCGCCCGGTATCGCCGCTTCGATTACCTTTTTCATGACGCTCGGCAGCGCTTCCCCGGAAATTTCATGGGCCAGCGACCAGAAATGCCCGACCGGGGCGGCACTGTCGGTGTCCGCCTTGAACACGTCGAGTTCAAGCGCAAAATGGGTGAAGACATGGCCGATGCGTCCGGCCTGCCGCCAGTTGCCGGGGAAGGGGGCTGCCGCTTCCGTGGTGGCGCCGTCTATGCGCGCCGTCCAGCCGGTCGTCGGCACCTCAGTCATGCCGCCGAGCAGGCCTTTGTCCGCGCGCTTGCGCAGAAGGATGGCGCCGTCGCGCCTGACGGCAACGAAGGCGGCACCGCGGCGTAAGGGTCTTTCGGCCTTGGGCAGGCGGACCGGAAAGCGTTCGGGGTCGCCCGAGGTCGTGGCGCTGCAGCCCTCGCGAACGGGGCACAGCATGCAGCGGGGCTGGCGCGGCGTGCAGATCGTCGCGCCCAGGTCCATCATCGCCTGCGCGAAGTCGCCGGGCCTTGTCGGGGGAACCATGCGTTCGACCTGGCCGCGTATCTCGCCCTTGGCTTCGCCCAGCGGCGTGGCGATCGAAAACAGCCGTGAGACGACCCGTTCGACATTGCCGTCGACGACCGCGGCTGGTCGGTCGAAGGCGATCGCTGCGATCGCCGCCGCCGTATAGGCGCCGATGCCGGGCAGTTCCTTCAAGCCGGACTCGCTGTCCGGAAAGCGGCCGCCTTGCCGCGCGACGAGATCGGCACAGGCTTTGAGGTTACGGGCGCGGGAGTAATAGCCGAGCCCGGCCCAGGCCTTCATGACGTCTTCGGTCGGTGCCGCCGCCAGCGCCTGGATCGTTGGCCATTTCTCTGCGAACGCCCGGAAATAGGATTTTACCGCCTCGACCGTGGTTTGCTGCAGCATCACCTCGGAAAGCCAGACCAGATAGGGATCGGGCCGCCCCCCACCCGCCAGCGCGCGCGGCGAAACGCGCCAGGGCAGGTCGCGGTGATGCGCGTCGTACCAGCCAAGCAGCCGGGAGGCGATCTCGACATTGTCTCCGGATACGGCCTTGCGGGTCTGGTCGTGCAGTGCCATTGATCGAGGGTCGGCCCTAATCCATTGGTGCTGAAGCTGGAGAACGCACATGGCAGGGAAAAGGCCCTTCGGCAATCCCGTTCCGGTGAGCGATCTCGCAACCGAGATCCTCGACCCGGTGCTGCGCAAACGGGCCGGTATGTCGATCGGACTGGTCCAGTCATGGGAAGAAATTGCCGGGCCGCGGCTTGCCGGCCGCTCGCGCCCGGAAAAGATCCAGTGGCCGCGCCGCATGCATGAGGACGATCCTTTCGAACCGGCGGTGCTGGTGATTGCCTGCGAGGGTGTAGCGGCACTGCATCTGCAGCACGAGACCGGCGAGATCATCAACCGGGTCAATGCCTTCCTCGGTTTCAATGCGATCGGTCGGATCAGGATCGTGCAGAAGCCGGTAATGGCGGGCAAGGACAAGCCGAAACCCAGTTTGCGGCCATTGACTGCGGCCGAGAAAGCGAAGCTGTCGGGCACCGTTGGTTTGATCGAGGACGGCGGGCTGCGCGCCTCGCTAGAGCGGCTTGGCGCCACCATTCTCGGTCAAAAGAAACCGTGATCTCGCGCTATCGTGATGGTATGCCCGGATTTGGCGATTGGAATAGGGGCGGTAATGCCTTAATTCGCGCCAACTCTCGCTTTTTGTAGACTTTGCATTGCAAAATCCAACTATTGCCAGGTGATTCGTATGATCCGTTCCTTGTCCCGCAGAAACCTTTTGACTTCGCTGGCCGCAATACCAGCGGTGGCGCTGCTTGCCGCCTGCAGCGACTCGGGCGAGAAAGCCGAGGCGCAGGATGTGAAGCCTGCGGCTCCGGAACCTGCGAAGCCGGCCGCTCCGGCCGCCGCGGCGGCGCCGGAGGCTCAGGGCACGGTCGATATGGCGGCACTGCTGAAGCCCGGCGCATTGCCCGACATGCAGCTCGGCAAGGACGATGCAAAGGTCACTATCGTCGAATATGCATCGATGACCTGCCCGCATTGCGCGCATTTCGCCGAGACCACTTTTCCGGAGCTGAAGACGAAATATATCGATACCGGCAAGGCCCGTTACATACTGCGCGAGTTTCCGTTCGATCCCAGCGCCGAGGCCGGTTTCATGCTGGCGCGCTGCTCCAAGGACAACTATTTCCCGATGGTCGACGTGCTGTTCAGGCAGCAGGCGAACTGGGTTGGTGTGAACAATACCAAGGACGCACTGCTGCAAATCGCCAAGCTTGCCGGTTTTACACAGGAGTCCTTCGAGGCCTGCTTGACGGACCAGAAACTTCTGGACGATGTGAGATCCGTCCAGAAGCGTGGCGCCGACGAATTCAAGGTCGATTCCACACCGACCTTTTTCATCAACGGAAAGACCTACAAAGGGGCGATGTCGATTGCGGAAATGTCGGCCATCATCGACCCTCTGCTCTGACGTTTCGGCAGCGCCGAAGCGGCGTCGCTTCGGCGTGCGCACTTCTTTGTCTTGCCGCGGGGTCTCCTTGCAAAACCGCGGAACAGCGTTGCGAAACTTGGCTATGGGCCGGCGCGAATGAAGTTCTCGCGCCTTCGCCTGCTCGGCTTCAAATCCTTCGTCGAACCCGGCGAGTTCGTCATCGAACGCGGCCTGACCGGCGTCGTCGGGCCGAACGGCTGCGGCAAGTCGAACTTGGTCGAGGCGCTGCGCTGGGTTATGGGCGAAAGCTCCTACAAGAACATGCGTGCGTCCGGCATGGACGACGTCATCTTTTCCGGCTCGGGAACGCGTCCGGCCCGCAACACCGCCGAAGTCACGCTGTTCCTCGACAATAGCGACCGCACCGCGCCGTCCGCCTTCAACGACGCCGATGAGTTGCAGGTCTCGCGCCGCATCGAGCGCGAGGCCGGCTCGCTCTACCGCATCAACGGCAAGGAGGCTCGCGCCAAGGACGTTCAGCTGCTGTTCGCCGACCAGTCGACCGGCGCCCGCTCGCCCTCGATGGTCGGCCAGGGCCGCATAGGCGAGCTGATCCAGGCAAAGCCGCAGGCGCGCCGCGCGCTGCTGGAAGAGGCGGCCGGAATTTCCGGCCTGCATACGCGCCGCCACGAAGCCGAGCTGCGGCTGAAGGCGGCGGAACAGAACCTCGAAAGGCTGGACGACGTCGTCGGCGAGCTGGAAAGCCAGATCGAAAGCCTGAAACGCCAGGCCCGCCAGGCCTCGCGCTTCAAGAACCTGTCGGCCGACATCCGCAAGGCCGAAGCGACGCTGCTGCATCTGCGCTGGACGCTGGCCAAGACGCAGGAAGGCGAAGCGCGTTCGGCGCTGGCGATTGCCACCGCGCTGGTCGGCGACCGTGCCGCCGCCCAGATGGCTGCCGCCAGGGAACAAGGTATCAACGCCCACCGGCTGCCGGACTTGCGCGATGCGGAAGCCGCTGCCGCCGCCGCCTTCCAGCGTCTGTCGATCGCCAAGGCGCAGATCGAGGAAGAGGCGGGCCGCATCCGCGCCCGCCAGGCAGAGCTCGACCGCCGACTGCAACAGCTCGATGGCGACCTTGCCCGCGAGGAGCGCATGGTCCGCGATAATGCGGATATCCTCGAACGCCTCGCCGCCGAAGAAGCCGCGCTCAATGCCGAAAACGCCGGCGCCGCCGAGCGCGAAGCCAGCACCCGCGCGGCTTTCGAGCAGGCGGCATCGACGCTTGCCTCGAGCGAGGCCAGGCTCGCCGCGCTGACCGCCGAACGGGCGGAGGCTGCCGCCTCGCGCAACCAGATCGAACGGACGCTGCGCGACACCGCTGAGCGCCGCGACCGCTTTGCCCGCCAGCTTGCCGATGTCGACCGCGAACTGTCGGAGATCGTCTCCAGGGTCGCCGGCCTGCCCGATCCCGCCGAGAAGCGGCTACTGGTCGATCAGGCGCTGGCGCTGCTCGAAAAGGCCGAGGCAGCCGCCATTGCCGCCGAACAGGCGGTCGCCGAGGCGCGTGCAGACGAAAGTGCTGCCCGCCCACCGGTTCAGGACACAAAGGCCGAGCTGGCGCGGATCGAAACCGAGGCACGCACGCTGGCCAAGATCCTCAACGCCGCCAGCGGCGATCTATTTCCCTCGGTGCTGGAGCAGATCAGCGTCGAGCGTGGCTACGAGACGGCGCTGGGTGCGGCGCTTGGCGAAGATCTCGACGTGCCGCTCGACCGCAGTGCGCCGGTGCATTGGGGCCAGAGCGAAATCCAGCCTGCCGACGCCGCATTGCCCGAAGGCATAAGGAGCCTCGCCAGCGTTGTGCGTGCGCCGGCACAGCTGGCCCGCAGGCTGGCCCAGATCGGCATTGTCGAAGCCGCCGACGGAAGACGGCTGCAGACGCTGCTTGCTCCCGGTCAACGGCTGGTCAGCCGCGAAGGCGCGCTCTGGCGTTGGGACGGCTTCACCGCCAGCGCCGATGCCCCGACCGCCGCCGCGCAGCGGCTGGCGCAGAAAAACCGGCTGGCCGAGCTCGATGCCGAAGCAGTCCATGCCACGCGCGCCCTGCGCGAAGCTGAACAAGCCCTTGCCCGGGCCGAACAGGCGCGTGCCCAGGCGAGCGAGGCCGAACGCAACGCCCGACAGGCCGGACGCGACGCCCAGCACGGGCTCGACGCTGCCCGCGATACGCTGGCCGAGGCCGAAAAAGCCGGCGGCGAGCTGTCGAGCCGGCGTGCCGCACTTGACGAGGCGCGCGCACGCATTGTCGACAGCCATGAGGAAACGGCGGCGGCATTCGTCGAGGCGGAAATGCTGCTGCAATACGCGCCCGATCTCGGCGACCTGCAGTTGCAGCTCGAGCAGTCGGCGGCCAATGTCGCCCGCGACCGCGCCGCCCTTGCCGATGCGCGTGCCGTTCACGAGGGCCTGAGGCGGGAAGCCGAGGCACGTGCGCGTCGGCTCGATGCCATCGGCGCGGAACGGCGCAACTGGATGGAGCGCGCCGAAAACGCCTCGACACAGATCGCGGCGCTCGGCGAACGCAAGGCGGAGGCCGAGGCCGAGCGCGAGCAACTGGCCGACGCCCCCGACGAGATCGACGCCAAGCGGCGCGCCCTGCTGTCGCAACTCGCCGAGGCCGAAAGCCTGCGCAAGGCAGCGGGCGACCGCTTGCAGGAAGCGGAGAACCGCCAGTCCGAGCTGGACAAGGCTGCGACTGCTGCCATCCAGTCGCTGGCCGAGGCGCGCGAATCCCGCGTTCGCGCCGAAGAGCGGCTGACCGCCGCCGACGAGCGTCGGCTGGAAGTCGAGGCGCGCATCCAGGAAACGCTGAACACGCCGCCGCATCTGGTGATCCGCCACACCGGCCTCGAACCCGACAGCCCGATGCCCGAAATGGCCGAGATCGAGCGTCAGCTCGACCGGCTGAAGGTCGAACGCGAACGGCTCGGTGCCGTCAATCTGCGCGCCGAGGAGGAGCAGAAGGAACTGTCGGACCGGCTGGAGACCATCGTCTCCGAGCGCGACGACATCATCGAGGCGATCCGCAAGCTGCGGCAGGCGATCCATAGCCTGAACCGCGAAGGCCGCGAGCGGCTGCTCGCCGCCTTCGAGGTGGTTAACGGCCATTTTCAACGGCTGTTTTCGCATCTGTTCGGCGGCGGCACCGCCGAGCTGCAACTGATCGAGTCCGACGATCCGCTCGAAGCGGGGCTCGAGATCCTGGCGCGTCCGCCCGGCAAGAAGCCGCAGACGATGACGCTGCTGTCCGGCGGCGAGCAGGCGTTGACGGCGATGTCGCTGATCTTCGCCGTGTTCCTGACCAACCCGGCGCCGATCTGCGTGCTCGACGAAGTCGACGCGCCGCTCGATGACCACAATGTCGAGCGTTTCTGCAATCTGATGGACGAAATGGCCGCAACCACCGAAACGCGCTTCGTCATCATCACACACAACCCGATCACCATGGCGCGCATGGACCGGCTGTTTGGGGTGACCATGGCCGAGCAAGGCGTCAGCCAACTGGTGTCGGTTGACCTGCAGGCGGCCGAAGCCATGCGCGAGGCAAGCTGACGCATCAGCTTAATGGTGGTCTCCACCTCGGCTTTCGACTATAGCACGACAAAATGGGCCGGATCTGCCGCTCCAGATACCGGCCCGGCTATGCGCGTGGAGAAGCTTGTTGCCTATACTTGTCACCGGAGCCGCGGGGTTCATTGGCAGCCACGTTTGCCACCATCTGCTCGACCGGGGAGAAGCGGTCGTCGGCGTCGACAACATGAACGACTATTACGACCTGGCGCTCAAAAAGGGGCGGCTTGCCGGCCTTCTGCCCCATAAGGATTTTTCGTTCCACCAGATCGATATTGCCGAACAGGGCGCGCTTGCAGCCGCTTTGGCCGGGCAAGGCATCGTTAGGATCGTGCACCTTGCCGCGCAGGCGGGCGTGCGCCACTCACTCGACAATCCGCGGCTCTATATCCGCTCCAATGTCATGGGCCACCTCGAAGTGCTCGAATTCTGTCGCGCCGAACCGGCATTCGAGCATCTGGTCTATGCCTCGTCGAGCTCGGTGTATGGCGGCAACCGCAGCGTGCCGTTCAGCGAAGCCGATCAGGTCGACAAGCCCGTTTCGCTTTACGCCGCCACCAAGAAAACCGATGAGTTGATGAGCCACACCTACGCCCATCTGTTCGGCATACCGCAGACCGGCCTGCGGTTTTTCACGGTCTACGGTCCCTGGGGCCGTCCCGACATGGCCTATTGGATGTTCACCCAGGCGATGCTCAAGGGCAAGCCGATCCGGGTCTTCAACAATGGCGAAATGTGGCGCGATTTCACCTACATAGACGATGTTGTGAAGGCGGTTGTCGCCGTGCTCGACAAGCCGCCGGCGGCTGACGTTCCGCCGAACAGGCTCTACAATGTCGGCAACAACCGGCCGGTGCGTCTGGGCGACTTCATCGACATTCTGGAAAGGCTGCTCAAGGTCAAGGCAATCCGCCACAACGAGCCGATGCAGGCGAGCGACGTCGAGAAGACTTACGCCGACATGACCGCGCTGGAGCGGGATTTCGGCTTCAGGCCTAGCGTTTCGATAGAGGACGGGCTGAAGAAGTTTGTCGACTGGTACCGGCCGTACTCGAAGCAGTGATTTGCACCGCTCGCCGTGATGCCGTCAAGCTGACATCTGAAGTGGGGCGCAAGTCGGTCCGCAAAAGCATCATTTTGTCCTAACATCCTGTTAACCACATGCTCGCTGAAACGTATCCGATTAACCTTTGAGGCGCTTATGACCGCTATGTTTCGTGGCTTGCTGTTCAGTATGAGCTGTGTGGATGTGCGGATTCGGGGGCTATTTCGGTTCAGTCCGGGATGCGGAAGCTTTGCTTGCGCGCATGACGTCTGCGATCGCCCATCGCGGGCCGGATGAACAAGGGAAATTCGTAGCGCCCGAGGTTGGACTTGGGCATGCGCGGCTGTCGGTGATTGGAATTGGTGACGGCCAGCAGCCGATGTCCGACGAAACCGGCAATTTGACGATTGCGTTCAACGGCGAGATCTTCAACTACGTGGAATTGCGCGAAGGGCTGCTGGCCAAGGGCCGACGCTTCCGCACGTCGAGCGATACCGAAGTTCTCCTGCAGCTTTATGACGAGATGGGCGAAGACTGTCTGTCGCTCCTGAACGGTGATTTCGCCTTCGCGATTTGGGATAACCGGCGGCGGCGGATGGTGCTTGCAAGAGACCGCATGGGTGTTCGGCCGCTGTTTTACACCAGCAAGGACGGGGTGCTCTACTTTGCGTCGGAGATAAAGGCCCTGCTGACGGTACCCGGCGTCTCGGCCGAAATCGATCCAATTGCACTCGACCAGATCTTTACGCTGTGGGCGCCGATCGCTCCACGCACGGCTTTCCGCAACATCCACGAGCTGGAGCCGGCAAGCGTGATGATCGCGACACGGGGGCAAGTCACGGTCAAACCATATTGGCACCTAGACTACCCGTATCCGGATAGGCCATCGAAGATCACCAATGAGGACGACGCGGCCGAGGAACTGCAGGCCCTGTTGACCGACGCGGTGAGGCTTCGCATGCGCGCCGACGTGCCGGTCGGTTCTTACCTTTCGGGCGGGCTCGATTCATCCCTCGTTTCGGCACTCGCGGCCGGCATGACTCCTCTTAAGCTGCAGACATTTTCCGTGACGTTCGACAGCGCCGAGCATGACGAAAGCGCCTTCCAGACCGAAATGGCGTCAGCACTTGGCACGCGCCATCGAACCATTGCGTGTCGTGCCGGCGATATCGCCGGTGTGTTTCCCGAAGTCATCCGCTTTACCGAGCGGCCGATCATCCGCACGGCCCCAGCCCCCCTCTATCAACTGTCCGGCCTCGTTCGCCAGGCCGGTTTGAAAGTAGTGCTGACAGGCGAAGGCGCCGACGAGGTCTTTGCCGGCTATGATGTCTTCAAGGAAGCGCGGGTTCGCCGTTTCTGCGCGCGACAGCCGGCATCGCGCATAAGGCCACAACTGTTCCGCAAGCTTTATCCCTATCTGCCGGGCCTGCAACAGCAGTCCGTGGAATACCTGGCTGCGTTCTTCGGAACCGGCAGCGCTGCCCTGGACGATCCGCTGTTCTCGCATCGGCCGCGTTTCAAGACCACATCAGCGGCGAAGATGTTCTTTTCCGGTGACCTGCGCGCGACATTGAAGGGGTATGACGCGGCCGAGGACCTGGCCAGCCGGTTGCCTGAGGCGTTTTCCCGGTGGCATCCGCTGCATCAGGCGCAATATCTAGAAACCCGCTTCCTCCTGCCGGGCTACATCCTCTCCAGCCAGGGCGATCGCATGGCCATGGCGCACGGTATCGAAGGGCGGTTCCCCTTCCTTGACCATCGCTTGGTGGAGTTTGCGGCAAGACTTCCGCCGGAGATGAAGCTGAAGGGACTGGTGGAAAAACACATATTGCGCAAAGTTGCCAGACACCTGCTTCCGGCGGCCATCCGCGAGCGCACCAAACAGCCTTACCGGGCTCCGGAAGCCCGCTCCTTCGTGGGAGCCGGAGAATTGGACTACGTACGCGACTCGCTGAGCGAGGCGAGTATCGCATCCGGAGGACTATTCAACGCCAAGGCGGTGGCGAACCTGCACGAGAAATGCCGCTTGCAGCCAGCGTCCGGATTCCGCGACAATGCGGCTTTCGTCGGCATTTTGTCGGCGCAACTGTGGCAGAAGATTTTCACCGGCGAAAAGGTCGGTGAAGCACGAGCGGCCTGAAAAATCGAGGGAATGAAAAATCATGGTAGCAATCAAGGACAAGGTCAAAACCTTTATCGTCGACAACTTCCTGTTCGGCGACACGTCCTACGAGCTTGCAGACACCGCATCACTGATCGAGAACGGCATCATCGACTCGACGGCCGTGTTGGAGCTAGTGGCATTCATAGAGGATGATTTTGGCATAGCCATGGTCGATGCCGACATCGTACCGGCCAATCTGGATTCGATTGACCGTATCTCAGCCTTCGTCAAGGCAAAAGCAGAAGCGCTGGCAGCATAGCCATCGGTGAGGAGCGTCCGTGCGGATCGAACATTTTCTGACGGCGAAGGCCGCTGCCCATCCAGCCAAAACGGCATTGATCACCGAGCACAAAAGGCTGTGCTACAAAGAGCTGGACGATCTCTCGAGCCGCTTGGCCGCCGCCCTTTTTTTGAATGGCGTCAGGCGCGACGACCGGGTGCTGATCTTCATGGACAATTGCTGGGAGGCTGCGGTTTCGATTTTCGCAGTTCTTAAAGCAGGCGCGACTTTCAGTCCGATCAACGCATCCACCAAGGCCGAAAAGCTAGCCTACATCATCGCCGATTGCGATGCCGCCGCGATCCTCACGCAAGCAAGACTGATGCCCGTGGTCGCCGAGGCGTCCGGATCCTCCGGCGAGACGTCCTCCGGCAAGACCGGCATCTTCGTGGCTTCCACCGTTGCTGCCGATAGCCAATGCCCGGCAGGGGCCACATCCCTGGCGGAGTGCTTGACGGTCCAAGTCAGGGAGATTGACCATCGCGGCGTTGACGTCGATCTTGCGATGTTGATCTACACCTCGGGCTCGACCGGCCGGCCCAAGGGTGTGATGATGACGCACCGCAATTGCGACGCGGCGGCCGACTCCATCACCAACTACCTGCGCAACTCGCCCGACGACATCATCTTGAATGTTCTGCCCCTCGCTTTCGACTACGGCCTCTATCAATTGCTGATGGCCGTCAGGCTCGGCGCCACGCTCGTGCTCGAGAAGTCCTTCGCTTTTCCCCAGGCGGTCTTTGAACGCATCCGCCAGGAAGGCGTCACCGGGCTTCCGCTCGTGCCCACGATGGCAGCGATGATCCTGCAGTTGAGGGACCTGGCGCCGGGCTTCCTGCCCAGCCTTCGCTATATTTCCAACACGGCGGCTGCCTTGCCGCCGCCTCACATAGAACGCCTTCGGTTCCTTTTCCCCGGTGTCAGGCTCTATTCGATGTATGGCCTGACGGAATGCAAGCGCTGCACCTATCTGCCGCCCGAGGAGCTCGACCGCCGGCCGGGCTCGGTCGGAATAGCCATTCCGAACACCGAAGCCTTTGTCGTCGACGACGAGGGGCAACGGGTGCCGCCGGGCGTAGCGGGTGAGCTGGTCATTCGCGGGCCGCACGTCATGCAGGGTTATTGGCGAAACGAAGCTGCGACGGCACGAGCCCTGCGCCGGGGTCCGAACCCTTGGGAGAAGGTTCTCTACACCGGCGATCTTTTCAGGGCCGATGAGGAAGGCTTTCTTTATTTCGTCGGCCGCAAGGACGACATCATAAAGTCGCGGGGAGAGAAGGTGGCGCCCAAGGAAGTGGAAGCCGTGCTTCACGCTCATCCGGGCATCGCGGAAGCGGTGGTTGTCGGTGTGCCGGATCCCGTGCTCGGGCATGCGATCGGCGCAGTTATAGTACGGTCCGACCCGGCGCTTACCGAAAAGGATATCATACGTCACTGTGCACGCCACCTTGAGGACTTCATGGTCCCCAAGGTCGTCGAGTTCCGCCGCGAGCTGCCGAAGACCGATACCGGCAAGGTCAGCCGTCGGCTTGCGGCAGAAACCATGGAGGCCGCGCAATGAATGTTCGCCCGACCGAGGATGCGCGGACCTTTCTGGCGCAGGCTCTGGCAATCGACCTGATCACCGAAACGGACCGTATCGTAACGGCCTTGCGCCAGCAGTTGCGCGGGCTTCGCAAGCGGGGCCTTGTGCTCGGTCTTTCGGGCGGGATCGATTCGAGCGTGTCGGTCGCGTTGGCGGCACGAGCCGTTGGCCCCAAGAATGTACTTTGCCTGTTCATGCCGGAAAGCGATTCCGATCCTGAAAGTCTGCGGCTCGGCCGCCTCGTCGCCGAAACTTTCGGTGTCGAGGCTGTGACGGAGGATATCGGGCCGATCCTGCGCGCAATGGGCTGCTACAGGCGTCGCGACGCCTTCATCCGCGAATTGGTCCCGGAATACGGCGAAGGCTGGGCTTCGAAGATCGTGATCGCGAACGCCCTTGAGGGCGGGGGCTACAATATCTCGTCCCTGGTGGTGCAAGACCCGGAGGGCAAGCAGACGAAACTGAGAATGCCGCTGCCTGTCTATCTCGGCGTCGTCGCCGCTACCAATATGAAGCAGCGCACCCGCAAGCAGATTGAATACTATCATGCGGATCGCCTGAACTTCGCCGTTCTTGGAACCCCGAACCGGCTGGAATACGATCAGGGTTTCTTCGTGAAGAACGGTGACGGCGCCGCGGACGTCAAGCCGATTGCCCACCTCTATAAAACACAGGTCTATGCGCTTGCGGCCCATCTCGGTATTCCGGAAGAAATCCGCAACCGGCCTCCGACCACCGATACCTACTCGCTGGCGCAGACCCAGGAGGAGTTCTACTTCTCGCTTCCCTATGACCGTATGGATCTTTGCCTTTACGGTCTTAACAACGGCGTGGCGGCTGAGGCGGTGGGGCAGGCGGCGGGGTTGGCCGCCTCACAAGTGGAACACGTCTGGGCCGATATCATCGCCAAGCGCAAGGCGACGCGTTATCTGCACATGCGTCCGCAACTCGTCGAGGAAGTCGAAGAACTCGATACCTGACCTGCTTCGAGACCGCCACGTCCCAGGCCGTCGTCATGGCCGAGATGGGCGGGAAGTTGCCGTACATCTCATCTGCGAGAACGAGCACGTTGCGCCATATCCGGACCTTGCCAGTGATGCCGTGAATGTTAAGTCTCGGCTCCGATGCCGACGTTCCGCCCGAGTTCGAAGACTGACCGCGACCGTTCTGCGGCCTTCGCATCGACAGCGCCAATGAGCGGCGTCCCACATCCCACTCCTTGTGTCCATTGGGAGGGGTCGTTGTGGACCAAGCCCTACTGCCCAGGCTTGTGACGAAGCCGATCCAGCGCGTCTCGAAGTGCATTGGCGGCATCGCCACGCTCGTCAGGGGACATCAGCTCCGGTTCAAGTTCCAACCTGAAGTGCGGCAGCTCGGTCCGAACAGCACGACGAGCGGCCGCCAAATTGGCCTTCAGATCGATGACGCGGTAGGTGGCGACGGGATAGGCGATCCCCTTGACCTGGACTTGCCCCAGTTCTTCACAGTCGATTGCGTCCTTCACTTGCGCAAACGTCTCGTAGGAAATGAGGATTGTCCCCGGCGGCGCCTCCTGCTCCAGGCGCGAGGCGAGATTCACGGCGCCGCCGATTATCGTGTAGTCCATCCGGTCCTCGCTGCCGAAGTTACCGACGGTGCAGTAGTCGGTATGGATGCCGATGCGACACCGCAGCGGTGTTTCGATCCCCATGTCCCGCCAGACTTCGGCAAGCTCGCTAATCCGCTTTTGCATTGCAAGTGCCATCTGCGCGCAAGCCAGCGCGTCCTCCTTGACGCCGCGAGTCTCGGGATCGCCGAAAAACATCAGGATCGCGTCGCCGACATATTTGTCGATCGTAGCGCCGTGATCCGAAGCAATTTTCGACATTTCCGTCAGATAGTGATTGAGGAGTTGGGTGAGATCCTCGGATTCCATTTTGTCAGTGGTCTCGGTAAAGCCCGCGATATCGGAGAAGCATATTGTCAGTTTCTTCCGCTGGCTGGCGATCCTGACCTCCTGGCGGCCGGTGAATATCGAGCGGTACACTTGGGGCGCCAGATACTTCGCCAGCTTGCTGGAAAGCGCCTCCAGAATCACGGATTTCTCGGCGAGGTTCTCCTCCCTTTGCTTCAGCTCAGTGATATCCGAATAGACGGCGACCGTGCCGCCGGCGCTGATCCGCCGCTCGCTGATCATGACCCATCGCCCGTCGCCTCGCCGCTGCACCCAAGGTTCGCTAGGGTTGCGGTGCCGCGAGAGGCGCTCGGCGACCCACTCCTCGACCCGCCCCTCGGCGTCCCTGATGTAGCCGCGCTCAGCGGATCGGCGAATGATTTGCTCGAATGTCGTGCCGGGCGTCAGTTCGGTCTCCAGACCGGTGTAGAGCAATTCGCGGTAGCGGCTGTTGCTGAGGACGAGCCGGTCCTCCCCGTCGTACAGAGCGAATCCTTCGGAGATGCTTTCGATGGCATCGATGAGCCGCTGACGAGCTTCCGCAACGTCGCGCAGGTTCTTTTCCTCGACCTCGACAGCAGTATCCCGGAAAAGTCTCAGCGCTTTGGCCATACGCCCGATTTCGTCGCTGCCCGCGGCTGGCAGCGGCGCACGAAGGTTGCCCCCCGCAATCGCGAGCATGCCCTGGCTCACGGCCCCCAGTCGGGCGAGGAGGCTGCGGTCGACATAGAGCCAGACAACCAGAACCGAACTCAGGAGGCTGAGGAAGGCGGAGCCGAGCACAACCGCGGTGCCGTAGCGCTGGACGAGCGCGGCTTCGCGACCGGACGCAGCGATCTCCTGGTCTGCCGTGGCGACCAGGCGATCGACGCCAGCGGTGAGATTGCGCGACAGTCGATTGTTCTCGGCCAGAAGCCTTTCGCCCTGTGCCAGGACAGCAAACTCGTCCTCCCGCGCCTTGGGGATGCTGTCCTCGCCGTCGGTCAAGCCCTTGAACTCATCGACACGCTGCCGAAAGCGGGTCCGCAGCTTTTCGTCGATCTCCGTGGAGACCTTTTCAAGAGCAGTGAGCGAACGGCGTAGCGGAAAAAGGATCAACGCCAAGTCGCCCGGCGTCGGCGCGTTCGCGACCTTCACCAGCGCGTCGTTGACTGCCGAGATCTCCAGCTGCGCCTTCTGCTGGGGGATGTAGGCCGCAATCGCCTGGACCAGGTCGGCCATCGCCGCTGCGCGTCGATCGGGCGACAGCGACGTGTCGGCCGCGACCGCCCGCCATTGCGGCAGCCTGGAATCCATCACTAGGATGCCGGTGGCGACAAGGCGCTGGCTTCCGGTTGTCGTCGCGGCGAGGCGGTTCAGGAGCTCCTCCTTGCGGGCGACCACGTCGAGCCGGGCGACAACAAGAGAGTCGAGCTCCTTCAGGTTGCGCCTCAGAACAATCGCGGCTTCCTCAATCTCGGCCAAAGGCACTGTGCCCAACGTGGCATCCCGGAGGTCCGTGCGCAGGGCCTCGAGGCGGGACATCTCGAGCGCGACGGCAGCCGAGACCTCGCTGTGCTGAGCCCTGCTTGTCGCTGCCAGCACCGATGGCGCGGCAGCAGCGACCCGTTCGGCTTGGCGCGACAGCTGGAGGGAGGCGAGCGCCGACGGCACTCGATCCGTGGTAATTCGGTCCACGACGTCGCCAACCTGGAGGAAGGCATAAAGCGCCGCAGCGGTTGCCAGCACCGCAAGGGCGCTGATCCCGAAAAAGGCGAGCAACAGCCGGCCGCGTATGCCGAGGCGTTCAAGCATCTCGGCGAGTCGGAACAGTCCGGCCACACTGGTCTGCATCAGACTAGACATCTCAGCCGGCACGCCGGCGATCAGCGAACCCTATTCAACCGGCACGTACTCTCCGCCGCGCCAGACGTACCAAACCCAGCTCTGCTTGGTGAGGTCGCCCTTGTCGTCGAAATCGACCCGGCCGATCACGGTGTCGAATTCCTGTTCGTGCAGTGCCGCAATGACGGCCTTCGGCTCCAGCGAACCTGCCTTCGAGACCGCCTGGGCCCAAACCTGGACCGCGCAGTAGCTCAACAGCGTGTAGCCCGCGGGTTCGAAATTCTCCGCACGGAACTGCTCAACGACCGCGGCCGCTTCGGGGCTTCGCCTCGCGTCCGCCGGGAACGTGAAGAGGGTCCCCTCCGCGGCGGGGCCGGCGATCAGGGCAAATTCCTCGGTCGCCAAAGCATCTCCGGATATGAGCTGAACCGTGTAGCCACTGTCGTGTGCAGCGCGAGCAATCAGCGCAACCTCGGCATGATACCCACCCACATATAAGGCGGAGACGCCGGCGGTCTGCAACGTAGCGACCTCGGCCGAATAGTCGTCCTTCCCGGGAATGTATGCGTCGTAAACGGCCTCAGTCACGCCCCGCTTGTGCAGCTGCTTCCTGGTCTCGTCGGCGAGACCCTTCCCATAGGTCGAGTTGTCGTGGAGGATCGCAATCTTCTTGTTGCCCCAGCGATCGGCAAGGTAGTTGCCAGCGATGAAACCTTGCGCGTCGTCGCGGCCAATGGTGCGAAAGACATTGGCACGGCCCTGTTCGGTCAGCTGCGGATTGGTCGAGCCTGGGGATATCTCAACGACGCCCGCCTCCTCGTACACTTTTGATGCGGGGATCGAGGCCCCGGAGCAATAATGCCCGACGACGAGCACGACCCCGTCAGCCACCAGCTTTTTGGCGGCCGCCACAGCTTGCTCGGGATCGCAGAAGTCGTCGACCGAGATGAGCCTCACCTTCTGGCCGAGCACGCCGCCCGCCGTGTTGACGTCGGCCACTGCCATCTCCGCGCCGCGCTGTCCCTGCTCGCCGATCCAGGCGAGCCGTCCCGTCATCGCAGACGAGACACCGATCAGCACCTCCGCCCGCGCGGAACTGAACGCGGCCGCGAGAACTAAGATCGCTATGGCGATGATGCGGTGCATGTGTGCACCCCCTTAACTGTAGCTTACGCCAATCCCGTCAAAGCCGACAGCCCCTTCGGCAAGCGCGGCTGTCTCGGGCTGATATTGCAGCGCACACCCCAATTTGGCGAAGCAATCATACACTGGAATGGCGTGTCACAACTTCGTTCGCTGAGGTCGGAATCGCGCGCCAAATCCGGACGTTACCACTGACCGGAGTGAGCGTCGTGATTGGGTCAGATCGCGTCATGCGACGCTCCCAACTGGATGACGGCAAAGGGTCGAACTCGGTCGTTCAGAGTGATTGGGTTTTGACCCAAGCATTCTGCAGCCAAGTGGAAACGCGCCTAAAATAGATAGAGCGGAATGCTCGGTTCAACTTGAGCGTGTCCCGCTCTACTAGCTGAAACGGCTTCCGATCAACCGGCTCCACTGCTCGCCCGCAAGCCCGTTCAGGAAGACTTGCGAGTTCTTCATCGCGTCCAAAAGCTCTAGATCACGTGAATGTACCACCGTTGAGGCAACGGTCAGGAAAGCAATGCGTCGTCCAAGCATCGCCTCCAGAAGTGCAGGTTGAATACGTCCGCGCAGGCCGCTGACGCCGCGCGCGGCGGCGTGATCGATCAGGCAGTCAATCACCGGGCCCGCCTGGCCGGGGAGGGCGAAGATCTGCAGCACGCGACCAATTTCATACTTCCGTGCGTAGTAGGCGAAAGCGCCGACATTGGTGCCGACTGGCGACGTCACACAAACGTAGACAAGCTCGCCCAGATCCGGCTTTTGCGCCGCATCGGTCAGGATGTGGTCGAGTTGATCTTCCGTCCAGTCAGGCCGCAGGGCGAATTGAGCGGTAAACGGTTCGATGAGCCTGGCAAATGCATGGCTGTCGATTTCGGATGTACGAAATGCTCCGTGGCCTGCCCCGTCCACCGCCACACCCGACCAACGTCGCTCGCTGGACGTCATCCTTCTGCAGTAAAATCGGTCGATTGTACGCGCCAGCGGATTGAGCATTCGCGCAAGCGCCATGCGATTGGCGGAAAGGCTGAGCATGAAGGCCGCGGGGCGCATCACGCGGACCCAGTCAAGGCTGTATTGCGGCAGGACCACGCCGCGCAGCCGGGTCCACAATTTCACGGAAATATCGTTGGCCGTCTCGCTGAAGGAGATGTCCTGCGGACCATCCAGGTAAGCTTTTAGCAAGCGGGCGCCGGCCAGCGGATCGTGCTCATGGTCCTCGACCATGAGCGAGCTACAGATGGCCGCGCGTAGTTGTCGGCCGTTGAACGTCATCGGCAGGACGTGGACGCCGACAAATCCGGAGACGCGACCGGCGTCGTTGACATGGACAAGCGACCGGAGGTTGTCTGCGCAACCGGGCGCATCCAGATAAAACCGTTTCATGTATTCCACGAGAGAGGCCGGCGCTTCGGTCCTCTCCTTCAACAGCACGCGCTGAAACATGTTCGCAACTGCCGGGAGGTCGGCGCCTTGCAAGGCGCGAATGACGCTCAAGCCCGGCTCCCGCCACCAAAGTCCCATCCACCGAGCTTCCGGGCCAAGGCGACGCGAGGCACGAGAACATCGGGCGCGCGTTCCAACTCGACGCCCATCAAGCCGTGCAACCTCGGCCAGTTGGCATCGCCCCGGTGACCGAACGGAGTGCTGAATTGCTGCGGCAAGGTGGAACCCTTTGCTTGACCGACGAAAAGCCGGCGTCATTGCTGCTAGCAGATTCAGGTAAACCGATATTAAAGTCGTTGCTTTGAATGGTAGCGAACCGGGTTTGTCCGGCCCCATACCTGGACATCAGCAATTTTGGTTCCTGGCGGACTCTGCACAACCAGCGGCATGAGTTGCGTGCTGCGCGCCCAACGGTTTCGGCTGGCCAAAGTTTCGCGTGGCGGCTCTTGACTGGGAGCGCGGGCGTAATACGGTGAGGACAAATACCGGCTCCGACCGCCGGGCGGCAAGAATGCCTCGTATGCTCTCGCCTGGCGGCGGTGGCTGCGGGGCATTGTCATTTTGAGGCATTGCTTGAAACGGCATATCGAGATCGGCATTCTCTATTCGCGGTCTGGCAACTACCGGCTGGTGTCCGAATCCTGCCGTGCGGGTGCGATGAACGCCATCGCCGACGTCAACGGCGATCTCGCAATCCCATTCGAATTCATCCCGATCGAGCGCGACCCGCAGGGCAACATCGATCGCTATGCAAGCGGCTGCGCGGACATTCTCGCCAACAGCGGCGTGCGTCACATCATCGGCTGCGTCACCTCGTGGAGTCGCAAGGAGGTCATTCCAATCCTGGAAAGGGCAGGCGGCACGCTGTGGTACGCCTGCCCGTACGAGGGCTTCGAAGCCAACGAGCATGTCGTCTACACACACGCCTGCCCCAATCAGCATCTCGTACCGCTGCTCGCCTATGTCGTGCCTCGTTTCGGCGCCGATGGCTTCCTGCTCGGTTCCAACTACATCTGGGGCTGGGAGACCAACCGCGTGGCGCGCGACCTGATTGCGGACGCTGGCGGCAAGGTGCTGGGCGAACGCTATCTGCCGCTCGGCGAGGTCGATGTTGCGCGGCTGATCGCGGAGATACAGGCGACGAGACCTGATTTCATTCTGAACAATCTCATCGGCCCTTCTTCTTATGCCTTCATCGCTGCCTATGCGGAGCTTGGCCGGCGCGACCCGCATTTCAGGCCGGAGCGTTGCCCGATCCTGTCCTGCAATCTCACGGAATGCGAATTGCCGGCGCTCAACGGGGCAGGCGATGGCCACCTTTCCGTTGGGCCCTATTTTCACGACATCTCGGGGGCGGATCGCGGTGCGGTTCCAGTGCCTTCCGTCATGCCGGCCTCATCCTTCGAGGCGGCGGCTTATGCCTCGGTGCGCATGCTCGCCGAGATCCTCACCCTTAACCCCGGTGCACAATGGACGGACCTTCCCAAGGTCTTTTCCGAAACATCATTTCGAACGCCACTGGGCGACATCGCCATCGACCAGCAAACCCAGCATGCTACCTTGCCGGTGCTAATCGGACGTATCGATGGAACATCGTTCAAAACGGTCACACTGACGAAGGGCGTGGCACCCGATCCCTACCTTTCCCGCTATGACCGGACGGAGACGTTCGGGCGGCCACGCCTGCGGGTGGTGTCGTGAGCAAGATGGCGCGTATCCCGAACCTCGGAGGCGCCAGGGCTTTTGTCCTGCATCGTCCACATCCGACCGTGCAGGCGATCACAAGGCAATTGTCGGCCATAGGCCTTGAGGCGATTGGCTTCTGGCCGGAACTGCCGGCCGAAGCCTTGGCGGCGGACTTCGTCTTCTTCGACGTCGATCTCGGCTTTGACGAGCAATTTCCGTGGAAGTCGGGCGAGGCGCCGATGCCGCTGATAGCACTGATCGGCTCCGAGGCGCCGGGACGCGTCGAATGGGCATTGTCGCACAAGGCCGATGCGCAGTTGCTGAAACCGGTCGGCAATGCCGGCGTCTACAGCGCACTTTTGATCGCAAGGCAGAGTTTCGAGGCGCGCAAGCTTCTGGCCAGCGAGATTGCCTCGCTTCGTCAGCGGGTCGCGGAGCGCCAGACCATCGTACGCGCGGTGGAGGTCTTGTCGAAGGGCGCCGAGGACGGCCGTGCCTATGCGCAGCTCCGCTCGCTGGCGATGAGCTGGCAAATCAGCGTCGAGGAAGCCGCGCGCAGGATCATGGCGATGACACAAGAAGAAGGCGACGATGACCAATCCGATCGCGCCTGAGCTTTCGGCCGCCGGGCGTATGCCAGCCAAGCCTCGCGCCGGCGTCTGGCGACGTCTGCTAAATCGGCCTCTCGCTTTGCTCGGCCTCGGGATTATTGCCGTTGTCTTGGCCGGCGCCATTCTTGCACCGTGGCTGACAGGCTACGATCCAAACGAGCAGATGTTCGACGGGCTCACGCTTGAAGGCGCGCCACTGCCGCCGGGGGCCCAATTCTGGCTGGGCACCGACCTGCTTGGCCGCGACCTGCTGACCCGTCTCCTTTTCGGCGCGCGCACGTCGCTGATCATCGGCATCGTCGCCAATGGCGTGGCGCTTCTGATCGGCACGTTGGTCGGCATCACCGCCGGCTATTTCCGCGGCTGGATCGGCAGCGCCCTTATGCGTTTCACCGATTTGATGATGGCTTTCCCGGCGCTGCTGCTCGCCATCTGCCTGGCGGCGGTGCTCCAGCCGAGCCTGTGGATCGTCGCCATGGTGATCGCATTGGTGAACTGGGTGCAGACCGCCCGCGTCATCTACACCGAGACAAGTTCGCTCTCCGAGCGCGAGTTCATCGATGCCGAGCGCACCATCGGCGCTAGCGCTCCACGCATCCTGTTCCGCCATATCCTGCCCCACCTTTTGCCGACGATCATCGTCTGGGGCACGCTCGGTATTTCGACCACGGTGCTGCTCGAAGCGACGCTCAGCTATCTCGGCATCGGCGTGCAACCGCCGACCGCGTCATGGGGCAACATCATCTTCGAGAACCAGACCTATTTCCAGGCCGCGCCCTGGCTGGTCTTCTTTCCCGGTGCGGCGATCCTGGCACTGGCGCTGGCCTTCAACCTGATCGGTGACGCACTGCGCGACATCCTCGATCCGACGCAAAGGGGGCGGGCATGATCGCCTATCTCGGCCGCCGCGTTGTCCAGTCGGTGCTCATCTTGCTCGGCGTCTCT
The DNA here is from genome assembly GCF_040319155.1 of Mesorhizobium sp. M0954. NCBI lineage: Bacteria > Pseudomonadati > Pseudomonadota > Alphaproteobacteria > Hyphomicrobiales > Phyllobacteriaceae > Mesorhizobium > Mesorhizobium sp. M0954. The sequence continues at coordinate 256,098 of NZ_JAMYNR010000002.1, read as the reverse complement.
CTGATCACCTTTGCGCTGCTCTACCTGCTGCCCGCCGATCCCGTCCGCCAGATCGCCGGCCGCAGCGCCACACCCGAGACGGTCGAAAACATCCGCCGGCAGCTCGGCCTCGACCAGCCCTTCGTCGTCCAGTATTGGCACTATCTGACCAGCCTTCTCAGCGGCGATCTGGGGCGCTCCTACATTCAGCGCTCGGAGGTCACGGAGCTTATCGTCTCGCGGCTGCCGGCAAGCCTGCTGCTGATGGTCGGCGCCATTGCCTGCGAAGTCGTGATCGGGCTGACGATGGGCCTCATCGCCGCCGTCAAGCGTGGCACCGCCACCGACCAGTCGCTGATGGTCGCCTCCTTCGTTGGCGTCTCGGCGCCGCAATTCGTCGTCGGCCTGCTGCTGCTTTATGTGTTCGCGGTGCGGCTCGGCTGGTTCCCGATCGGCGGTTACGGCACCTGGCGTCATCTGGTGCTGCCGTCGCTGACCATGGGAATTCTCGGCGCCGGCTGGTACGCCCGCATGATGCGCTCGTCGATGATCGACGTGCTGCGCCAGGACTACGTGCGTACCGCGCGTGCCAAGGGTCTTGCACGCAGCGCCATTATCCTCCGGCACGCGCTGCCCAACGCCATCCTGCCGGTCATCGCCATGATCGGCATCGATATCGGCATCTTCATGGGCGGCATCGTGGTTGTCGAAAGCGTGTTCGGCTGGCCAGGCATCGGCCAGCTAGCCTGGCAGGCCATTCAGCGCATCGACATTCCGATCATCATGGGGGTCACCCTGGTTTCGGCCTTTGCCATCGTGCTCGGCAATCTCCTGGCCGACACTGTCGCACCGTTCATCGATCCACGCATCAAGCTCAGATGAAAACCAAGAAAACCAGAGAAAGGGAACATGACATGAGAAAATATCTGATATCGACCGTGGCGGCATCGGCGCTTGCGCTGGTGCTTGGCATGACAAGCGTACGCGCCGAAGACGCCGTCGATCCGAATGCCAAGCAGGGCGGCGCGATCACCATCACCTACAAGGACGACGTCGCCACGCTCGATCCGGCCATCGGCTATGACTGGCAGAACTGGTCGATGATCAAGAGCCTGTTCGACGGGCTGATGGACTACGAGCCGGGCACCACCAACCTGCGGCCCGACCTTGCCGAGACCTACGAGATTGCGCCCGACGGCAAGACCTTCACCTTCAAGCTGCGCCACGGAGTGAAGTTCCACAATGGCCGCGAGATGACCGCCGACGACGTGAAATATTCGCTCGACCGGGTCACCAATCCAAAGACACAGAGCCCGGGTGCCGGCTTCTTCGGCTCGATCAAAGGCTATGACAACGTCGCTGCCGGCAAGGCGGAAAGCCTGGCGGGCATAACCGTCGTCGATCCCTACACGATCAAGTTCGAGCTGACCCGGCCCGACGCCACCTTCCTGCATGTCATGGCGATCAACTTCTCGCATGTGGTGCCGAAGGAAGAAGTCGAAAAATACGGCGCAGACTTCGGCAAACATCCGGTCGGAACCGGCGCCTTCAAGCTCGCCGAATGGACGCTCGGCCAGCGCGTGGTCTTCGAGCGCAACCCGGATTACTGGCACAAGGGTCTGCCGCATCTCGACAAGATCACCTTTGAGATCGGCCAGGAGCCGATCGTGGCGCTGCTGCGGCTCCAGAAAGGCGAGATCGACGTCCCCGGCGACGGCATTCCGCCGGCGAAATTCCAGGAGGTGATGGCCGATCCCGAGCAGAAGGCCCGTGTCGTCGAGGGCGGCCAGTTGCACACCGGCTATATCACCATGAATACCACCATGGCGCCCTTCGACAACGTGAAGGTGCGGCAGGCGGTCAACATGGCGATCAACAAGGACCGCATCGTCCAGCTGATCAACAACCGTGCGGTGCCGGCCAATCAGCCGTTGCCGCCGTCGATGCCTGGCTATGACAAGGAATTCAAGGGCTATCCCTATGACGTGGCCAAGGCCAAGGCCTTGCTTGCCGAGGCCGGGCATCCCGACGGGTTTGACACGCAGCTGTTTGCCATGAACACCGATCCCAACCCGCGCATCGCGCAGGCCATTCAGCAGGATCTGGCGGCGGTCGGCATCAAGGCCAGCATCCAGTCGCTCGCGCAGGCCAACGTCATCGCCGCCGGCGGCGACAAGGCGGGTGCGCCGATGATCTGGTCCGGCGGCATGGCCTGGATCGCCGACTTCCCCGATCCGTCGAACTTCTACGGCCCGATCCTCGGCTGCGCTGGTGCCGTCCCGGGCGGCTGGAACTGGTCGTGGTATTGCAACAAGGAGCTCGACGCCAAGGCGGCCGAAGCCGACTCCATCGTTGACCCGGCCAAGGCTGGCGAACGCGCCAAGATGTGGAGCGAGATCTACGGCAAGATCATGGAAGACGCTCCTTGGGCACCGGTCTTCAACGAGCAGCGTTTCACCATGAAATCAACCCGCATGGGTGGTGCCGACAACCTCTATGTCGACCCGGTCCACATCCCGATCAACTACGACAATGTGTATGTGACCGATGTGCAATAACTGCGACTACACCATCCACGGGCGCCACCATCATTTCGGCTGGGACAATTCCTTTGTCCCGGCCGAACGGGTGGCGCCAGGGTCGACGATCGAGTTCCAGTGCCTGGACTCGTCCGGCGGGCAGCTGACGATCGAGAGCACCGTCGACGACGTTGCTTTGCTCGATTTTGCCAAGGTGAACCCGGTCACTGGGCCAATCTATGTCGAAGGGGCAGAGCCGGGCGATGCCCTGAAAATCACCATCGAGGCGTTCAAGCCGTCCGGCTTCGGCTGGACGGCGAATATCCCGGGATTCGGTCTGCTGGCGGATGACTTCTCCCAACCGGCACTGAATATCTGGAAGTACGACGCCGCCTCGCTCGAACCGGCGCTGTTCGGCAAGAGCGGCCGGGTGCCGCTCAAGCCCTTCGCCGGCACCATCGGCAATGCCCCGGCTGAGCCGGGTCTGCATTCGGTGGTCCCGCCGCGGCGCGTGGGCGGCAATCTGGACATCCGTGATCTCGCCGCCGGCACGGTTCTCTACCTCCCTGTGGAGGTCGCGGGAGCGTTGTTCTCGGTCGGCGACACGCACGCCGCGCAGGGTGACGGCGAGGTCTGCGGCACGGCGATCGAGAGCCCCATGAACGCCGTGCTGACGCTCGATCTGGTCAAGGATGCCCGGCTGCGGACGCCGCGTTTCACAACGCCCGGTCCGGTGTCGCGGCATCTCGACGCCAAGGGCTACGAGGTGACAACCGGTATCGGGCCGGATCTGATGGACGGCGCCAGGAGCGCCGTTTCCCAGATGATCGACCTGCTCTCCGGCCGCTACCGCATGGATCCGGTAGATGCCTATATGCTCGTCTCGGTTTGCGGTGACCTGCGCATCAGCGAGATCGTCGACATGCCCAACTGGGTGGTTTCGTTCTACTTCCCCCGCTGCGTCTTTGAATGAAGGTGGAGGACATCAAACGATCCGGGCAGGCCGCCGCGGAGAGTGGCTCTGTCAGGCCGGTACTCAGCGTCTCAGGTCTGAGCGTCGCCGTGCGCGGCGAGGAGGGCGAGCGCGACGTCGTTTCCGACCTGACATTCGGCCTGATGCGCGGCGAAACGCTTTGCATCGCCGGCGAGTCCGGTTCCGGCAAGTCGATGACGGCGCTGGCCATCATGGGCTTGCTGCCGCAGCCGGCGGCACGCATCGGATCAGGCTCCATCCGGCTCGGCGATCAGGATCTCGCCGCTCTCAGCGAGAGCGGCATGCGCCGCATCCGCGGCAACCGTATTGCCATGATCTTTCAGGAACCGATGACATCGCTCAATCCGGTGCTGTCCATCGGCCGTCAGCTCACGGAGGCGATCGAGGCACACACCTCGATGTCGCGCTCCAACTCGCGGCTGAGGGCGCTCGAGGCGCTGAAGGCAGTCCGAATTCCGGATGCCGAACGGCGGCTCGAGCACTATCCGCACGAACTCTCAGGCGGCATGCGTCAGCGCGTGATGATTGCCATGGCTCTGGCCCTGAACCCGGACGTGCTGATCGCCGATGAGCCGACGACCGCCCTCGATGTCACGGTTCAGGGTGAGGTGCTGGAACTGCTGCGCGACCTGCAGCGCGAGCACGGCACCAGCGTTATCCTGATCACGCACGACATGGGCGTCGTCGCCGAGATGGCGGACCGCGTCATCATCATGCGCGACGGCCGGATGGTGGAGCAGGGCAGCGCGGCTGACATCTTCAATCGCCCGCAGGCCGACTATACACGCGAGCTTCTGGCCGCCGTGCCGCGTATCGGCGGCGGACGGACCGCCGAAGAACGACAAGACGCCGCCAACATGCCGGCCGAGCTTGTATCTGTCAGCGATCTTCACGTCCGCTTCGACCTGCACGGCGGCTTCTTCGGCCGCGTTGACCGCAGCGTGCACGCGGTCGAAGGCGTGAGTTTCTCGATCGCGCCGCACGAAACCCTGTCGCTGGTCGGCGAATCGGGCTGCGGCAAGTCGACGACGGCCAAGGCGATCGCCGGGCTGGTGCCCTTCACCGGCAGCATTTCAATCGGTGGCCACGACCTGTCGGCGCTCAGCCGCAAGGAGCGCAAGGCTGTCCGCCGCAATGTGCAGATGATCTTTCAGGATCCCTTCGCGTCCCTCGACCCGCGCATGCGGGTCGGCGATCTCGTCGCCGAGCCTCTGCTGATCCACGGCCTCGGCGACGGAGAGCAACGGCATGCCCAGATCGCCGCCCTGTTCGAACGCGTCGGCCTCTCCGCTGACCAGATGGAGCGCTATCCCCACGAATTCTCCGGCGGGCAGCGCCAGCGAATCTGCATTGCACGGGCGCTGGCGCTGCGACCAAAGCTGATCATTGCCGACGAGAGCGTCTCTGCTCTCGACGTGTCGGTGCAGGCGCGCGTGTTAAGATTGCTGAAGGAGCTGCAGCGTGAATTCGGCGTCGCATATCTCTTCATCTCGCACGACATGGCGGTGGTCGAGAACATCTCCGATCGCGTGGCGGTAATGTATCTGGGGCAGATCGTCGAGATGGGCACCCGCGACCAGATCTTCTCCAACCCGCGCCATCCTTACACAAAGCGGCTGATCGAAGCCGTTCCGGTTCCCGATCCAGGCCGGCGTCGCGCCCGGTTCGCCCGTTTGGACAGCGAAATTCCAAGCGCTGTGCGGCGCATCGGTGACGAGCCCCGGAAACTCAAGCTCGAAGATGTTGGCGACGGCCACCTCGTCGCCACTTGATCGAGCTTAGGCTGCCTCGTCCAGCCAATCCCGCAGAGGCTCGGGGACAGCTGCATATGTGATGTTCGAGCGGCGGAAAATGATCGGCGATGGCGCTGCCGCGGCAGCGCCGTTCGGCGATGCCGAGTTGACAAGATCACCCGTTTACATCTGACATGTTAGCGTGCTAACGCTACGTCCACATTGATTACAACGGAGATCGCATTGGCTTCCCGCTTTGGTCTTTCGGTTGCCCTGACCACACCCTTCGACCCGTCGGGGCAGATAGCGCTCGCGCCGATGATCGCGCATGCCCGAGCCTGCCTTGGTGCCGGCTGCAGCAGCGCGACGCTGTTCGGCACCACCGGCGAAGGAGCCTCGGTCGGCACCGACGAGCGACGGGTCGTCACCGAGGCCATGCTGGCGGCCGGTATTCCGCCACATCAGCTCGTCGCCGGAGTGCTGGTCGATGCAGCCGAAGATGCCGCCGATCAGGCCCGGCACGCTTTGCAGCGCGGCGTTCGCAACATTCTGCTCGCTCCGCCGAGCTACTTCAAGAATGTCGGCGAGGACGGGCTGTTCGGATGGTTTTCCGCCGTCTTCGCCGCACTCGGTCCGCTGGCGCGCGATGTGCTGCTCTATAACATCCCCTCAGTCACCATGGTGCCGCTCCCGCTTGGGCTGATCGGCCGGCTGCGCGCCGCTTTTCCCGCTGTGGTGGCCGGGGTGAAGGATTCCGGCGGGGACTGGAGCTACAGTGAGGCGCTGCTTGAGGCGCACGGCGATCTGGTGATCCTCATCGGCGACGAACGGCATCTGGCGAGAAGCGTGCGCCGCGGCGGACAGGGCGCGATTTCCGGCATGGCCAATTTTGTTACCGGCGAAATCCGGGCAATGGTCGAAAACGGGGGCGACGACCCACGCGTCGAAGACTTCGTGCTCGAATTGCTCAAATACCCGGTCACGCCGGCGGTGAAGGTCATGGTCGCGCGCAAGACCGGCGACGAGCGCTGGCTGGCGGTCCGTCCGCCCCTAGAGGCGATCGATCCGCAGGGACAGCGGCAGCTTGCCGCTGCCTACGACAGGCTGTTTGCGACAGAGGCGGCCTGACCGACAAGGCCAGGCTGACCGACAAGGAAGCGAGCTTAAGTGGAAGACGGCAGCGAACCGATCACTCTCCGGGAGAAGGCCTATGCCAGCTTCACGCGGCATTTGCTGGCCCGCGATCTGCGGCCGGGGCAGTTCGTGTCACAGCGCGAACTGGTCGCTTTCACCGGGCTGCCGCTGGGTGCCATTCGCGAGATCGTCCCGCGTCTCGAGGCCGAGGGACTGCTGACCACCATCCCGCAGCGCGGCATGCAGATCGCGCATATCGATATCAATCTGATCCGCGAGGCGTTCCAGTTTCGGTTGTTCATGGAACGCGAGGCAGTGGCGCTATTCACGACCAGCGCTTCTGATGCCGAACTTGCCCGCATGCGGCGCGAACATGAAGAGATGCTGGCTCAAGCTCTCGGGCAGGCGCCGACGCCGGAAATGGAAGCCAAGGCCCAGAACATCGACTGGGCGATGCACGACACCTTCATCAATGCGCTCGGCAACGAGATTATCGCCAAGGCCTATCTGGTCAACTCGGTGAAAATCCGGCTGATCCACCAGGAGCGTTTCCGCATCGACGGTCGTGTAGTGCCGGTGATGCGCGAACATTTGGCGGTCATCGAAGCCATGGAGAGCCGCAATCCGCAAAAAGCGGTTGAAGCGATCAGTCTGCATATCGACAATGCGCGCCGGCTGGCGCTCCAGATCTGAGGAAATATAGCCGCGCCGCGGTTCGCGGCGCATCCACAACGACAGCAACCGGGAGGAAGAAATGTCGTCCAATCTGTTCAACCCAACCAGGAGGCAACTCCTTGCCGGAACCGCGGCGCTAACCGCTGCCGGCCTTGTGGGGCTTCGCCCCGGCTTTGCCGCAGGCGTTGACTGGAAACGCTTTGCCGGGACGACGCTTGACGTCAATCTGGTGAAAAGCCCGCGCAGCGACACCATCCTGAAATATCTCGCCGAGTTCGAGGAACTGACCGGCATCAAGGTCAATGCCGAGGCAACGCCCGAGCAGCAGCAGCGCCAGAAGACGGTGATCGAGTTGAGCTCGGGCAAGCCGAGCTTCGACGTCGTGCATCTGAGCTACCACGTGCAGAAGCGCCAGTTCGAGAAGGGTGGCTGGCTGGCCGACATCGCCGGCTATCTCGCCGATCCGTCGCTCACCGACCCGGCGCTGGTCGAAAGCGACTTCGCCGAAGCCGGCATTCTGTTTGCCAAGGACGGCCAGGGCGTGCTGCGCTCGCTACCGTTCTCGGTGGACTACTGGATCCTGTATTGGAACAAGGAGCTGTTCGAGGCCAAGGGCCTCAAATACCCAGAGACCTTCGAGCAACTGGTGGCAGCCGCCGAAGCGCTGACCGACCCCTCGACCAATACATACGGCTTCGTCGCCCGCGGGCTCAAGAACGCAAACACGCCGGTGTGGACGTCGCTGATGCTCGGCTACAACATGACGCCGCTAGATGACAAGGGCAAGCTGCGCACCGAGGCTCCCGAGGCGATCGAGGCTGCCGCGCTCTATCAAAGATTGATGACCAAGTCCGCCCCTCCGGGCGTTACCGGGTTCAACTGGGCCGAAGCACAGTCGGCCTTCCTGCAGGGCAAGATCGGCATGTGGCTCGACGGCGTGGGTTTTGCCCCGCCGATGGAAAATCCGGAAAAATCGAGGGTGGTCGGCAAGGTCGGTTACGGCGTGATGCCCAAGGGTCCCAAGGCGCATGCCTCGGGCACCTTCGGCGACGGGATTGGCGTTACCGCCGCCAGCGAGAAGAAGGAGGCTGCCTATCTGTTCTGCCAGTGGGCGGTATCGCCAACCATGGGTGCACGGCTGTTGCAGGCCGGCGCCGGCGTTCCGTTCCGCAAATCCGTGCTGGAGGATCCCAAGGTGCGCGAAGGCGTCACCATGCCGGCAAGCTGGCTTGATGCCGTGGTCGGCTCGGGCAATATCAGTCGGCTGGCACTGCCGGTCATCATCCCCGTCACGGAATTCCGCGACATTTATGGCGTGGCGCTGACCAACATGATTGCCGGCGCCGATCCAGCCGCGGAGCTGAAGAAGGCCACCGAACAATTCCAGCCGGTTCTCGACAGGAGCGAGCAGGGCTGATGTCGGCCACCACCCCAGAACAGACCGGGGTGACGATGCCGGTTATCGACGGGAGCCAGACGATCCGGCTGGCTCCCAACTACTGGCCTTTCGTTGTCCCCGCACTCGTCGTCGTCGGCGCCGTCATCGTTTTCCCCTGGGCTTTCACCCTGTGGATGAGCGTCAATCGCTGGACGCTCGGCCAGTCGCGGAGTTTTGCCGGCATGGAAAACTATCTCCGCCTGGCCAGCGACCCACGTTTCTGGGAATCCCTTGTTCATACGTTGACCTACACCTTCCTCTCGGTTGCAGCGCCGATGCTGCTGGGCACTCTGGCCGCCCTGATCTTCGATGCCAGGTTTCCGCTGCGCGGCTTGCTGCGCGGCGTCTTCGTCATGCCGATGATGGCGACACCCGTTGCCGTCGCACTGGTTTGGACAATGATGTTCCATCCTCAGCTTGGCGTGCTCAACTACCTGCTGTCGCTGGTCGGCATCCCGGCCCAGGAATGGATATTCAACGCCAACACGGTCATCCCGTCGCTGGTTGCGGTCGAGACCTGGCAGTGGACGCCGCTGGTCATGCTGATCGTGCTTGGCGGGCTGGCCTCGGTGCCGCGCGAGCCCTTCGAAAGCGCCGAGATCGATGGCGCCAATGCCTGGCAGCAATTCCGCTATCTCACTCTGCCGATGATCGCGCCGTTCCTGATGATCGCGGTCATCATCCGCACCATCGATGCTTTGAAGAGCTTCGACATTATCTACGCGATGACCCAGGGCGGGCCGGGAACGGCGTCGGAAACCATCAACATCTATCTCTACAACACCGCCTTCTCCTACTACGATATCGGCTACGGCTCGGCCATGGCCGTGGTGTTCTTCATTGTCATCGTGGCCCTGTCGTTTGTCCTGCTGATGCTGCGCCAACGCTCGCAGTGGATCGATACGGAGGGCAAATAGATGAGTTCACGGCTGCTCAACCAGATCGGTCTGTTTTTCGCTGCCCTGGTTTTCGTCTCGCCGGCGATCTTGTTCTTCCTCTGGATGATCTCGCTGTCGCTGAAATTCGAGATCGACAACGGTGCCTATCCGCCGATCCTGATCCCCGAACGCTTCGCCTGGTCGAACTATGTAAAGGTATTCGAGGAGAACAATTTCCTGCTCTATCTCTGGAATTCGGTGCTGGTGACCGGCACGGCGACCTTGCTGGCGCTGCTGATCGGCGTACCGGCCGGCTATGGCATCGCACGGCTCAAGGCTGAACGATCGGCGGTCGTCATCATGATCGCCCGCATGACGCCTGGGCTATCCTATCTCATCCCGCTGTTTCTGCTGTTCCAATGGATCGGGATACTCGGCACGCTGTGGCCGCAGATCATCATCCACCTGGTGGTGACGGTGCCGATCGTGGTGTGGGTGATGATCGGCTATTTCGAGACCACGCCGATGGAACTGGAGGAGGCGGCCAACATCGACGGCGCCAGCTCCTGGCAGGTTTTCCGGCTGGTTGCCCTGCCCATCGCCAAGCCGGGCATCGTCGTCGCCTTCATCCTGTCCGTGATCTTCTCGTGGAACAATTTCGTCTTCGGCGTGGTGCTTGCCAGCCGTGAGACGCGCACACTGCCGGTCGCCGTCTACAACATGCTGTCCTACGAGCAGGTCAGCTGGGGGCCGCTCGCCGCGGCGGCGCTGGTGGTGACGTTGCCGGTGCTGATCCTGACCATGTTCGCGCAAAGGCAGATCGTCGCGGGGCTGACCGCCGGCGCCGTCAAGGGCGGCTGAGGGCCCGCCCTGACATCACTCTTTTTCCAGGAAAGCTCCAATGGCATCGGTAACAATCAACAACGTGCAGAAGGCCTTCGGGGCCACCAAGATCATTCACGACGTCAGCGTCGATATCGCCGACGGCGAGTTCGTCATCCTGGTCGGCCCGTCGGGATGCGGAAAATCGACGCTGCTGCGCATGATCGCAGGCCTTGAGACGATCTCCGGCGGGAAGATCGCCATCGGCGAGCGTATGGTCAACAATCTGCGGGCACGGGACAGGAACATCGCCATGGTGTTCCAGAATTATGCGCTCTATCCGCATATGACTGTGGCCGACAATATGGGCTTTGCCCTCAAGATCAAGAAAGCCGACCCGACCGATACCGCTGGCCGGGTCAGGAAGGCAGCCGGCATCCTCGGCCTGGAAAAGCTGCTTGACCGCTATCCGCGCCAGCTTTCGGGCGGCCAGCGCCAGCGCGTTGCCATGGGTCGCGCGATCGTACGCGACCCCCAGGTCTTCCTGTTCGACGAGCCGCTCTCCAACCTCGATGCCAAGTTGCGCGTCCAGATGCGCGGCGAGATCAAGGCCCTGCACCAGCGGCTGGGTACCACGACGATCTATGTCACGCACGACCAGATCGAAGCCATGACGATGGCCGACAAGATCGTCGTGCTGCATGACGGCCTGGTCGAGCAGATCGGCGCGCCGCTGGACCTCTACGACCATCCGGCCAACCTCTTCGTTGCCGGTTTCATCGGCTCGCCCGCCATGAACTTCATCGCCGGCCGCATCGAGGAGGGCGTGTTCCGCAGCGCCGGCGGGTTGATCCTGCCGTTGCCCGAAGGCGCCCAGCCGGCGGATGCCGCAGGACGCGAACTCGTCTACGGCATTCGCCCGGAACATATCCGGGCAACCGGACAAGGCGTGCCGGGCACGATCACGCTTCTCGAGGCGACAGGCTCGGAAATCTTCGCCAGGGTCGACTGCTCCGGTGAAGAAATTTCCTGCCTGTTCCGAGAACGGCTTGCGCTCAAGCAAGGCGAAGGAGTGCGGATCGAGATCGACCGCGCATGTGCGCATCTGTTCGACGCAGCAACCGGTCGGCGCATCTGACTCGATGGCTTGGTGAATGCGTGGTCGGCCTTAGGTCGGCAATGCGAATTCACCGGCGAGTTCGATGGCGCGGCCTTCGCGGGCCGATCTCTCGGCGGCGAGACCCATGACGACGGCCCACCAGCCGTCGTGCAAGGTCACTTCCACTTTGCCTTGTCCGCGCACCGCAGCGGTGAAGCGGGCGTGCTCGAAATAGTCGAACCGCTAGGGTCGCCTGCCTCGAGCAGCCGGGGGTCGACGGGAATCTCCAGCAGTCGTGGTCCAGGCGGATTGCGCGGGCTGATGATCAACTGGGGCACTGGCGCAGGGCCAAGCTGGGTCGGCCAGAAACGGCCTGGTCCGGGAACCAGACATTCGATCTTTCTGTCGCCGCCGACAGCGCAGAGTTGCTCCTGGTAGCGGCTGCCCTCGGCAAACATGCAGAGTTCCAGCATGGCGCGCGCGCCGCGAGGGCGCTCTCTGCGATCATTGCTGCCACAGGATGATCCGGAAACGCTTCAAAGTGAATTTTCTCGTGGGCGGTCTTCGGCACTACGGAGATCCGCGCCGGCATGTTCGCGCGCCTGAATCCGGCTGACTGACAATACGACCTGTGCTGAGGTTCAGTACGAACTGCCGATCAGGGCAGATGGGATGTTCGTCCGCGTGATAGCGGCGAGGCGTGAAATCCGCGATCGTTCTGCAGTTCTGCTTTGTTGCAGAGCCGCAGCCCGACGGAGACGTTCTCGTGAACCTGTACTGCGCACCGTGGGTTTGCAGCCTTGCCGAACATCTCGCTCTTCGGGAGGCGGATACCTCCTTCGATAGCGAGCGCATCGACCGGGTGTCGAGGCAATCATGAGCCGAGCCCGCAAGATCGCAATCGCTATCGTCGCCCTTATGGTGATTCCAATGGCAGCTATTTGGAGCTGGCAATGGTTCACGCGGGGCCGGTTCGAGGAAACGACCGATAACGCCTATCTCCGCGGAGACATTACCAGCATCGCGCCGAAGCTCGCCGGTTACGTCGTCGAAGTCGACATAGACGACAATGCCAGTGTGTCAAAGGGTGCTGTCCTGTTTCGCATCGACGACAGCGACTACAAGGCCAAGGCAGAGCAGGCGAAAGCCAACGTCGCCGCCCGGCAGGCGGAAATCGCCAACATCAAGGCGACCCGTGAACTGCAGGACGCATTGATCGCGCAGGCTGAGGCGCAGAAGCAATCTGCCGCAGCCGACCTGCAATTCGCCCGAGCCAACCTGAACCGCTACGTCACGCTGCAGAAGAACGGGACCGCAAGCGATCAGAAGCTGCAGGATGCGCAGGCCGGCCATGACAAGGCAAAGGCATCGCTGGACGGTGCAGAGGCCAATCTGCTGGCTCAAAAATTGAAGCTCGGTGTCCTGGATGCACAGTTGTCCGGTGCGCAGGCAGCCCTGTCCCAGGCACAGGCAGCGCTCGACCTGGCAATGCTCGACCTGGCCAACACCGTCGTGAGGGCCCCGGTCGGCGGCATCGTCGGTAATCGCCAGATCCGTGTCGGCCGCTATGTCACCCCAGGGACAGCAGCCTTGGACATCGTTCCGGTTAACGATGTCTGGATCGTCGCCAACTTCAAGGAAACACAGCTGAAGCAGGTTGAGATCGGCCAACGGGTCCGCGTCATGGTTGATGAATATCCAGATCTGCAAATCGACGGCCTTGTCGACAGCTTCGCTCCCGGTAGCGGCGCGGCATTCAGCCTGCTGCCGCCGGACAACGCCACCGGAAACTTCATCCGCGTCGTCCAACGTGTGCCGGTCAAGATCAGGATGACGCGCAATCCGTTGCCCGGCCGCCTGGTTCCGGGACTCTCGGCTCGTGTTGCCATCACCGTCGGCACCAGGGATGCTCCGGCTGTAGCGCAGGAAATGCAGACAGGCGGGATTGCGGACGGGCGCTCAGCACAATGATGCACCTCGCCGAAACGGCGGCTGTGCAGCGCCATCCCGGTACATTGCGCGCTTGCTTGATAGCAACCGGCGTCGTGCTGGCCGCCTTCATGGACGCGGTCGCATCCACTGCACTGTCCATCGGCCGGATCGACATGCTCGGCGACACCTACGCAACGTTGGACGAACTGGCGATGATCGACGTTGTTTTCATCGCCGCCAAGCTGACGGCGTTCCTTGTCGCTCCGCTACTTGTGACGGCAGCCAGGCCGACCGCCTGCCTGCGCGCGGCGGTTGTCACCCTTCTGCTGGCATCCGCGGCCTTGACGTTGTCGGTGGACCTCACCTGGATTTGCATCTGCCGCCTTGTCCAAGGGCTGGCTGGCGGCACAGTTCTCGTCGCCGGCCAGACACTGCTGTTCTTTCGGTTCCCGCACCGGCATCAGCCGGTCGTTCAGGCGGTTTTTGCCGTAGGCGCCGTCATGGCTCCGACGACCGTCACGCCGGCCCTGCAGGGCTGGCTTGTCGACCATCTGACCTGGGAGTGGATATTCCTGAGCATCATTCCGCTCGGCATCGTCTCCCTTGTCCTGTTGGCGGCGGACGGCGATCGGACCTTTTGGCGGAAAACCAGGTTTCCTGCCGTCAGGATATTGTTGCTCGGCATCAGCGCCGCGCTTTTGACCTACGTCCTGCTGCAAGGCAGCAGGTTCAACTGGTTCGACGACACCGACATCACCTTCCTTGCCGCAACCGGTATGACGGCTGCCGGCCTCCTGGCCGTCTGGGAGACCCGCTTTCGTTCAGAAGGCTCACTGCTGGCCATCTCGCCCCTTGGCAATCCGGACTTTCGCTTTGGCCTTCTCGTCGGCTTCGTCGCCGGCTCTGCCCTTTCAGGCAGCGCCTATCTTATTCCGGCTTTTGCCCTCAACGTGCTCGATTTTACCGCGACGGGCGCAGGAGTGCTTCTGCTGCCCAGCGGAGCCATGCTCGCGCTTGGACTTCTGTTGTCCGGCTTCGTCATCCAAAGGACCGGGATGCGCCCGATCACGCTTGCGCCATTTGGCATTCTGCTCTTCGCAGGTGCCATGTGGCTGCTGTCCGCTTCGACGAGCGGTAGCGGATCACCGGACCTGACCCTTGCTCTGCTGCTGCGAGGATTCGGCCTCGGCCTTCTGTTCGTGGCACTGACGCTGGTTACGCTGCAGGGCCTTGCCGCCAATGCGTTGCCGTTTGGCATCGGGCTGTTCAACTTCGGCAAGCAGGTGGGCGGTCTGACCGGCACAGCCCTCTTGCAAACGTATATTGATCACCAGAATGTCCACAACCGGACGATACTGGCGTCCCACCTCGTCAATGGCGATCCAGCCGTAGACCAGCGCTTGAGAGCAACTGCGAACGCTCTGGCGAACAGTGTCGACAGCACTGCGGCGACAAAGGCCGCCCTGCCGCTGCTGCAGCGCGCGCTTGAGAAGCAGGTCGCCACGATCTCGTTCGACGAAGCTTTCTTCGCGCTCGTCCTGCTGTTCGCGGTCGCTGCGCCCTGTCTCATTGTCGCCAAACAATTGCTCGGCCGCCAAGCCGCTCCGCAGAACTAAAACCGCGTCCACGCCCTATACTTTGGAACAGATGTATTGGTCGGGAGAGGCTTCCAGATTATCTCATGAGCCGTGTTAACCGGACGAGACAGGGATGACGAATGCAGAGGTTTTTCCGGTTTCACTCTGCAGCCGACGAAGAGGCAGCCGAGCGTCTTACCTGTCCGGCTCGTATTCCCAGTGGTAGGTGTTGATGCATCGATCCGCGTCGCTCCTCGCGCGAGGCCATCGTTAGGGCCCCCGCAGCGCGATAACTCCGCGCAATGCATGGATTTCCATGAGATGCAGCCGAGGCATGGCGGAACTAGATTTAGGCGGTGAGTTCGCCTGTCCAGATATTGAAAACAAGTGCTATATCAAGCGCTGACCGTCCCAAGGCTTTTTTGTCCGACAGGAGAAGCCAATGACAGCAGCGTCCAACTCACTTGACGAAATCGAGCCCGAAGCAACGCTAGCGCTGCAAATCATCGAGAGCATGCCCGGCCACGCGTGGGCAGCCGATGCCGCCGGAAGATTCACCTATGTCAGCCCAAACACGCTGGCGTTCCTCGGCAACATGCATGAGGATCTCAACACTTCCGAAGACGACGATGATTTCGGCTGGCGTCGAGCCGTCCATCCCGACGATTATGATCCCGTAGCCGCCAGATGGCGGCATTGCCTCGAAACCGGCGATCCCTATGATACCGAGCATCGCCTGCGGCGCGCCGATGGCGTCTATCGCTGGTTTCGAAGCTCAGGACGACCATTTCGCGATAGTCAGGGGCGCATCGTTCAATGGTACGGCACGACAATAGACATTGAGGACCAGAAACGGGCCGAGTCAGCATTGCGTGACCGGGAGCGGGAACTTTCGCAGCTCGTGGACATGGTCCCGAGTCACATCTGGCGGCTCGATCCCGACGGCGAGCCGATCTTCTTCAATGGGCGCATGGTCGACTTTCTCGGCCTCGATGTAGCGGATCTGGACCGACCGGGCATGAGCCGGCTGGCGGTGATGATACAGGCCGCCGTTCATCCGGACGACGCGGCAGCATTCGGCGATGCACTTCGTGGCTGCTTCGCTACCGGTGCGAGCTTCGCCATGCGCTATCGCCTGCGCCGTGCCGATGGCGTCTATCGCTGGATGTCGAGCCGGGCGGAGCCGATGCGCGATGGCGCTGGCGGCATCGTCCAGTGGTACGGCCTCTGTCACGACATAGACGATCAGATGCACGCCGAAGCGGCGTTGCGGCAGAGCGAGCAGCAACTTCAGCACATGATCGACGCCGTGCCGGTCCGCATCTGGAGTGTGATGCCGACCGGCGGGCCGGTCTACTTCAACAAGCGATACCAGGACCATTTCCGCTCCGTTATCGCGAACTTTGACGCGCTCGGCGAGCCGGGAATCGAAACGTTGCTGCACGAGGTGATTCATCCCGAAGATGCGCCCGAGGTGCAGCGCACGTTGCTGAGGTGTTTCGAAACTGGCGGCGGCTCCGCGATGCGGTTTCGCTGGCGCGAAAAAGACGGCACCTATCGCTGGGCTGAGTGCAGGGTCGAGCCGCGACGCGATGACGACGGAACGGTCGTGCAGTGGTACGGGGTTTCTCTCGACATCGACGATGAGGTGCGCGCGCAGGCGGCGTTGCGCAAAAGTGAGCGGCGCCTTCAGCAGCTGATCGACACCGTGCCCGCTTTGATCTGGAGTACGACACGGGAAGGGATGCCTTCCTACGTCAACAAACGGTTCACCGATGTAACCGGGGCCACGCTCCACGACATCACCGCCCCGGACGGCTCGCCGTCGCTGAGCGTGATCCATCCAGACGATATCGACACCGCACGGCAGGCGATCCGCCATTCATTCGCAACCGGCGTGCCTTACGTTCAGAGATATCGCCAGAGGCGGGCCGACGGCGGCTATCGCTGGACCGAGACTCGCGCCGAGCCGCTGCGCGACGAAGATGGCAGCATTCTCCAATGGTACGGCGTGAGCGTCGACATCCATGACCTGGTGACCACGCAAGCCGCGTTGCACGACCGGGAACGAGAGCTCTCGCAACTCGTCAACATGGTTCCGAGCTACCTCTGGCGGCTATCTCCCAACGGTGAGCCGACCTTTTTCAACAAGCGCCTGATAGATTTTCTCGGCCTGGACATAGCGGACGCGGAAAAGCCGGACACCAGCCTGCTGACGGCCTTCATTGCCACCGTCGTCCATCCCGACGATGCAGCCAGCCTGAAGGAAGCACTCGACAGCTGCTTTGCCACCGGCGAGCGCTTCTTCATGAAGTATCGCCTGCGCCGTGCCGATGGCGTTTATCGTTGGATGGAGGGCCGCGCGGAGCCGCTGCGGGACCAGGGTGGACGCATCGTCCAATGGTACGGCCTTACGCACGACATCGACGATCAGCTGCGCGTCGAAGAGGCGCTGCGCGAGAGAGAACGGGCTCTCTGGCAGCTCGTTGAAACGCTGCCGGCAATGATCGATTGCGCCGCGCCGGATGGCGAACCGATATATCGCAGCCAGCAGCTCCGCGAATTCCTCGGATACAATCTTGAGGAATTGGACGAAGCGGGAAAGTCCCGGCTGGCTGGCACACTCGACGCCGGTGTTCATCCCGACGACCTGACAGGTGTCAAAGAGAGATATGCCGATTGTCTGTCCACAGGCGAGCCGTATGCGCGACGGCACCGTCTGCGGCGCTTCGATGGTGAATATCGCTGGGTCGAGACGCGCGCCGCGCCGATGCGCAACGCTGAAGGCGCCATAGTGCAGTGGAACGTTATCTGCCTCGACATCGAAAATGAGGTGCGGACACAAGAGGAGCTTCGGCTGGCACAAGAGAGACTTGCGCGTGCGAGCCAGGCGGCGAGCCTTGCCGAACTCTCCGCATCCATCGCTCATGAGGTGAACCAGCCGCTGGCCGCCATCGTCGCCAATTCCAACGCATGCCACCGTTGGCTGTCCGCCGAGCCCCCGAACGTCGAGCGCGCGAAGATCACGGCCGAGCGTATCATCCGCGATGCCAACTCGGCGGCGGATGTCGTCAGCCGCATCCGTGCCTTGTTCAGACCTTCGCTTGAAATGAGAACCAGCACGCCGATCCCCAGCGTCGTTGCCGAAGCACGTGACCTTATGGCCGAGGAAGCCATGCGGCGTCGCGTTCGCATGGACATCGACGTCGAAAGCAACCTTCCGCTGGTTGCGTTCGATCGCGTCCAGATCCAGCAGGTCCTGGTCAACCTCATTCGCAACGGCATGGAGGCGATGGACACCACGGCGGGCGACAAGGTTCTTGCAATGCGCGTGCGCCGGATAGAGGACACGATCCAGACCGAGGTCCGCGACCGAGGCCCGGGTATCGAACGTCCCAACAAGATATTCGAGCCGTTCTTTACAACGAAAGGGAACGGAATGGGCATGGGGCTCGCGATCTCCCGTTCGATCATCGAGTCTCACGGCGGACGCCTTTGGGCGGAGAATAGCGTGCCGCGTGGGGCGATATTCATCTTCACCCTCCCGGTTGAAGCGAAAGCTGCGCAATAACTGGCGGCGCTCAGTAAGCGCTTGGTTTTTCGGCTCTCGGTGAAGGGGCGCCGCCGCCCCGTGCAATGCATGGATTTCCATGAGGTGCGGTTGGGGCGTGGCGGGATTAGGGTGGCGACGTGAGTCCGTCAGCCCAGTCCAGCTATCAAGAGCAAGTGCTACACGAAGCGCCGACAATCTCCAGAGTTTGTTTGTCCGTTAGGGGCACCCGATGACGACAGCGCCCAACTCACTTGGCGAGACCGATTCCAGCGCAACGCTCGTGTTAGCGCATGACTTGAACCGATCCGGACCGGGAAGTGGCCGACCTTTCGCGACGAATGAACCGGGCCTGATTCGCGGCAACATGATCAGCGATCTTGGAAGAGGCAGGTTGTCGCGCGTCTGGTCGCACCGTCCCCAATTCCTGCATCTGGGGCTTTTTATTACGGCCTATGTCCTGGGCTGCGGCTTCGCCCAGTCGCTCGCAATCATACCTGGAACAGGGATTTCCATTTGGCCTCCGAGCGGGCTTTTCATCGCTACTCTTGTCTTCGCCTCCAGGTATAGCTGGCCGTGGTGGGTGCTGGGGGCCTGTGTGGCAGAACTGTTCAGCAACTTCTTGTGGTTCCACACTCCGCTGCCCGCGGCCTTCCTGATCTTTGCCGGCAACGCTCTTGAAGCGGTGGCCGGCGCATGGCTTGTGAACCAGACCTGCAAGCGCCCAGTTCGGCTGGAAACGTTGCGGGACGTTCTCGCATTCGTCGTACTGGCCGCTGGAATTGCGCCAGTTGCAAGCGCAACGGTGGGAAGTGCGGCGCTTGCTTGGTTTGGCATACAATCGCAAACCTTTGTGGCGGCTTGGCCGCTGTGGTGGATCGGAGACGCGACGGGAGTCCTGATCGTAGCGCCACTGGCGCTGGTCGTGTTCCAGAACTGGCGCGGAAAAGCGCAGCTCTCGGCAGCGCGATGGATGGAAGCTTGCGTCCTGGGGCTGATCTTTCTTGGTATCGCCGCCCTTTCCTTGAGCGGCTATCTGCCCTTCGCCTACATCATCATGCCGCCTCTTCTTTGGGCCGCGGTGCGTTTTGAGTTCAGAGGCGCCGCCGTAGCATTGACCGTCCTCGCTCTGATCACGGCGGTATTCACGATATCCGGCGCCAGCCAATTTGCCGGCGATCCCGAGTCCCAGAAGCACAACCAGATCATGCTGCAGCTTTTTCTGGCCATCTCTGCATTTTCGGCGCTCGTCGTGGCCGCCATTTCCAGGCAGCATCAGGCGGCGGTGCTCACTTTGCGCCAAAGTGTGGAGACCTTGCGGGAGCGGGAGCGAGAACTCTCGTTGCTGGTCGAAATGATCCCCGCTCACATCGCCCGTATGGCGCCCAACGGCGAACCAACCTTCTTCAGCAAGCGCACGACAGACTATATCGGCCTCAACGACATCGCGGACTGGGACAAGCCGGGCACGAGCCGCCTGGCGACCGTAGTCGCGGCAGCCGTCCATCCCGACGATGGACCCAGGATGAGAGAATGGCTCAGCCGCTCGCTTGCCACCGGCGAACCCTATCCCATAAGGTATCGCCTGCGTCGCGCGGACGGCGTGTACCGCTGGAGGGAGGGCCGCGCCGAGCCGCTGCGGAACCAGAGTGGGGCGATCGTGCAATGGTACACGGCCAGCATCGACATCGACGATGAGGTGCGTGCGCAGGAGGCATTGCGCGACCGGGAGCGGGAGCTCTCGCAGCTTGTCGACATGGTTCCGAGCCACGTTTGGCGCCTGACGCCGGACGGCGAGCCGACCTTTTTCAACAAGCGAATGGTCGACTTTCTCGGCCTTGACGTAACGGATTTGGACAAACAGGGCATCAGCCGGCTGGCGGCGATGATAGCGGTCATCGTCCATCCGGACGACGCAGCAGCATTCGGCGATACGCTCAGTCACTGCCTCGCCACCGGTGAGCGCTTCTCCATGAGGTATCGCTTGCGCCGCGCCGATGGCATCTATCACTGGATGTCGAGCCGGGCGGAGCCGATGCGCGATCACGCTGGTCTGATCGCGCAGTGGTACGGCCTCTGTCACGACATAGACGATCAGATGCAAGCCGAAGAGGCCCTGCGGCGGAGCGAATTGCAGCTTCAGCAGATGATCGACGCTGTGCCGGTCCGCATTTGGAGCGCGGTGCCGACCGGCGGGCCGGTCTATTTCAACAAGCGATACCAGGACCATTTCCGCGCCGTCATCGCCAATTTCGAAACACTCGGAGAGCCGCGCATCGAGGAATTGCTGCAAGAACTGGTTCATCCCGAAGATGCTCCCGAGGTGCTGCGCACGTTGCTGAGCTGTTTCGAAACAGGCGGCGGTTCCGCGATGCGGTTTCGCTGGCGCGAAACAGATGGCTATCGCTGGGCGGAGTGCAGGGTGGAGCCGCGGCGTGATGAAGACGGGGCGGTTGTGCAATGGTACGGGGTTTCCCTCGACATCGACGAAGAGGTGCGCGCCCAGGAAGCGCTGCGACAAGCCTCCGACAAACTCGCGCAAGCCACTCAGGCTGCAAGTCTCGCCGAGCTTTCCGCTTCGATCGCGCACGAGGTGAATCAGCCGCTGGCCGCGATCGTCGCCAATTCCCATGCATGCCACCGTTGGCTGTCCGCCGCCCCTCCGAACGTCGAACGCGCGAAGATTACGGCCGAGCGCATAATCCGGGACGCCAATTCGGCGGCGGACGTCGTCGGCCGCATCCGCGCGCTGTTCAAGCAATCCACCGAGACGAGGACCAATGCGACGCTCAGCAGTGTCATCGCAGAGGCACGCGACCTCGTGGCCGAGGAAGCGATGCGGCGGGGCGTTCGCACCAGCGTTGATGTCGGAAGCGACAGTCCGCTAGTCGCGTTCGATCGCGTCCAAATCCAGCAGGTTCTGGTCAATCTCATCCGCAACGGCATGGAGGCGATGGACTCTGGTGCGGATGACGGAGTTATCAGCATCCGCGTGCGCCATATCGGGGATGTTGTCCAGACCGAAGTCAGAGATCGCGGCCGGGGCATCGAGTTTCCCGACCGGATATTCGAACCGTTCTTTACCACGAAAGAGCAAGGGATGGGCATGGGACTGGCGATCTGCCGTTCGATCATCGAGTCGCACAGCGGGCGTTTATGGGTCGAGAAGAACGAACCACGTGGAGCGACGTTTATCTTCACGTTGCCGATTGAAGCGAAAGCGGCGTCATGACGACGGACGGCCAAATTGTCTTCATCGTAGATGACGATGAACGCATCCGGGAGGCGCTCAGTGAGCTGCTGGCTGCACACGGCATGTGTGCCGTAGCGTTCGGATCGGCGGGCGATTATATCCGCGCTGACAAGCCGGACGTCCCTGCCTGCCTCATCCTCGATATCGAGTTGCCGGATATTAACGGCCTCGATCTGCAGCGGCAGATTGCCGAGGGCGATCATCCGCCGATCGTTTTCCTGACGGGACATGGCGATATCCCGTCCTCGGTGCGTGCGATCAAGCACGGCGCCGTGGATTTCCTGACTAAGCCCTTCAGCGATGCAGACCTCATGGCCGCAATCCATGCGGCGATTGCCCAGGATCGGGTACAGCGATCGGAGCGCGCCGAGCTGGGCGTGTTGAAGCAACGTTATCTCGAGCTGACGCCGCGCGAACGTGAGGTGCTGCCGCTGGTGGTCAGCGGCCTGCTCAACAAGCAGGCCGCCGCTGAACTGGGGATCAGCGAAGTTACGCTGGAAATTCATAGAAGGAACGTCATGCAGAAGATGGTCGCGGCGTCGCTCGCCGACCTCGTTCGCATCGCCGAGCGATTGGGAATACCGATCACGCACTCGCGCCGGGCAGGGGGGAACTGAGGGTGAGCAAGCGGAGGCCTGTCGTGGCGATTGTCGACGATGACCCAAGACTGCTCGAGTCGCTGGAGGACCTTCTGGAGTCCGCCGGCTATGTGGCCCGCAGCTTCTCGTCGGCAGGGTCGTTGCTGGTCAGCGGCCTGTCTGGATTGGACATGCTTATCACCGACATCGGGATGCCCGGCATGGACGGCTTTGAACTTCGCGACTTGGTCAAGAAGGCGCGTCCGGATCTGCCTGTGTTCCTGATCACCGGCCGCCACGAGATAGTGGATCAGCACCGCGCCAAGGGCATTGGCAGGCTTTTCCGCAAGCCGTTCGATGGCCAGGCACTGCTTGCGGCGATCGGCGACGCTTTGCGCAACCCAGAAACGGAGGCTAAACATGAGAGTTGACCAATTGCCCTTACCGAGATCGACGCCGTCATCACAGCAGCGAAGGGCTGAAGCCGAGCAGCCGCTGGTCATTATTGTCGATGATGATGCCTCTGTTCGGGAGGCGCTGTCTGAATTGATCCTGTCGGCGGGTTTCCTGCCGGTGTGCTTTACCTCAACCCGTGAATTGCTTGACGCCGACGTGTTGGAGAGCCCCGGCTGCTTGATCCTCGACGTGCGCATGCCAGGGACGAGCGGTCTCGATCTGCAGCACCATCTTGCGAAAAACGGCAACCCCAAACCCATCATCTTCCTGACCGGGCATGGCGACATCCCGATGACTGTCCAGGCGATGAAGGCCGGCGCCGTGGACTTTCTCACCAAACCGGTGCGGGATCAGACGCTGCTTGACGCTGTGATCGCCGGCATTGCGGTGGATGCCAAGCGGCGGGCGGATGCCGTGATCGTCAAGCGCAACATCGAGCGCGTCGAGACGCTGACGCCGCGCGAGCGCGAGGTCCTGCGTGAAGTGGCGCGCGGGCGCCTCAACAAGCAGATCGCCTTCGACCTCGGCATCAGTGAAGTGACGGTCAAGCTTCACCGCGGCAATGTCATGCGCAAGATGGAAGCCGCTTCCATCGGTGAGCTGATCCGGGCGTGGGAAACGCTGCCCGCGCCGATGCGCGAGGTCTAGAATTTGGCACAAGCCGATCCATGCCCCATCCAATAGGATCGCCCGGCGCGCCGGGCCATTTCAGGTGCTTTCTCAGCGCGCCCAGGCCTTCCTGCCTGTTGATACGCTCGTGCTGCTGCGGGTGATCCTGATGTACATCGGTGGTTCTGTTTGGTGTTTCGCGGCAAGGCCCGCGCCAAACATCGGTCACTACTGAGCGGCGCTCTTTGGCAGCGCCAGCCTGACCGACAAACTCGCAACATTTCATGCAACAGCAACTGACGCCGGCCATGCCGCGTCGGTCCCCGCGCCGCTACCCAAGCCTAATTGACGTGTGTCTATAAGAGCTTGCCTTAGCCCGGCTCTATCTTCGGCGTGCCTGCCCTGCACCTTGGCATCGTATGACAGATGCCTCCGTAGAGTAGGTTCGCGGCCCGGATCGGTGCATCCTGTTCCTCGCAAGCCATCACGACCGTCGCGTTTCTACCGCTCCTCGCTCGCTCCTCCCCGAACGCGACCGCTCAGGCCGACTCGACGGTCGTGATGGTGAGCAGGATGTTCAAAGCACATGGATGGACATGATGAACAAAGACGGACTTTTCTCCGTCGGCGGATCTCGCCGCGATGTCATGTTGGCAGGCCTGATCTCTACGGCAGCCGCCGGACTGCCCCGCGCTGCTTCGGCAACGAGCCGAAAACAAAACCTTCCCTCTTCCCCCTCAATCAAAGGAACCAAGACGATGAGCACCATCACGACCAAGGATGGCACCGAAATCTACTACAAGGATTGGGGCAAGGGTCCTGTCGTCACGTTTTCGCACGGCTGGCCGCTGAATTCCGACGCCTGGGACGGCCAGATGCTCTTTCTTGCCCATAACGGCTTTCGCGTCGTTGCGCATGACCGGCGCGGCCATGGCCGATCGAGCCAGGCCACGTCCGGCAACGACATGAACGGCTATGCGGATGATCTTGCAGCCGTGATTGAGGCGCTGGATCTCCGGAACGCCACGCTGGTCGGCCATTCGACCGGAGGAGGCGAGATTGCTCGCTATATCGGACGGCACGGGACGAAGCGGGTGGCCAAGGCTGTTCTTATCGCCGCTGTTCCGCCGATCATGGTGAAGACGCCGGCCAATCCGGAAGGCCTGCCGATCGAGGTATTCGACGGCATAAGGGCTGGCCTCGTCAAGGATCGGTCGCAGTACTACCGGGACCTCGCACCGTTGTTTTATGGCGCGAACAGGCCAGGCGCCAAGGTTTCCCAGGGGACTCTGGATCAGTTCTGGCTCTGGAGTATGCAGGCGGGTCTCGTGAACGCGTACGAAAGCGTCAAGGCGTTCTCCGAGACCGATTTTACCGAGGACCTCAAGAAGTTCGACGTGCCAACCCTCGTCCTGCATGGCGAAGACGACCAGATCGTCCCCGTCAAGGACTCGGCAGTCAAGTCGGCCCAATTGATCAAAGGCGCAAAGGATATCTATTACCCCGGCGCGCCCCACGGGATCACGGCCACGCACCAAGATCAGGTCAATGCTGACCTGCTCGCCTTCATCAAAGGATAGCACACCCTCAGTCACGACCGCATGTTCTCCGCAATCCTTGGAGCCGCCGATGACCACCTTTGGCAATATTTCGCGCGCCCTTAACCGCATTTCGGGTGGCGCGCCAGGTCAAACCTTGTGCGCTCGCATAGGCGAGCGGTGGCCTGAATGCCGGTTCTGTCGGCTCATGTCCCGGATTGTGGAACCGAACCACTGCGCCATCGAGTTAGAGCGCTGGCAAAGGCGCGAAACATATGCTGCGATAGGGCTGCCATTCGAGCAACTTCGCCTGTGCAGCGCGGAGGCGATCGCCGGCGTTCGACACTACGTCGCGCTGTCGGGGGTCGCCGCCGCGCGCTTGTTCTGCCTTGAAGGCCAAAGCGCTCCTCCAAAACGTCAAACTGGCTAAGCGCCGGGAGTTTATCAATCGGTAGCCGTTTGCGATTGCCGCTCATTTTGGCGGTCTCAATTCGGCGTGAAATTTTCTTGGCCAGCAGTTGCGACTATCGCAGCAGCACCGGCGCTATTTTTCGAAGGCAGGAACGAAATGGGCGTACTCTCGGGCAAGATCGCGGTGGTCACCGGCGGAAACAGCGGGATCGGACTATCGGCTGCAAAAATCTTTGCGGCCGAGGGCGCGCAAGTCGTCATTACCGGCCGCCGGCGGCAGGCGGTCGAGGAAGCGGTCGCACAGATCGGGGCAGGCGCGCTGGGCATTCAGGGAAATGTGGCCGACGTGTCGCACCATGACGAGGTAGCGCAACAGATCCGCCAGAGGTTCGGGGCGCTCGACATCTATATGGCGAACGCCGGCATAAACACCATCACGCACTCGGCCGACGTCTCCGAGGCAGAATATGATGCGCAATTTGCCGTCAATACGCGAGGCGTCTTCTTCGGCGTCCAGAAACTGATTCCGGTCATGCGGAATGGCGGCGCAATCATCCTCACAGGCTCGCTGGCCAGCGAGAAGGTTCTGGACGGTCATGCTGTTTACGCGGGCTCGAAGGCGGCCATAAATGCCTTTGCGCGCGCTTGGGCGATCGAACTGAAGTCTCGCGGCATCCGGGTCAACGTGCTCAGCCCAGGTCCGGTGGATACGGCTATTCTCGATAAGCTGGGCATACCGTTTGAGCAGCGCGGGCTGTTTGAAAAGGCGATGGCAGAGGCAATACCCCTGGGCCGGATGGGGCAGCCGGAAGAGTTGGCAAAAGCCGCCCTGTTCCTTGCCTCGGACGCGAGTAGTTTCGTAACGGGCATCAATCTGCGGGTCGACGGCGGGATGGCAGTGCTCTGAGCCACGACTGCGAAGTCGTCGCGCCAATACACTTCCGAATAAATGGCTGAGCAATCGGTCTTCCTCAAGACGATTTTCCGGGAAGCTGCCGCACGAGTCGCGCCAAATAGGTCGGAGGCGAGACGTTTTGTCGACGTGGCGCAAATTGAGCCACGTAAGCAGCAAGTCGCATTGCAGGGATCGACGCGCAAGAGAGAAGTCGGCTCGCCGATACGGCGGAAGGACCGAGGTCTCGCCCCGGTCCTTCAATTTTCTGTAGGTCGGGATCAGTGACCCCAGATGCCCTGGCCATATTCATCGTTGGGAACAGTCGGCTTGCGTACGGTTTTCGGCACCCGGATATCATTGTTCATTTTTTTGATCGAGGATGTATACATGTTGTAAGACGCAGTCGCAGGCTGCTGGGATCCGTTTGATCCATAGTGGTCGCTTCCGGCAGTGGCGCTTCCTGCTGTAATAACAAGCACGGCGACAGCAAGGACTGTCATTTTCATTTCAGTAACTCCATTGATGGCTTGGATGGTATTCACCCATACAAATATAAATGTCGTGACGCAGCGACACGATCAGACGGTCCGGCTGTTTGATCCATACGAAGGCATTGGGCGATTCAGGCCGAAGGCCAGGGACTATGTCGTTGACGAGAGGAGGCTTTGCGGCGCGCCCTCAGTGTCTGTTCCGGCGACCGCCGACAATGCACACCCGGCATAGATACCTCAATTATGCTGCAGGGCACCTGATCTCCCCGGTGACCTACCCTGCACCTTGGCATTGTATGACAGACCCTTCCGCACAATAGGTTGGCGGGCTGCGTCGGCGCATTCTCCTGAGCATTGGTCACCACAGGCGACACGGGAGAAAGCAAATGCGAAACATAACTCGAGTCCTGGCCCTCACCGCAGCGCTTGCCGCGTCAGGCGGCGGGATGGCGCAGGCCGCGAATTCTCAGCCCAAGCCGACGATCGTACTGGTGCACGGCGCCTTCGCGGAATCGTCGAGCTGGGATGCAGTCATCACCAAGCTCAGCAAAGACGGTTATGTGGCGATAGCCGCAGCTAATCCGCTCCGCGGCGTTGCCAGCGATGCGAAAGCAGTCTCAGCCATCGTCCGGTCGGTTTCCGGGCCGGTCGTGCTGGTGGGGCATTCCTATGGCGGGCCCGTCATCACCGAGGCCGCCAATGGCAATCCCAATGTGAAGGCGTTGGTCTACGTGGCGGGTTTCGCGCCGGATACCGGCGAATCGAGCCTTACGTTGTCCAGCATGTTTCCCGGTAGCACCTTGGGGAGCGCGCTTGCTCCAGTCGCGTTGCCGGACGGCGGACAAGATCTCTTCATCGAGCCGGCCAAGTTCCGCGCCCAGTTCGCCGCCGACGTTCCGCAAGAGCAGACTTTGCTGATGGCTGCCACTCAACGCCCTGTTGCGCAGGCGGCTCTGGCTGAAGCCTCGGGCGTCGCCTCATGGAAGACGCTGCCGTCCTACATGATCTATGGCTCGGATGACCGCAACATCCCGGCAGCCGTCATGAGCTTCATGGCCGAGCGTGCGCACGCGGTAAAGACCGTCGTCATCGAGGGTGCGTCCCACGCGCTCATGGTTTCGCATCCCGACGAGGTCACGTCACTCATCGAGGATGCTGCTGCATCGGTCAGTCAGTAGCAGGCCGGAAACGCCCAGCATCCGATCGAGCAACGAAAATAGACACGCAACACCAGGAGACTAGACATGAAGATCGTCGTCATCGGCGGAACCGGGCTGATCGGTTCAAAGACCGTGGAGAGACTGCGAAACAAAGGCCACGACGTACTTGCGGCGTCGCCGAATTCGGGCGTCAACACCGTTACGGGAGAGGGTCTGGCGGCCGCGCTTGCCGGTGCGCAGGTCGTCGTTGACCTCGCGAACTCGCCGTCGTTCGAGGAAAAGGCTGCCCTGGAGTTCTTCTCGGCATCCGGGCGTAATCTTTTTGCCGCCGAAACGGCCGCCGGCGTCCGTCATCACGTGGCGCTGTCGGTCGTCGGTACCGACCGGCTGCAGGGCATGGGCTATTTCCGCGGCAAGTTGCTTCAGGAAAAGCTGATCAGGGAGTCCGGAATTCCCTACACCATCGTTCACGCCACTCAATTCTTCGAATTCACCGCCGCCATCGCAAACACGGGCGCCGTCGGGGATACCATTCATATGTCGCCGGCCTACTTCCAACCCATGGCGGCTGATAATGTTGCCGATGCGATGGCGGACGTCGCGCTTGCCGCGCCGTTGAACGGCATGATCGAAATTGCCGGCCCGGAGCGTGTTCGCATGAGCGAACTTGTCGAGCGCTTCCTGAAGGCCACCAACGACCCGCGCAAAGTCGTCCCGGATCCTGGCGCGCTCTACTACGGCCAAGTGGCAATCGACGATCGAACGCTGGTGCCCGGCGAGAACGCGCGCATCGGCGCCGTGCGTTTCGATGATTGGCTCAGCCGATACACACCACCGAAGTAAGTAATCATCGGATAGGCCCGCCATTCGCACAACAAGGAGACCAGACATGATCAAAACACTTCTCTGCGCCGCGCTCACCGCCGCTTCCGTCACCGCAGCAATGGCCAATGACGCCGCCAGCGTGAAGCTTGTCTACGACCAGGCTCTGCCAAACGTGCCCGGCAAGAGCATGAAAGCCGTGCTCGTCGAGTACGCGCCTGGGGGCACGTCGCCGGCTCATACCCATCCCAAATCCGCGTTCATCTATGCCACGGTCCTGCAGGGGGCGATCCGAAGCCAGGTCAATGACGGGCCGGTGAAGACTTATCGCGCCGGCGAGAGTTTCTCGGAATTCCCTGGCGACCGTCATGCCGTCAGCGAAAACGCCAGCAAGACGGAAGGCGCTCGTCTGCTTGCTATTTTCGTCGTCGACACCAGCGAGACGGAACTGACGACGAACGCGAAATGAAATCGTAGCCCACGGGACCATCGGGGCGTACGCGAAGGGACGGTCAGTGACATGAATTCGATCGCCATCCGCACACTTGCGGGGATTTTGGTCCCCGATACTCCGCTTGTTGGCCAAGCGATCGAACATGCCCGCGCTCGATGTGAACCCTACCTGTTCAACCACGTGGTCCGATCCTGGCTTTTCGCGGCCCGGATCGGACAGATTCAGAATATCCAGCACGACGCGGAGGTTGTTGCGGTTGCAACCCTGTTGCATGACGTCACGCTCAATGAGGACTTCGCCGGGCCGCGCCGTTTCGAAGTGGAAGGCGCCGATCTCGCCCGCGCCTTCGTTCGGGAGGGCGGCTTCGACGAGCGGCGCGCCCAATTGATCTGGGACAGCGTCGCCCTCAACTCGACGCCGTCGATCGGCCTCTACAAGGAGGCTGAGGTGGCGCTGTGCACAGCCGGCATCTGCCTCGATGTCGTCGGCTTGCAATACAGCCTCGTTTCGTCAGCCGAGATTGCAAAGATCGTTGGCGAATTTCCGCGCCTCGGGATGAAGCGGCGGATGACGCGATGCTTTTGCCATATCGCCGAGATCAGGCCCGAAACCACCTACGACAACTTTGCCCGGGACTTCGGCGAGCGCTTTGTTTCAGGCTACAAGGCGACTTCGGCAGTTGATCTTGTGATGAACGCTCCCTTTGAAGAGTGAGGGCAGTTTCGATCCAGGTTCTATCGACACCGGTCGGTTCAGTCTTGCCCTTCAAGTGACCCAAACGCTGTGCGTCTGTCGGATGCATGCGGCAAAGCGAATTGCCGAGGGCAGCGGTCAGGTGCCAATTTCCACCTCCTATACTTCGGTTTAGGCGCCCCAACCCAATCGAGTGGCAATACATATCATCGGCACGATAGCAACAGTTCGTCTCACCGGTCATCCTTACGGTGCAATGGATTGCAAACACCTCAAGGAGATAAATAATGAATATTGCAGCGCCACCGGTCGCTCCGAAAGGAAAAGCCGTCGCCCAACGCGCGAGTTATGCGGAGCAGTCGCCGGAACTTCTGAAGAAATTTATTGAATTTCTTGGTGCGACGCGAGAGGGGTCGATCGAAGAGCCAATCCGCGACCTTGTTGCAGTCCGAGCCGCGCAGCTGAACGGGTGCACCTTCTGCCTCGATATGCACGTCAAACAGGCGAAGATCCATGGCGAGCGCGAACTGCGCCTTTACCACCTGGCAGCTTGGCGGGATTCGACCTTGTTCGTTCCTCGCGAGCGCGCAGCCTTGGCATGGACGGAAGTCTTGACCAAGCTGCCCGAGCAGGGTGTCCCCGACGAGATCTACGATCGGGTCGGGTCGCAGCTTTCCGAGAAGGAAATCTCCGATCTGACCTTCGTTGTCATGGCGGTCAACTCTTGGAACCGTCTGAACATCGGCTTCAAACCCGTCCCGGGCTCGGGCGATGCGAAGTTTGGCCTGAGCAAAGCAGCACTGAGCTAATCTTTGGAACGGGTCAGAATGGCGCTTGTTTGCGCGCCATTCTGACCGGCCGGACGAAGGCGCCGAGCTCGGCGACCAACACTGGAACCGATCCCAGCCCCGCGGCCGCGGCCGCGAGGCGCTCTCAGGAGGGCGTCATGCGAATTGACAGTCTGCATCCAGTAATATCGGCCCGTCTCATGGTGGTCGATGTCGACGCTCCACTCCGCAGTGCGGCACTCTCACTTTCCAGGCCCGCAATAGGCCTGGTCGTGGTGTGCCACGGCAGTGGGGAGGCGGCAGGCGTGCTGAGCAAGTCCGACCTTGTCCGCCATCTGGCGAATTCAGGGCCAACAGAAGCGCCGATTGCGGCATTGATGAGCCGGTCCATCGTGTCCTGTGGTCCCGATGATGATCTTCATTCAGTCTGGCAGACCATGGCCGCGCAAGGCCTGCAGAATGTGCCGGTGCTCGGGGCCGACTCGAAACCGCTAGGCGTCCTCGATATCCGTGATGCGATGAAGGCGCTCTTCAAACAAGAGGAACTGCAGGAACGGCTGCTTGCCAACTACATCAGCGGGACCGGCTATCAATAGAGCATCGTCTCGCGATTGAATATACGGAAGTATGTATCGGCGTCTTCTTAGATATAATGGAAAATAAAAGCCATAAATTATAGCGTGTTGAAGCCAATAGGTGCCGACTTAGCCAGCGGGGAACGAAATGTTTCGTCCGGACATAAAAGAAGATGTCTTCGACGGCCCGCCCGATGGCCCTGGAAGTGGTATGTCCGTGCAAATGTCGACGGCCGGCATCGTCCATGACCTGGGCAATCTCATTCAGGTCGCCTCGTCGGCGTTGAACCACCTGGCCCGCGATCCGAGCATCCAAGCGGCTCCGGCGCTCGGGCCTGTAATAGCCGGCGCCAAAACGGCTTTGGAGCGGGCTGGTGGCCTTGTCCGGCAAACCATCAGCCTGGCCCGAGAGAGCCACGTGGAAATCGAATACACAAACGTAGGTGCTTGCCTGGCTGAGATCGAAACCCTCGTACGGAGCGCCTTGGATGCCAATTTCGGTCTTGAGCTTCGGGTTGGGTCCGACCTGCCTTTGGTGAGATGCGATCGCTTTGGATTGCAAAATGCGGTTCTGAATCTTCTGTTCAACGCGCGCGATGCAATGCCTGACGGCGGTTTCATCTCGATCGATGCCGGCTTGGCCTCTGAAAACTCTGCCGCCGGTCAGGTAGACATCCGCGTCGCGGACAACGGTATCGGGATGACCAGCGAGACGATGGTCTGCGCCTTCGATCCGTTCTTCACCACCAAAAGCGAAGGCCTCGGCGGCGTCGGTTTGCCGATGGTGAAGCACTTTGCGGAGCAATCAGGCGGAAGCATCGATATTCAGAGCACACTTGGGGCAGGCACGACCGTCACTCTGCGGTTGCCTGCGATGCGATAGCGGCCCGCCAATCTGCCTCCGGTGACAAACGTGACATACAATCGAGAGATAAAGATGGATGCACAAGTCGTCGAAAACGTCCAACAGCACCGTTTCGAGCTGCCGATCGCCGGCGATATGTTTGCGGCGGCCTATTATCGGCTCGAGGGCAGGAAGGTTGCGCTGATACACACCGAAGTCCCGTCGGAATTTTCCGGACAAGGGATCGCGTCGCAATTGGCCCAAGGAACCTTCGAACTGCTCCGCAAGACCGGCCGTAAAGCGATCTTGAAATGTCCCTTCATGAGCCGCTTTTTCGCCAAGCACCCGGACTATGCAGATGTCGTCGGCGGCTAGTCATGGGCACGAATGTCGAGGGTTTCCCAAGGATCTATCCAAATGCCTGACGAGTATGATTTGCAGAGATTCGTCAGCGCACAGGATCCGGTCTACGACGACGCGCTGGCCATTCTACGTCGAGGGATGATGTGCACTCCCTACATGGAGTTCATCTTCCCAAGGTTGGCCACAAGGCGAAGTGGTACAGCGCCTGAGCCATATGCAATCACATCGCTCGACGAAGCCAGCGCCTATCTCTCGTTTCCGATCCTCGGAGGCCGTTATCGGGAATGCGTTGGCACCCTGCACCGGCTCTCCGGCCTAAGCGCTCGCGCTGTCTTCGGTGACGTTGATGCGAAGAAGTTGCACGCGTCCCTCACGCTGTTTTCCGAAGCAAGCAACGACGAGTTCCTGCTCGAGACAATCTTCGACGTCTGGTTCGACGGTTTGCTCGATGAGGAAACGATGAACGATCTCTACTTGATATCGTAGTGGTCTGCCTGCGCCACCCGGCGTAAAGCTGTCGCGGCGCTGAGGTCACCATCCGCTGCCTTATCCCTCACACGCTGCCATCTGGCAGAGGCATGAGCTCGTGCTCTCCCGGCACGCCGGGGAAGCGGCGTTCGCGCCAATCCGCCTTTGCCTGCTCGATCCGTTCGGCTGAAGAGGAGACGAAGTTCCAAAAGATATGACGTGGCTCGGCCAGGGGCTCACCTCCTATCAGCATCAGTCTCGCCGCATGGAAGGCAGGCGCCTGGAGCACAATCTCAGCGCCGGGCGCCAGAGCTACTAATTCGGCCTCATGAAACGTACCGAGCTGGCCGACAATTCCAACCTCACCGGCGACGATGTAGATCGCACGCTCACCGTGTTCGGGTTTAACCTGGTAGCGCGCGCCGCTCGTGAGCACAATTTCGGCATAGACCATGTCGGAGAACGTCCTTACCGGCGAGACCAACCCGTCGGACGCGCCGGCGATCAACGCAAACTCGACGCCGTCGGCACAGATCCTCTGTATTTCGGGAGCGCCAAAATGTGCGACGTCGGCGGCAATTTCTTCATAGCGGGAGGGGAGGGCGATCCAAGCCTGAGCGCCGAAGAGATTGCTTGCCGACGCCCGGACTTCCGGTGGCGTGCGCTCGGAATGGACGATGCCCGACCCGGCCGTCATCCAGTTGACCTCGCCAGGACGGATGGTCTGCACTTTACCCAAATTGTCGCGATGGACGATCTCGCCATCGATCAGGTAGGTCACGGCCGCAACGCCGATATGCGGATGCGGTCCCATATCGAAACCGTGACCTGCGTCGAATATAGCGGGGCCGAAATGGTCGAACAGGATGAAGGGCCCGATCATCAGGCGATCCGAGGACCGGCAATACGCGCCTTATCTTCAGTCCGTCCGCAAAATCACGGATAGCTGGCTGGATGAGTGTATCGATGCCTGTGATACCGCTTTGGCGGACGGTCATGGATCTCTGTCCTTCTGCATGCCTTGTCAGCCAGGTGCTCGAACGCGCTTGAACGGAGCGGCTCGAAAGACTGTCTGAATGGCTTTGAGGAGCGCGAATTTGGAGCTCGCGTGGTGCTGTCCGGCGATGCCGCTTTCATTAAAAGCCGACACCCTCATCGACAGGATCGCGGCAAGATCTTCGGCCATTTCGGGCCTGTCGTGCAGCAGAGGCGCAAAGCTTTCCTGGTCTATGTCGTAAACCGTGACAGGGGTCATTGCCCGCAAACTCGACATCTCGCCAATACCGGCGAGCAAGCCGGTCTCGCCGAAGAAATCGCCAGGTGCAAGCCGGGAGATCTCCTGCAGTTGATCATCGTCCTCGCCAATTTGCCGGACGATGACGCCCGTCCGAACGATCATGAGCGACGGCAGCATCTCTCCCTGTCGTGCGATGATTTCGCCCTTATGGTAGGTGCGAACCGAGGCCGCTTTGGCGAGCGAACCCTGCTCGGTATCCGTTAGCGCCGAGAATACCGGTATGGAATTGATGAGTTCGATCGGGGTGAAGCCTTGGGAGGCCGCCGTCTCGTGGCCCGGCCGGTTGGTCATGGCAATCGAGCCCGAAAATGGCTCCGCCAGCAGCATGCCGGTCGACTTTGAATGGCGATAAATGAGATCGAAGATTTCGTTCCGAGCGGCACTTCGCTGGTCGATACTTGCGACGCGAAAAAACAACTCGATCTCGATAGCTGCGGCATCCAGGCTTCTGATGGTGACCGAAGGCGAAGGGTCCTGGAGGATCGAATTGCAGCTCAGCAAGACAGTGCGCATGAGGTCTACGATGATCGCTGGCGTCTTCGTTGGCGCCACCTTGACGGTTACGGCAAGTCCATGGCTCTCGTCCGGACCGCTTAGATTTGTTACCCCGATCTTGGCGAGAAGGCTGTTTGGCAGCGCCACGACATTGTGTGTCGGGGTCAGAAGTTGGGTCGACCGCCAATTGGTCTCGACAACGCGGCCTTCGGTTCCGTCGCCCAGAATGATCCAGTCTCCAAGCGCGTAAGGGCGGCCGAGGTTAAGCGCGATCGCCGAAAATACGTCACCAAGCGTATTCTGGAGCGCCAGTCCCAGGATGACGGCAAACACGCCCGACGTGGCAATGAGCGTTCCGACCGGCACTGCAAAGACAAACGCCAGGATCGACAGGAACATTCCAGCGTAGACGACACCGACCACGACGTCCTGCAGGAGACGTGCCTCGCGCGGCTGTCGCTCGAAGACGAGATAGATACGGACAAATCCGATCAGCGCCCAGGCAAGGTGAACCCACCAGAGCAGCTTGACCGAGCCGATGAGGATCGCTCCTCCGGTTGTCTCGTTGTCCCGTGCGGCTTCGTACGGCACGACGCGCAGGTGGAGAACCATGGCCGACATCACGACGAAAAAGGCGAGTTGGACGACCAGCTTCGCATTGGCGAAGCGTCTGGGGATGAGAGACCAAACGACGATCCCGGCGAGGCCGAGCAATACGATGTAGACCAGAGGAGAGTTCCACCAGTTCATGAACGATCACCGCGATGCCCGGTCCAACGTTTGGTCTCCGGCCCGGCGATCGGGCCTCTGGCGCTGGCCTTGTCTTTTTCGAGAACTGCTTCGGTGATCGAATTCGGCAGCCGTCGCGGCTTTTCGATCAGCCCGAGCACCGGCATGGCGATGATGAAGAACGCAAAATAGTAAAGCGTCGCCAGTTGGGACATGACGACGTATGCGCCTTCCGCCGGCCGGGAGCCGAGCCAGCCGAGAAAGAGGGCATTGGCAACGAACAGCCAGAAGAGCACCCTGTACCAGGGCCGATAGACCGCCGAGCGCACCTTCGAGGTGTCGAGCCACGGCACCAGGAACAGCACGGCGATCGAGCCGAACATCGCGAGCACGCCGCCGAGCTTGGAATCGATAGGCCCGATATTGAAGGTGATGGCCCGCAGGATCGCGTAAAACGGCAGGAAGTACCATTCCGGCACGATGTGGGCCGGCGTCTTCAGCGGATTGGCGATGCTGTTGTTGTCGGGATGGCCGAGGTAGTTCGGCAGGTAGAAGACGAAATAGGCGAAGAAGAACAGGAACACGAGGATGCCGAAGGCATCTTTGACGGTGGCATAGGGCGTGAAGTCCACGACATCGGTTTTCGATTTGACCTCGATGCCGGTCGGATTGTTCTGGCCGACGACGTGAAGCGCCCAGATATGCAAGGTCACCACGCCCACAAGCACAAATGGCAGCAGGTAATGCAGCGCAAAGAAGCGGTTCAGCGTCGGATTGTCGACCGCGAAGCCGCCGAGCAAAAGCTGCTGGATCCAGTCGCCGACCAACGGGATGGCGGTGAAGAAGCCGGTGATGACAGTAGCGCCCCAGAAGCTCATCTGGCCCCAGGGCAGCACGTAGCCCATGAAGGCCGTCGCCATCATCAGCAGGAGGTTGGTGCAACCGAGCACCCACAGCAGCTCACGCGGCGCCTTGTACGAACCATAGTAGAGCCCGCGGCAGATGTGGAGGTAGACGGCAATGAAGAAGAACGACGCGCCGTTGGAATGGAGATAGCGCAGCAGCCAGCCCGAATTCACGTCGCGCATAATCTGCTCGACCGAGTTGAAGGCCAACCCCGTATCAGGGGCGTAATGCATCGCCAGCACGATGCCGGTCAGGATCTGTGAAACCAGCATGATCGTGAGAATGCCGCCGAACGTATAGGCATAGTTCAGGTTGCGCGGGACGGGATAGACGATGAAGCTGTCATAGACCAGCCGCGGCAGCGGCAGGCGGGCGTCGAACCAACGTTCGATTCTGGTTTTGGGCGTATAGGTCGAGTGTTTGCCGCCGCTCATCGAAATGCCCCCTGCCTCAGCCGATACGGATCTTGGTGTCGGAAACGAATTGGAACACCGGCACCGCCATGTTCTCGGGTGCCGGCCCCTTCCGGACGCGGCCGGCGGTGTCGTATTGCGAACCATGGCAGGGGCAGAACCAGCCGTCGAAATCGCCTTCCTGGCCATGCGGGATGCAGCCGAGATGGGTGCAGACCTGGATCATCACCACCCAGGCTTCCTTGCCCGGCATAGTTCGATTGGCGGCGGTTGCCGGCGCATCGGCCGGCAGGTTGGCGTTGCGGGCAATTGGATCTTTGAGTTCGGCGAGACTGACTGCCTGGCCGTCCTTCCTCTCTTTTTCGGTGCGGTTGCGCACGACAACCGGCTTGCCGTGCCAGTCGACGATCAGCGACGTTCCCGGCGTCAGCGAGGAGACGTCGACCTCGATCGCGGCGGGCGCCTCGACGCGCAATGTGTGCTCGGCTGTGGAGGTTTCGGAAAGGTCGGCCATGATGGCGACTCCTATTGTCGGAAGCTGCGTCATCGCGTTGGTGGCAATCGAGCAAAAGTCAGACCACGGCTTTCGCGTTTCCAGTCTGCTCGTGCCGCGCGGAATATGCCGGCCGTGGCCGGGTGTGAGCCATCGTGCCAACGGCACGTGCGTCCAATACTTTCGTTTAGGATTTCCTGAGCGAAGGACTGGCCGGGCTGGCGATGATGCCATCATGGAAGGTTCTGGATTCCTCCAGATAACCGTTGGCCGCTGAGCTGGCATACGTCCCGGCATTGCGCACGGCGATCCCGAACTTCAGTCCGACCATACCTCGGCATAGGCACGTCTAGCTGTCGGTGTCGTAGTCGTCGTCTCCGCCAAGTGCGAGTTTCTGGAGCGGTTGTCTCGCGTGGCGCGGGGCAGGTTTTCCGCTCGGCGACGACCAATTGCGGGATTCAATCGGGTTCAGAAAAGGGAAAAGCGGTGAAACTCTACTACAGCCCTCTCGCCTGCAGCCTGGCGGACCACATCGCTCTGGAAGAGGCCGGTGTTTCCTTCGAGCGCGAAAGTGTGAACCTCAAGACCAAACGGACAGGCTCCGGGGATGATTTCACTACCGTCACGCGCAAGGGCTATGTTCCAGCCCTCGTGCTGGATAGCGGCGAAACGCTGACGGAAAATATCGCCGTCCTCGACTGGATTGCGTCGCAATACCCGCCACTGGCAGTGGCGGGGCCGTTGGGCCGTACCCGCCTTCTCGAAGCGCTGACCTACGTCTCAACTGAAATACACCGAAGCTTCAAGCCGATGTGGCACCAAAGCAGCGATGCCGAAAAGGCCAGGGCGAGCGCGACGATTACGAGCCAACTCGAGTTCTTCGCTGACGGGCTCGAGACCGACTATCTGTTCGGCGACAAACCCAGCGTCGCGGATTTTTATCTTTTCGTGATGCTGCTTTGGGCGGCCCGCTTCCACGTCCCTGTTCCCGCGCCTTTGCAAGCCCTTCGCGTCCGAATGGCTGCCCGACCGGCCGTGCGCATCGCAATGGATCGTGAGGGCCTCGTCTGAAGCCGAGGGCGACTTCGAGCATAAGACCAGATGCAACATGTCCTCTCGCCCAAACAGAAGATCAGGAGTCATTCTCATGCTGCCGTTCCTGCGGATGCTACATCTACATCCAGCCGCTTCCAAGCGCGGGGACGGCCTAAGTCTCGAATTTCTGAGGAGGGAAATCGAGGAAACGCTTGACCTGACCGGCATTCAATCAGAGTTCGCCGCACTGCCTCCTGGCCGAGTGTTACAGTGGTTGGTCCGCCGCCCGCAGTCACCATCGAAATAGGCAACATTTCCTGTCGGCCGATGCGGCGGCCGGTCTAGTTGTTCCCGCTTGTTGGTCATCATAGAGGCTTCATCATGAATGCGAGTAAGGCTCCCGACACGGTCGATCATCGCCGCCGGCGCATTGTCGGTGCGACAGCAATGACGTTCGCCGCCACCGAACTCGGCTTGAGCGCGCCGGCAGCCACTTGGATGGTCGAGGCGAGGGCGTCCGCGACGCAAGCCAGGCCGGAATCATTCGGCTCGCTCAGACAGGTCAATGCCGGAAAACTGAGCGTCGGATATGCGGAGCTGGGGCCTGCCGAAGGTGCTCCAGTGATCCTGCTTCATGGCTGGCCCTATGACATTCACACCTACACCGACGCCGCTCCTCTGCTTGCCGCAAAGGGGTACCGCATGATTGTGCCCTACCTGCGCGGCTACGGCACCACACGATTCTTGTCGGACGAGACGATGCGCAATGGCCAGCAGTCGGCGCTCGCCGCGGATACGATCGCCCTGATGGATGCGCTGGGGATCGAAAAGGCCACGATCGCCGGCTGCGACTGGGGCGCCCGAACGGCCAATGTCGTTGCCGCGCTCTGGCCTGAGCGTTGCAAGGCGATCGTCTCGGTGAGCGGCTATCTCATCGGAAATCAGCGCGTCGGCATGGTGCCGCTGGCACCGGAGGCGGAGCTTCAATGGTGGTATCAGTATTACTTCGCCACGGATCGCGGCCGCGCCGGCTACGAGAAATACACGGGCGATTTCGCCAAACTCATCTGGCAACTCGCTTCGCCGCGGTGGAATTTCGACGATGACATCTTCCAGCGCAGCGCCGCAGCACTGGACAACCCGGATCACGTCAGCATCGTCATTCACAATTACCGCTGGAGGCTCGGCCTGGCACAGGGCGAGCCGGAATATGACCTTCTGGAAAACCGGCTGGCCGAAGCTCCCGTGATCACAGTGCCGACCATTACCCTTGAGGGTGATGCCAATGGCGCACCCCATCCCGACAGCAGTTCCTACGCCAAGAAATTCTCGGGCAGATACACGCACCGGATCATCACCGGCGGTATCGGCCACAACTTGCCTCAAGAAGCCCCGCAAGCCTTTGCCCAGGCTGTCATCGACGTCGGCGAATACTGATCAAAATCCATGACGTGCCCCGACCGTAAGGAATAAAACGGGAAGAGTCCTGGTTCTCGGCACAGCCTCCGGTCCGCTTAGGCGAGAACAGCTCTCCCGCCGACCCAGACTGACGCGATGTTGGCCCTGGAAGCGGAGTAGACGATCTTCTGAAGGATGCCGTCGCCGTCGTCGAGTTCGTCCCACAGGTGAATTGTGCCTCTGGGCGCGGCGGTGTCGACCAGGATCGCATCGAAATGGTAGCCAGGCGAGAATCGCAAGCCGAGTGCCGCGCCACCGCCTGCCGTCGCCAGGTGGAAGGACTCGCGAAAGTCGACGCGTGCTGTTCCGGCCGTGCCGCGCGTCTCGGCCGCTAGCGCCGGGTCGGTGCCGGTTTCCAGCATGCGCGACGACATGACCGTCGCGCGCATCGCATCGAACATCGAGGCGCTCGGTCCCCCGGAAATGTCGGTGCCGAGCCCGACCTTGACACCCTTCTCGAGGGCCGCCCTCAACGGGAACACGGCGCCTGCGAAGTAGGCGTTGGAGACGGCGCAGTGCGCCACGGCCGCCTTGCGCACGCGGATCGTCTCCATGTCGGCAAGCGTAATGAAATTGGCGTGCGCGAGCACGCTGCCGGCGCGCAGCAGGCCAAAGCGATCAAGGCTAGACGTGTCGCTGATCCCGTGGCGCTGCAGCACGTAGCCATGCGCCCAGTCGCTCTCCGAGCAATGCGTCTGCACATGGCAGCCGCATTCCTGCGCAAGCGTGCCGAGCCCTTTGAGGGCGGCGTCGGTACAGGAGGGGATGAAGCGCGGCGTAATGACCGGCTTTACCCGTCCCGTGGCATTGTCCGGATGCCCATGCACGTAGTCGATCAGAGCGCGCGTGCCATCGATGGCCGCGTCCGCCGAGGTATCGCGATAGTAGGCCGGGCACTCGTCGGGATTGTCCATCGCCACTTTGCCGACCAGCGCACGTTGCCCCCGTTCGAGGCAAATGTCGACGAGCAGCCTTGTCGCGTCGTGGTGGATGGTTGCGAAGTAGAGCGCTGTGGTCGTGCCATTAGCGATCAGGTCGTCGACCAGCAGGCCGTAGCTGCGCCGCGCGAAGGCGAGATCGGCGTAGCGCGCCTCCAGGGGAAACGTGTGTTTGTGGAGCCAGGCCTCGAGCGGCACGTCCAGCGCCCTGCCGAGCTGCGGATATTGCGGCGCGTGCACGTGAAGATCGACGAAGCCGGGCAGCAGATAACTCTGCGCCGGCAAGGTCGCCAGCGAACCGGTCCGGCGCGCGGCCTCCAGCGCCTCGTCATAGCCGGCATCATGCGGATGCAGCACCGAGGCGATGATGCCTGATTGATCGACTGCGATCAGGGCATGGCGCAACTCTTCCACGAGCCCGCGCTCCGGCGCGTGAAAGCCGCTGGCCAGAAGCGTCTTGCCGCTCAGGTCGCTCACCTGTCCTCCGCCGAAGAACCGCTACGCACTGCCGTCGCGAAGCGCCAGAGCGCGATTGCCCGTCCGTCGATGCCGATGACAATATCGGAAGGGCTGCCGCTCATGCGGCTTGCGCCGTCGTGCCGTAGGTGATGCCCTTCTCCTTCAGCCAGCGGCGATAGGCGATCGACGAGCCGTCGGCCCGCGTCGGGATTTCCGCGCGCGGCTCGAGCGGCAACAGAAGTGGCCGCTGGTTCTCCAGGATGATGCGGTCCTGCAGGAAGATGAGCTGCTGGAACTGCACAAGTTCGGTCGTGGTCGATACGTCGTCGATCAGGAACATGACGGGGTGCGCGCGGCAGCGGTCCGGATCGAGGGGCTGCACGAACAAACAGATCACGTCCCACCGGGTAGCCGAGTTGGGGCAGGTCTTGTAGAGCATCACCGCGAAAGGATTGGCGACCCGGTACATGTATTGGGTCATGATGCCACCGGTCGCCGAGAGTGCTGCCTGCGGCTGGAAGAATTCGCAGTTGGTCGCCCACACCTCATCCACGTCGCGGCGGATTTCGGTTGTGTAATGCCGCACTTCCGTGTGCGGCTCGGCGCCCAATATGCCGGTATGGACGAAGGGGAAATGCGCCATGTCGAGGAAATTCTCGACGATGCGCAGGGCGGACGCCTTTACCGCGATCGCTCCGCAAACGACAGGCCGGCGGTCGTCCTCATAGGCCTCCGGGATCGACAGCACATCGCCGGCCGGCATGCCGAGCGTGATCCATAGATAGCCGTAGCGTTCCCTGGCCGGGACTTGGCTGCCGTCGCCGGCACGCGACACATTGACCGCGCCTGCCGTATCGCGGGCTACCAACAGATCGATGCCCAGAAGCCGGTTCGGCATCGTGCCGACCGGAATCTCGTTCAGCGCGTCAATGCAATACCATTGGTCGAGGGCCGCCTGCTCCGCAGCTCGCCTAATGGTCATTGTTGCGTCCTTCCTGTGCTATCTCACTGCCGATAGATGCGGTCCATCACGGCCCGGTGGTCGGCCATCGCCGCCTCGACATCGAAAGAGGCGAAGTCGCCTCTCGCGACAATCTGCCGGCCGTTGATGTAGGAATAGTCGACCTTGAAGGGTCCGCAAAGCACCAGCGCGGCGAGCGGGTCGCGCTCGGTGCCGGAAAGGCCGAGTTGGCTGCGTTTGACCGCGATGAAGTCGGCGCACAT
Source organism: Mesorhizobium sp. M0954 (assembly GCF_040319155.1). NCBI lineage: Bacteria > Pseudomonadati > Pseudomonadota > Alphaproteobacteria > Hyphomicrobiales > Phyllobacteriaceae > Mesorhizobium > Mesorhizobium sp. M0954. The sequence continues at coordinate 213,923 of NZ_JAMYNR010000002.1, read as the reverse complement.
GCCGGGCGCGAGATGGCCGATGTCATTGCGGCCGAGCAGGGCAGCGCCGCCGCGCGTCGCCATTTCGAGGGCCTCGCGCGCGGACAGCGCCGTCGGCGTGCCGCCGAAACCGCCGCGGCCGCCGGGCTTTTCGGAGAGGTAGTGGTGCGGCGCGACACGCTGAAGCATCAGCGCCAGCCGCGCTTCCATGAACAGGTTCGACGTGTCGTTCGAGGCCGAGCCGTCGACGCCAAGGCCGACCTTCACGCCCTTGTCGAGCATCTCTCGGATCTTCGCGATGCCCTGGCCGCAGCGCATGTTAGCCGACGGGCAATGGGCGACCCCGGTGCCGGTTTCGGCGAAGCGGTCGATCTCGTCGCTGGTCATGAAAATCGAGTGGGCGAACCAGACGTCGTCACCGAGCCAGCCGACGGATTCGGCGAACTCGACCGGCCGTTTGCCATAGATTTCGAGGCAGTACTTCTCCTCGAAAAGCTCTTCGGCAAGGTGCGAATGCAGGTTCACGCCCTTGTGGCTGCGCGCCAGTGATGCCGCATCGCGCATCAACTCCGGAGTCACCGAGAACGGCGAGCAAGGAGCCAGGATGATTCGGCTCATTGAATGCCGCGACGCGTCGTGATAGCCGCCGATCAGCCGTTCGGCATCCTTCAGGATATCCTCTTCCTTTTCGACGCAGCGATCCGGCGGCAAGCCGCCCTGGCTTTCGCCGCGCGACATGGCTCCACGCGCAGCGTGGAAACGCAGACCGATATCGCGGGCCGCACCGATCGTCGCGTCGAGCGTGCAGTTGTTGGGCAAGATGTAGAGGTGATCGGAGCTGGTCGTGCAGCCCGAATGGATAAGCTCGGCCATCGCTACGCGCGCCGAGACACCTATCGCATCGTCGTCGAGCTCGGCCCAGATCGGATAGAGCGTCTTCAGCCAGACAAGCAGCTCGTCGTTCTGAGCCATCACGCGGGTGAGGTTCTGGTACATATGATGATGCGTGTTCACCATGCCCGGCATGACGACATGGCCCGATAGGTCGAGCACCTCGTCGGCACTGGAGGCACTGAGTTCCGCGGTGGTGCCGACCGCTTCGATGACGTTGTCGTCGATCAACAAGGCGCCGTCGGAAATCTCGCGGCGCGTACCATCGAAGGTGGCGAGCAGATCGATGTTCTTGACAAGCAGGCGGGGCATGACGGTCTCAACGCATGTCGCGGAAATAGGGTTCGCCGAGAGCAGCCGGCGCGGCCATTACCCGGCGCATGCGCTGCCAGGCAAGCACCGGCACGATGATCAGGGCGATCGTGCCGAGATAGGGCAGCATCGACAGGATCGGCGCCGCGATCGGCCAGTTGCGTGCTTGGCCGACGAAGCCGAGCGAGGTGATGAGACCGAACAGCAGAGCGGCCAGCACGGCGTTGAGGGGCCGGTAGCCTGCGAAGATGACGAGAGAGACGGCAATCCAGCCGCGGCCGGCCACGACGCCTTCCGACCAGGAGGGAACGAAGGCAAGCGTGAGGTAAGCGCCGGCGCCGGCCGCCAGCGCCGAGCCCGCGGCGACATACCAGAAGCGGATGCTTTGCACCGAAATACCGGCGGCGTCGGCTGCCGCGGGGTTTTCGCCCACCGCGCGCATGTTCAGCCCGTGGCGCGTGCGGAACATGATGTAGTGCAGCACAACCGGCAGGACGATGTAGATCAGGTAGACAAGGATGTTCTGCGTGAAGATCGCGCGACCGAGCAGCGGGATGTCGCTAAGATAGGGAATAGCGATCGGCGCGAAGGTCGCCGGCGCCGGCATGCCGGAATAGGCGCGACCGATCGTTGCGGCCATGCCGGTGCCCATCAGCGTCAGCGCCAGGCCGCACAACACCTGGTTCGCTTTAACGACGACGGTGCCAAGAGCGAAGACGCAGCCAACGAGGAAACCGACGGCAAGCGCAAGGACGAAGCCGAGCATAGGGTGCGGCGTGGCGACGACGACCGCGATGCCAGTGATTGCACCGAGCGCCATAAGCCCTTCGACCCCGAGATTGACGACGCCGGCGCGCTCGGAGAGCGTCTCGCCCAGCGCCGCCAGCGCCAGCACGCCGCCGGCGAGAATGGAGGTCTGTATCAGTCCAGCGATCATGTCCATGGGTGTTTCCTCAGCTCGCGACCGGTTCGGTCCGCGTGATGCGGTAGTGAGCGAGTTCGTTGCCGATCGCCGTGAAGAACAGGATCAGTCCGGTGATGGCGAGCACGGCCGATACGGTGATGCCTTGCGTCTGCAGGATGATGCCCGAATTCAGGATGACGCCCATCAAAGCCGCGCCTGCGAGCACGCCAAGTGAGGAACCGCGCGCCAGCACCGCGACCATGATGCCGAGATAGCCGAAATTGTTGGAGATGCCGCCCTGCAGGCGATGCACCGTGCCAGCTACTTCCAGCATACCGGCGATGCCGGCGATCGCTCCCGACATCAGCAGGACGACGATCAGGCGGCGGCGGAACGGCATGCCCGCATAAAGCGCTGCGCTTGGATTCGACCCAGCGATCCTTACCTCGTAGCCCCAGCGCGTGTAGTTGAGCAGTCCTGCGATGACAAAGGTGAGCAGGATCGCCAGCGGGAAACCGTAGTGTACGATACCCCAGAATTCAGGCACATCATGCGGCAGACGTGCGGTGGTCGCGAGCGCATGGCCGCTCGGGTCGAGCCATGGGCCGGTGGCGACGTAATAAACCATCAGCGTCGCCACGAAATTCAGAAGCAGGGTGGTGATGAGTTCGCTGACATCGGCGTAGGCGCGCGCCAGCGTCGGCACCAGTATCCAGAGCAGCCCGCCGAGCGCGCCAGCGGTGAACATAACAGGCAGGATCAGCCAGGTCGGGCCGGGAATGAACAGCGCGACCGCCGTGGCGCTGAAGGCGCCGGCATAGAATTGGCCCTCCGCGCCGATGTTCCAGGCGCCGATTCTCAGCGCTACCCAGACCGACAGGCCGGTCAGGATCAGGGGAGTGACCAGAAGTCCGACGTCTTCCAGCCCGAAGCTCGAGCCAAAAGTCGAGCTGAGCACCTCCCAGGCGAGTTCGACGGGAGCATTGCCGCGAGCGGCCAGAACCAGGCCGGCGACCCCCAGCGCCAGCACGATCGCCAGGGCACGTGCCGCAAAGGCAACGGAGGGCTGCGCGGATGGAACGCGCTGGAGCTTGATCGCCAAGGTCAGTGCTTCCCGGCAGCGGCCTGGGCGCCAGCACTGGACCGCATCTGCCCGCCCATCATCAGGCCGATTTCCTCGATGTCGGTGGAGGCAGTCTCCACCGCGCCCATGATCCTGCCATGGAACATCACGGCGATGCGATCCGACAGGTTGAACAGCTCTTCCAGCTCCTCGGAAATGAAGAGCACACCGACGCCGGCATCGCGCAATTCGACGAGATAGTGCATCATCGTGTTGATCGCTCCGACATCGAGGCCACGGCTCGGATAGGCGGCGATCAGAACCCTGCTTGCGATGCGCATCTCGCGGCGTGCGACGAGGCGCTGCTGATTACCGCCGGAAAGGTTGCGCATGGGCATGCCGAAATTGGGCACCGCAACGGATGCCGCTTCGGCGATCGTGCGCGCAAGAGCAGCCGCTAGGCGCGGTCGGAACGCGAAGCCCTTTGAAACAGGCGCCGACGCATATTCGCGGATTATGGCGTTGTCGGTGATTGAAAGCGCCGGCGCCAGGCCGCTGTGCAGCCGGTCTTCGGGAATGTGGCCGACGCCGAACTTCGCGTAATCGACCGCGCCGGCGGTCGTGACGCCCTTTCCGCCGAGCAGTATCTGGCCCGAGTGGATCGGCCGCAAGCCGGTGACGACCTGGGTCAGCTCCTTCTGGCCGTTGCCGGCCACACCGGCGATGCCGAGAATCTCGCCGGCATGGATGTCGAGCGAAACCTCGTCGAGAAGGATGCCGCCCACGTCGTCACGCGCGACGACGGATTTGAGGCTGAGCACCGGCTCGGCGGAGATGCCGGCCGCGCCTGGCTGCCTGGCACGCAGATTGCTGAGCACGATCTCACGGCCAACCATCAGGCGCGCCAGCATCTTCTCGCCGCAGTCCGCGGTATTTTCGGTGGCCACCTTGCGGCCGCCGCGCAGCACGGTGATGCGGTCTGATATTTCCAGGACCTCGTCGAGCTTGTGGCTGATGAAGATCACCGCATTGCCCCGGGACACGAACTGCTTGAGCGCCTTGAAGAGCTCGCGCGCTTCCGCCGGAGTAAGCACTGCAGTCGGCTCGTCGAGGATCAGAACACGGGCATTGCGCGCGAGCACGCGTAGGATTTCCACGCGCTGCTGCTCGCCGGTCGAAAGATCGGCGACGCGCGCGGATGGCCGTACCGCGAGGTTCAGCTTCTCGGCCAGTGCGGCAGTCCGCGCCTCGAGCACCGACGAGCCAATACGCTTGGGCGTTTCGGACCAGCCGAGATGAATATTCTCGGCGACCGTGAAGGCGGTCACCAGCTTGAAATGCTGGTGGACCATGCCAATACCGGCGGAGATTGCATCGACGGGAGATGCGAAACGCTTGGCATAGCCGTCGACGACGATCTCACCGGCATCCGGCTGATAGATGCCGGTGAGGATGTTCATCAAGGTCGATTTGCCGGCGCCATTCTCGCCGAGCAAGGCGTGGATCTCCCCCGGCATCACGTCCAGGTCGACGTCCTGGTTGGCAACGACGCCGGGGAAATATTTGCTGATGCCCTTGAGCAGCACGAGCGGCGGCGCGCCGGAGCCAGGCTCGTAACGTCCCGGGGAGGTGGACGGCACCTCCATGCCGCCGTAGCGGTGCTCGCTCGAAGCATGATGAACTGGAACAAAATCATTCATCCCGCTTAGCTCTTTGCCTTCTGCCGCATAGTCTATCCGAAAACTCTGCAATCTTTCAGGATTACGCTTGGAGGCCGCTGACGCCTTCGATCGACCAATCCCAGTTGTAGAGTTCCTCTTCGGTCATGCGATGGCCGGCAGCCACCTTGACGTTGCCCTTGGTGTCCTTGATCTCGCCCTCGAACGGGCTCCAGCCGCCGAGAATCTTGTCGCGCACGGCATCGGCCTGCTTTGCGACTTCGGTGGGCACCGTCTCGCCCCAGGCATCGCGGTCGATACCGCCGCCCATCGGCAGGATGGTCTGCGATGGCGTCCACTTGCCTTCGAGGCGCAGGCGCACCTGGTCGACATAGAATTTCTTGAAGTCGATTGCGATCGAGGAGACGTAGGCCTTCGGCCCGTAGCGGCGGATGTCGGTATTCCACATCACGGCCTTCGCGCCGCGCTGCTCGGCCACCTGCAGATAGCCTGCTTCGTCCATGATGCCGAACAGAAGGTCGGCGCCGTTGTCGATGAGCGCGGTGCCGGCCTGGGTGGCAGCCTGCGGATCGAACCACGAGTTGATGACGATGGTCTGCATCGTGGCGTTGGGATTGACCGAACGGGCGCCCATCAGGAAGGCATTGGTGCCGGAAAAGACCGACGGAACAGGGAAGGAGGCGACGTAGCCGAGCTTGCCGCTCTTGCTCATCAGGCCCGCGGCGACACCGGTGACGTAGGTCGGGTACCAGTGGGCGAGATAGTAGGTCGAGAGATTTTCGAGCGGGTTGCGGCCATCGCATTCATAGAAGGCGACGTCCGGCGAACGCTTGGCCACGTCGTAGAGGAAGTCGCCATAGTTGGAGGTGGCAAACACCATGTTGGCACCTTCCGAGACGAACTGGCGGAAGGTGCGGGTCGCGTCGGCCGAATAGGGGATGCTTTCGACGAACAGCGTCTTCAGCTTCGGGAACGCTTCCTGCACGGCCTTCATGCCCTGGTCGTGGCTCCAGGTCCAGCCTTCATCGGTCACCGGACCGGTGTGGCCGAAGGCGATGACCGCGTTTTCCTCGGCGACGGCGGCGAGCGGCGTCTGTGCATTGGCGGGCGTGATAAGGCCGGATTTCGGCAGGAGCAGCGAGGCGCCGGCCGCGGCGCCCATGTTGAGGAAGCCTCGGCGGGAGAGATTGCGCAGGTCGATCATGCTTCGGTCCTTTGTTCCGTGTCGTGTTCAGTTCGGGAGAGACAGTTCGGTTTCCATGAGGCGGTCGATTTCTGCCGACCAGTCGGCCGACCATGCCTGCTTGATGTCGTCATCGAGCCATGCTGCGGACAGGCCAGCCAGCGCGATCCGCTTCAGTGCCGACGGCCCGAGCGCAAAATTTTCGGCGATCAGCGCGTATTCGCGGTCGAGCGTCGTGGCGAACATGGGCGGATCGTCGGAGTGGATCGTCACGGTAAGCCCGGCCTCGATCATGCGGCGGATCGCGTGGTCGGGCGCGGCGAGGTCACGCCAGACGGTGGTGGCCAGCGTCGTGCTCGGACAGCAGGTGAAGACGATGCCCATCTCCTTGCACTGCTCCATCAGCGCCGGATCGTCGACGACATGGTAGCCGTGGTCGACCCGTCTCAGGCCGAGGACGTCGACGGTATCGCGGACATAGTCCGCCGGGCCATCCTCGCCCGCATGGTTGGTGACATTGAGCCCGGCAGCCCGCGCTCGCTCGACGATGCGCGCAAACATCGGCGGCGGGTTCGGGCGTTCGTCGTAATCGAAGCCGATGCCGATCACCTCAGCCGGGCGCTCGGCCAGAACCATGTCCAGGAAGCGCTCGCCACCTGCCGCGCCGAGCGGCTTCGCATGCGCCGGTATCAGCTTTGCCATAAGCCCATAGCGCTCCTTTGCGCGGTGAAAGCCGTCGAGGATGCCTTCGAGCATAGTCGAATAGGCCACGCCATGAGCCAGATGCGCATGCGGGCTGAAGAACAGTTCGACGTAGCGCGCACCGGCTTTAGCGCAGCGCTCCAGTGCCTCGAAGGTGATGCGAGAGAAATCGTCCGCAGTCCGGATCGAGGCGCAAACCAGATCGTAAATCTTCAGGAAATCCAGCAGGTTGCCGTAGCTGTAGAGCTCCGATGTCAGTCTGCCGTCCGGCAGCGGCACCGCGTTCAGCGCCGCCAGCTCGGCGAATGTCTCCGCGGATACGGCGCCCTCGAGGTGCAAGTGCAACTCGACCTTCGGCATGAGCTGAATGAAACTTGACAACGACATCGACGCTCACTCGCCCGGATCGGCAACCCCAAAGCCGTACCTGGTTTTCTTGGGCGACGGACGGCTGCCGAGTTGTTCGATAATCGCGGCTTTTTCCAACTGTCCGATCACCTGATACGCAACAGATGTCAGGGAAACGGGGCTTGCACAAGCCAAAAAATGATGCCTAACTAGACACATTCTAAAACTGCTTAAAAAATGTGCAGGCCGGGAGAAATATAGGCATGAAGCACCTACGGGAAGCGCAGAACCCTGCGCCTCCGCCTCAAACAACGCGCCTGCGCTTCATCGGCCGACTGGTGTCGTCGAGCTTTGGCGAGTTCGCCGACAGGCGTGCCGCTCGGCTCAATCTCGATCTGCTGGTGCACGAAGCCGCGGACGATTTTTTTGTCGTCCAGGTTTCGGGCCAGCCCGATCTCATCGATGCCTTCGAGATGGCATGTAGCTTGGGGCCAATCGACTGTCTGGTGATGGACTGCGAACGGGCCGAAATTTGGGAATATTCCAGAGGGAAAGACGCAGAATGACGATACGGGCTGGATGGCACCCAGTGGCGCTGTCGGGATCGATCGAGCCGGGCAGTTCGGCCGGAATCCGCCTTGGCGGAAACGAGCTGGTGGTGTGGCGCGACAACAGTGGCGCAGCGCATGTGTGGGAGGATCGCTGCCCGCATCGCGGTATGAAGCTGAGCTTCGGTTTTGTCCGCGGCGATCATATTGCCTGTCTTTATCACGGCTGGCAGTACGATGCGGCCGGCCAATGCCGATACATTCCGGCCCACCCCGATCTCAGGGTGCCGGCGTCCATTACCGTGTCTGCCCACAGATCGGCCGAGGCGGCTGGGATAGTCTGGACGGCACTGGATCCGGCAGCAGCATTACCCGAACTGCCTGCCTTGCCAGAGGAGGTGGTGCCGGTCCGCAGCCTGTATCTCGACAGTCCCGCCGCAATGGTGATCGATGTCGTGGGGGCCATGCCGCCCAGGCCCTTCTCCCGCGGATCCGGGCTCGCTGATCTGAAGGCGCTGAGCGGGATGCTGTTCAGCCTGACGGTCGGCGAAGACACGTTGCTTCTTGGCCTGCAGGAACTGACCGACAAACGATCGGCCCTGCACGTCGTGATTGACGGACCGGCAGCCAAGTATGCCGGCAAGGGGCAGAAGCATTTCTTCGCTTGGACGAGCGAGCTGCGTCATCATCTCGAGACCGGGCGTACCGGCGCGACCTCGACGACGCGGGCTGCATGATGGCGAGGATCACGCTCTACAACTACGAGCTGGACGAAAACTGCTACAAGGTGCGGCTGGCGCTTTCCATGCTCGGCCTGGAATGGCAGACCGTTGCAGTCGATGCATTTCCGGGGGCGGAGCAGAAGACGCCGCCATTCCTGGCCATGAACCCGGCGGGCAGCCTGCCCATTCTCCGCGACGACGAGGTGACGATGTTCGGCGCCGAGTCCATCATCGTCCATCTGGCGCGCAGCCACGATTCAACGGGTGCATGGCTGCCGGCGGATGGTTCGGATTTCGCCAAGGTGATGCAGTGGCTTTTCTTCGCGGCCGGCGATCTCGGCGTTGCCAGCGCCGCGCGCCGCCATGCCATGTTCGGCGCCGGCGGCGACGAGGCTGCGCTGCGGGCCGGTGCCGCGCACGCACTCCGCGCCATGGACGACCATATGACCGCGCGGGGTTTCGAGAAGAAAGAATGGTTCGCTGCGGACCGCCCGACCATCGCCGACATCGCGCTTTTTCCGGCGTTTGCGCTGAGCCGCGATTTCGGCGTCGATCATGACGAGTATCCGGCGCTGCGCCGCTGGGTGCGTCGCTTCCGCGCGGTTCCCGGCTTCACGACCATGCCGGGCATCCCCGATTACCATTGACGCCCAACATTCGACGAGAACGAGGCAAGCAACAGAATGACCTCTCTCACGCGCTTTTCCGTCCAGCCGCTCTCGTCCATGACCCGGCGGCTGGCCGGCGTCGCTTCCGGGCGAGCCGATCCCGATCTGGTCATTGCCGGCGCACGCGTGTTGTCGACCTATTCGGAGCGCGTGCTTCCAGGCCGCGAGATCTGGTTGTCGGGAGGGCGGATCGCCGCTGTGAAGCCGGCCGGCACTTATGAGGGTGGCAGCGCCAGGATATATGACGCCAGGGGCGGCATCGTCGCCCCCGGCCTGGTCGATCCGCACATCCACATCGAATCCTCGATGGTGACGGCCTGCGCCTATGCCGAGGCGGCGCTGCTCAACGGCACCACGACCCTCTTCTGCGACAGCCACGAGATCGGCAACGTCATGGACGTTGCTGGCATCGAGGCGATGCTGGAGGACGCGCGCCTGGCGCCGTTGTCCATTTTCCTGACGGTTCCGAGCACCGTCCCGGCAACTTCGCCGTTGCTGGAAACGGCCGGTGGCGACCTGACAACCGAGAAGATCGGCGCATTGTTCGACAAATGGCCGGAAGCCGTGGCGCTAGGCGAGAAGATGGATTTCGTGCCAGTGGCTATGGGCGATGAACGCAGCCATGCCATCCTCGCTGCGGCGCTGAGACGCGGCCGCCCGGTGTCGGGACACGTCTATGGACGCGAATTCGTGTCGGCCTATGCGGCCTCCGGCGTCACCGATACCCATGAGGCGATCGACCGCGAGATCGCCGACGACATGCTCGAAGCCGGCATCTGGCTGTTCCTGCGTGGCGGCCCGCCGACGACACCGTGGCACAGCCTGCCCGCAGCGATCAAGACGATTACGGAACTCGGAGCCTCGCATAAGCGCATCGCGGTCTGCACCGACGACCGCGATGCTGACGACCTGATGCTCTTCGGCCTGGACTGGGTGACGCGCGAGGCGATGAAGGCCGGCATGACGCCGGAGCAGGCCTGGTCGATGGGCTCGCTGCATGGCGCGACGCGCTTTGCAATGGAAGGCGAAATCGGAGGCCTCGGTGGTGGCCGCCGTGCCGACCTGGTGCTGCTCGACGACGGCTTCGATCCGGTCAGCACGTGGTATGGCGGCGAACTCGTCGTCGATGACGGCAGGATCACGCCGCTGCTCGACCAGGCCCTCTCGACCCGCTACCGCTATCCGGACACGGCCTACCACACAGTGAAGCTGCCGAAGCAGATCAAGCTGACGCCGGACCTGCCAACCGCCAAGGTGGTGGCGCATACCATCCGCACCGAACTGCCGGGGATCACGCTCGGCCACCAGAAGATCACGCTCGATCCGTCCAACGACTGGCAGAACCATTTCGACCGCCACGGCCTGTGCTTCGTCACTGTGGTCGAGCGCCATGGCAAGTCGGACGGCAACGTCGCCTACGGGCTGCTCAGCAATTTCACGCTGCGACGCGGCGCCGTCGCATCGTCTGTCGGTCACGACAGCCACAACATCATCATCGCCGGCCTCAACGAGGCCGACATGCAGGTGGCGCTGCGGGCGATCGAGGAAACGCAAGGCGGCGTCTGTGTCGTCGTCGACGGCAAAGTGACTGCCATGGTTGAACTGCCGATCGCCGGCCTTTTGTCCGACAAGCGCGTCACTGAGGTCGCGGAGGAGGTGAAGATCCTCAAACGGGAATGGGAGGCGGCCGGCTGCTGCATTCCCTATATGGGCTTCAACCTCATCCCGCTCTCGGTCATCCCCGAAATCCGTATCACCGACAAAGGTCTCGTGCTGGTGCCGGAAATGGAGATCGTCCCCGCCTTTGAGGCCGCCTGAGTGGATCCCTTCCGACTTGGGCTGGTCTCACCGCGCATCCATTATTTCCAAATGGTCGCGCGGCTGGGCTCGGTTCGCCAGACCGCGCAGGCGCTCAACGTGGCGCCATCCTCCATCAGTCGCGTCATCAAGGGCCTGGAGGACGAACTGGGCACGCCGCTCTTCGAGCGTGTGCGCCAGCGACTGAAACTGACCAGCGCAGGCGAGCTTCTGCTCTACCACGCGCGTCAGAGCATCACCGAGTTGGCGCGCGCCTCGTCCGAGATCAATGATCTCAGTGGCCTCAACCGCGGCTCGTTGTCCGTGGCGATCGTGGAGAGCGCGGCGCGCGGGCTGGTGCCGAACGCGCTGAAGGAATTCTGGAAGCGCCACCCGCAGATATCGGTCGATGTGCATGTCGCCGGGTCGCAGCGCGCCTGCGATGCGGTTGCCGACGGCGAATGCGATCTGGCGCTTGCTTTCGACGTGCGCGTGCCGCGCAACGTGCGCAAGATCGCGAGCACGCCTCTGCCGCTGGGCGTCGTCGCTCATCCGGGCAGCCGCCTTGCCGGCCGCAAGGAAGTGAAGCTGTTCGATCTTGCCGGCGAACAGGTCATCGTCTCGGACAACAGCCTTGCTTTGGGCATTTCGATCGACGATGCGATCGGGCGCTCCATGATCGATATCACGCGACGGTCACGGACCAACTCGATCGGACTGATGACCGAGATGGTGCGCCTCAACCTCGGCGTGGTGCTTCGCACCAAGCTCGGCATCGAGCCGGAAGTGGCTGACGGATCGCTCGTTTTCGTGCCGTTGCGCGATTCTCGCATGAACCCGCACCGACTGATGCTGCTCGCCCGACTTGAACGCGAAATGTCGGATGCGGCCTCCGCATTCGCGGCGCTGCTGGCCCGCATGGTCGAGGCGTTGCATGATTAGTTGTTGCATTTTGCGCATCGATAAAGAGAGTAATTTGTCCCTATCTCGAACAACTGAGCTTTGCGAGACTTCCCGGCCGAAGGGGATGTCATGAAGCAGAGTGCGGTCGACGCGGTCATTCGGGGGCTTAAGCGGGCGGGAGTGAGCATCGTCTGCTATCTGCCCGATTCGTTGTTCAAGGAGCTCTACCCGGCCCTTGATGCCGATCCGGATATCCGCACGATCCGCGTCACCAACGAGGGTGAGGGCGCGGCGATATGTGGCGGGGTCTTCCTGTCGGGCAAGCGCGCGGCGCTGGTCATGGAAAATTCCGGCTTGCGCGCCTCGGTCGAGCCGCTGGCCCGCATGGGCCTTGGAGCCGGCATCCCGGTCGTGATGCTGATGAGCTATCGCGGCGAGCTCGGCGAGAACAACTGGTGGGCAGTCCCGCATGGCATCACCATGGAGCCGGTGCTGAACGCGCTGCGCGTGCCATACCGGATAGTCACAGAGGAGGCGAAGATCGAGCGCGCCATCCTTGACGCCTATTCCTGGTCCTATGCGTCCTATTACCATTCGGCTGTGGCGCTCGGCGGCGAGGTGGTGCGGTGAAACGCTTCGACTGCATGAAGGCGCTCGCCGCGCGGCTGAAGGATGAGCTGGTGATCCTTTCGCTCGGCGGCAGCGTCGACGAGTGGTACAACGCCGCGCCGCATATGCGCGAGGCGAGCCTGTTCCAGCAGCAACTCGGCTGCGTCACGCCGCAGGCCTTCGGGCTCGCCGCCGGCCTGCCGCACCGCCGCGTCATTTCGCTTGATACGGATGGCGGCCTGCTCTTCAACCTGGGCATTCTGGCCACGCTCGGAAACGAGCAGCCGAAGAACCTCTTCGTCGTGGTCTGGGACAATGAGTGCTACCAGTCGATCGGCGGCCCGCCGACCCATACGGCGCTGGGCCGCGTCGACCTTGCCGCGATCGCGCGCGGCGCCGGCGTCGAGAACGCCCATACGGCGCGCACGGTGGAGGAGTTCGACGCACATTGTGTAAGGGGGCTCGCCATGGATGCGCCCTATATCGTGGTCGCCAAGGTCTCGGGAACGGTCCAGCCGGACATCAAGCGCAAACACAGCGACGGCCGCGAGGACAAGTATATCTTCGTCCGCCATGTCGAGGCGAGCGAAGGCATCGTCATCATGGGCCCGAGCGAGCACAACTGACGAGATCATGGGCACCCTCGGACCTGTCGTCCCCCGACGCGCACTGAAACGCAGCTACGATTACGTGGTGGTCGGCTCGGGTTCCGGTGGCTGTGCGGTGACGCGGCGACTGGTCGATGCCGGCGCCGACGTCCTCCTGATCGAGGCCGGTCCGACGGGTCTTGGGTTCGAAGAGATCGAGGACCCCGGCAAGTGGGTGCCGCTTGGCCGCAGCACCTATGACTGGGGCTATGATTATGCTCCGACACCGAGGGTGAACGGGCGTACCATCGGCATCCCGCGCGGGCGCCTGCTTGGCGGCTCAAGCGCCATCAACGCGTTGATGTGGTATCGCGGCCATCCGCAAGATTACGATGCCTGGGAGGCTGGCGGCGCCAAGGGCTGGAGCTTCGCCGACGTGCTGCCCTATTTCCGGCGCTGCGAGGACTGGCGCGACGGTGCAAGCGAGTTTCGCGGAGCGGGCGGTCCGCTCCACATCGAGCGGCCGGCGGCACTGCACCCGGTCGCGCATGCGCTGATCGATGGGGCGGCCGAGATCGGCATCCCCGTAATCGACGATCCGAACGGCCCCAGCAACGAGGGGGCGGCGGCCGCGAATTTCAACATCTGCGACGGCAAGCGCTGGAGTTCGGCGACGGGCTATCTCGTGCCGATCCTGGATCACCCGATGCTGACGGTGCTGACCGGAACCGCGGCCATCGGCCTGACGGTCGAAGGCAGCCGATGCGTCGCGGTCAAGCACCTCGTCGGCGGCGAAATCTGCGAAACGCGCGCGCAAGAGAGCATCGTGCTCGCGGCCGGGGCCATCGACACGCCGCGCCTGCTGATGCTGTCGGGCATCGGCGATCCGATCGAACTGCAGCGCCTTGGCATTGCCGTCGTTCGCGCCCTGCCGGGTGTCGGCAGGAATCTTCAGGACCATCCGCTGGCGCAGGCCTGCGTCTTCCGCGCGAAACGACCGATCGGACCGATAGTGGGCAATGGCGGTGGCTCGATGGTCAACTGGAAGTCGCGGCCGGACCTGCCGCAGCCCGACCTGCATGCCTTCCCCGTCCAGGGCAACAGCGCCGAACCGGCGATCCGCGCGCGCTACGATCTATCCGGCGATGTCTTTTCCTTCGGTGCGGGCCTGATGCGCTCGAAGAGCGTCGGGCACTTGAAGTTGCTCGACGGCAAGCCCGGCGGGCCGCTCGAAATCCAACCGAACTTTCTGGCGGAACCGGAAGACCTCGACGCCATGGTCACTGCGGTCGAGATGGTGATGGAGATGGCGGCTGCAAAGGCGAACGCCGGTGTCTTCCGCAACTTTGCCGCACCTGATCGCCCACTGACCCGCACCGAGACAATCGCCTTCATCCGCGAGGCGTGCACGACGTTCTTCCACACCTGCGGAACAGCCAAGATGGGCGAGGACGCGATGGCCGTCGTCGACAGCCGTCTCGCCGTGCACGGGCTGGACGGCCTGCATGTTGCCGATGCCTCGGTGATCCCAACGATCCCGACCTGCAACACCCACGCGCCCGCCACGATGATCGGCGAGCGCGCCGCCGATTTCCTGCTCGCGGCGGCAGCTTGAGGATGTCATGACCGACGGACCGCACACGGAGTACCCGCGATGACCCAAGGCCTCATCCTCGCTGCCGACACGCTGCTCACCATGGATGAAGATAACCACGTGTTGCCTGATGGCGCCGTGCTGATCGAGGATGGTCGTATCGCTGCGGTCAGCGCACTCGCAGCATTGCGCGCTGCGTATCCGGCCGCCGCCGTCAAGAAGCTCGACAATGCGGTGCTTTTGCCCGGGCTGGTCAATGCCCATGCGCATTCCGGTTTTCTGCGCGGCACGGCGGAGCACCTGCCGGTTTGGGACTGGCTGACGCTCCATATCAATCCGATGCATCGCGTGCTGCAGCCGCACGAGGCCGAGGCGGCATCGTGGCTCTGCTACGCGGAATCCGTGCTCGGCGGCACGACCACGGTCGTCGACATGTGGCGGTTCATGGAAGGCAGCGCCAGGGCGGCCGAGGCGATCGGCAACCGCCTGGTCGCCGTGCCTTACGTCGGCGAGCATCCCGACTACAACTACTTCGACACGCTCGCCATGAACGAGGCGATGATCGAGGGCTGGCATCGCAAGGCGGGCGGCCGCATCAATGTGTGGGTCGGGCTGGAGCATCTGTTTTATGCCGACGAAACCGGCCAACGCCGGGCGATCGAACTCGCAAGGAAACACGAGACCGGCTTCCACACGCATTGCAGCGAGGCCGAGATCGAGATCGCGGAATTTAAGCGGCGCTACGGCAAACGCCCGATGTTCGCGCTGGACGACCTTGGCTTCTTCGAAACGCCGCGCGCCATGATCGCCCACGCCGTCTGGCTCGATCGGGAAGAGATCGACCTTATTTCCAAGCGCCGCGTTTCGGTGGCCCACAATCCTGTTTCCAACATGAAGCTGGCAAGCGGCATCGCGTTGGTGGCCGAGATGCTGAAGGCCGGCGTGCCTGTCGGGATCGGCACCGACGGCGAGAAGGAGAACAACAATTTCGATATGTTCGAAGAGATGAAGGTGACTTCGCTGCTGGGCAAGCTGAAGGACTTCGACGCCGCCGCCATGGATAGCTGGCAGGTGCTGCGGATGGCCACCATTCTCGGCGCCAGGGCGATCGGCCTCGACCACGAGATCGGCTCGATTGAAGTCGGCAAGCGCGCCGACATCATCGCGGTCCGCACCGATACGCCGCGCATGACGCCGGTCTTCCGCGACGGACCTTATTTCAACTTCCATCACAATCTTGTCCATGCCGTGCGCGGCAGCGACGTGTCTTTGACGATGGTCGATGGCGAGATCCTGGCCGAGGACGGCGCGCTGCGCACCGGCGACCTGCGCGAGATCATCGCCGAAATCCATCGCGTCGCGCCTGGCCTGTTCGCCCGGCGCGCCGCTTTCCTTGCCCAGAATTCCGGCGGCAGCCTGCAATGGACTCAATAGGACGGGCCTCGGTATGAAGACGACGGACAGGGCGGCACTGGACGATTGGTACGCGGTGGAGACGGTCGCCGACCTGGATGGCGCGCCGAGCCATACGCGGCTGCTCGGCCAGGACATCGAACTGGTCCGTGACATCACGGGCGAAATCACGGTTCGGGAGGTCCTGGACGACGGCAACCGCGGCCCCGCGCTGCCCGTCCGGCAGCGCTACGGCTGCGTCTGGACGACGCTGGGCCTGCCCGGGAAGGAAATCTTCGAGATCGCCGAGGCATCGGAACCCGACCGCCGCTACGTGCCCTGCGGCTGGGTGACGATGCGGGCGTCGGGTTTGCGTGTCGTAGAGAACTTCCTCGACATGGCGCATTTCCCCTTCGTGCATACCGACATTCTCGGCTCGGAGCCGCACACGGAAGTACCGGCCTATCTGAGCGAGATACGTCGCGAAGTAGACGAGGTCTGGGCGACCAACTGCACGTTTTTCCAGCCGCGCATTGCCGCCACGGAAAGCTCCGGCGCGTTCGTGCATCTGACCTATCGCGTGCCGAGCCCATTCGTGGTGATGCTCTATCGCGTGTGCCCCGTGGCGCCGGACCGGCTCGACGCAATCGCGCTGTTCATCCAGCCCATCGAGGAAGACCGCTGCCGCGCCCAGCCGGTCATGTATCTCGTCGACTCGGCTTCGACGCAGACGGCGTTGCTCAACTTCGAACAGGTCATCTTCCTGCAAGACCGGATCATCGTGGAGAACCAGCGGCCGCTGCGCCTTCCACTCGAGCCGCGGATGGAAATCCCGACCCGCGCCGACGGGTCCTCCATCGCCTACCGCCGCTGGCTGAAGGAAAAAGGCATCCGTTTCGGCACGACCGCGAGAGCCACATGACCGAGTCGGGTCTCCAGGTGCTTCGCCCGACCTCCGTTGCCGAGGCGCTGTCATTGGCAGGCGAGGGCGCGTCGCAACTGGTCGCCGGGGGCACGGCGCTGCAGCTCGGCTGGGCGAAGGGCCTGCCAAAGCCGCGGCGCCTCATCGACATCGGCCGTATCGCCTGCCTGAAGGGCATCCAACTGGCCGGCGACGGGTTTCGGATCGGCGCACTGACGACCCTGGGTGCCTTGGAGCGTGACCGGGCGATAGGCGAGACTTTGCCTCTGCTCGCAGCCGCAGTCCGCGCCACGGCGGGACCCGCCGTCCGCAATCTCGCAACGCTGGGCGGCAACGTCGCGGGGGGCACGGGTTGCCTTCTGCCGGCCCTGCTCGCGATCGATGCGAAGCTGGAGATCGTCTCACCGGCTGGGCGCGCCGTCGTGCCGCTCGCGCAATGGTTGGCCGACGCACCGTCAGCGGGCCTCATTGAGACGGTCATCGTTCCACCGCAGCCTGCCGCTCGCTGGACCCATCGCAAAGTCGGCCTGCGCGCCGCCTTCACCCCAAGCGTGGCCGGTGTCGCCGGGTTGATCGAAACGGCGGACGATCGTGTCACGATCGCGCGGCTCGCGGCCAGCGGCGGCGGGGAAGCAGCCCGTCTCGGTCACGCCGAAGCGCTGCTCATCGGCCGGCGCCTCCAAGAGATCGATTGGGCCGAGCTGCACGCCGCAATTCTCGAAGAGGCGCCGGCGATCGATGATGCATGGCGGTCCGACCGCTATCGGCGCAGTGTCGTGGCGAATGCGCTGGTCTTCGGGCTCGGCGGAAAGTTGTCCCAAGGAGCACATTCGCCGCGCCGGCGGACCGTGCCGTCCGGAAATCCACCTGCCGAAATTCTCGTGTCGCGATCGGAGATCGGCGCACGCTGGCACCAGCGGCCGGACGTTGCACCGAAAATCGCAGGCAGGCTCGAATACCTGACCGACCGTCGCGAGCCCGCCATGCTGGTCGGGCGCATTCGGCGTGCCGGCATTCCCCATGCAAGGATCGTTTCCATCGATACGAGCGCGGCCGAGGCGCTGCCAGGAGTCGCGGCGGTTGTAACGCACCGCGACATTGCCGGCAGCAATGCCTTCGGCATTGTCGTGCAGGATCAGCCTGCACTGTGCTTCGACAAGGTCCGCTATTTCGGCGACGCTGTTGCTGCCGTTGCCGCTGTTGACACACGGACGGCCGAACGCGCGCTTGCTCTCGTCAGCGTCGAATACGAGCCGCTGCCAATTGTGAGCGATCCCCAACAGGCACTCGCCGCTGGGGCCGAGCCGGTCCACGCCTCAGGCAATCTGCAGTGCAGCTTCGAGTTCACGCGTGGCGATGCCGCCGCGGCTTTTGCCAAGGCAGCTCATATCGTCGAGGCTGTCTACGAAACGCCGAGCCAGATGCACGGCTTTATGGAGACGGAGGGCGGCTACGCTTTCGTCGGCACGGATGGTACCCTGAACGTCTTTGCCGGTGGGCAGCATGGCCGCCGCGACCGCATGCAGCTCTCGCGCATCCTCGGTATGCCGCAAGAGCGGATACGGGTGGTCACCAGCCCGACTGGCGGCGCTTTCGGCGGCAAGGACGAGCTGACCGTGCAGCCGGCCCTGGCCCTGCTGGCGCTGAAGACCGGACGCGCCGTGCGGCTGCATCTCGACCGGGCGGAATCCGTCATCGCGGGTACCAAGCGCAATGCCATGCACATCCATATGCGCACCGCCTGCGACGCCGAGGGTCGTCTGCTCGCCCAACAGGTGGATGTGATCGCGGATGCCGGCGCCTACGCGTCGCTCGGTCCGGGCGTGCTTGAGACGGCGCTCGAACACGCCTGCGGGCCATATGTCGTTCCCAACGTCCTCAGCTCGGGCAGGCTCGCCTATACCAATAACGGCGTCTGCGGCGCGTTTCGTGGCTTCGGTGCCAACCAGATGGCCTTCGCGGTAGAGTGCCAGCTGGACCGGCTGGCCGAAGCCGCCGACATCGACATTATCGAGATACGGCGCCGCAATTTGCGCGAGCCTGGCACGCGAGGCCATCTCGGCCAGCAGGTCGCGCCGTCCGAACGTCTGGCCGAGATGCTGCAAGCCGCCGCTGCTGACCCGATCTGGGCCAAGCCGCGTGGTCCGTCGTTCGACGGCTCTGAGACGATCGGCGTCGGGATGGCGATGAACTATCAAGGCAATGGACTAGGCACGCTGCCGCCGGACCCGGCCGGAGGCGCGTTGCGCTTGGCTCCGGATGGCATGATCGAAGCGCTCTATGGCCTGGACGAGATGGGACAAGGCCTGCTCACCTCGGTGAAGGCCGCGGTCGCCGGAGCGCTCGGCTGCGGCCGCGACGATGTCCGGCCGGTCACCGGTGATACGGCGGCGACGCCCGAATCCGGCTCCTCCACCGCCTCGCGCGGCACTCACGTGGTTTGGCGGGTCGCGGCAGTCGCCGCACCACCTTTTACGCGCGACCTGCTGGCAGCAGCGGGCCAGCTGCTTTGCCGCGAAGCCGGGACGCTGGCGCTGGCAACCGGCGGTATCGTCGAGCGACATTCCAACAGCGGGTCACTGCTCATGAGTTTCGCCGAGCTTGCTGCGGCGTTGCCTCCCGACCGGCTGCCAGCTGCTGCCGTCAGCTTCGAGTTTCCGAAATCGGACTATCTGGAAGGCAATGCACGCCTGATCTTCGCCTTCGGCGCGACACTGGCGCGCGTTGCCGTGAGCCGCATCACTGGGCAGGTACGCGTGCTCGAGCTCCATCAGCATACCGCGGCCGGACCGATGCTCGATGCTGCCGCCTATCTTGGCCAGATCGAAGGCGGCGGCGTCCAGGGGCTGGGCTTCACCCTCACTGAGGACGCGGCGATGCGGGATGGCCGGGATCTTGCCGGCAACCTCGATTTCTACATGCTGCCAGGCATTGCCGACACGCCGGAAAGCTTCGCGACCTTCGCGTTGGAGGATCTGGACGAGGACGACCCGTTCGGCCCGCGCGGAGTTGGTGAGCTTGGCATTGGTGCCGTGACGCCAGCCGTCGTCAACGCGATTGCGGACGCCACAGGGGCTTGGCCCGAGCGCCTCCCGGTCGATCCTGAATGGGTACTCGACGCCCTGCAGAGGAGTGCAGCGTGAGTGCCGAGATCGCGATTACCTTTAACCTAAACGGCTGCCGCCAGGCGCTGGCCGTGCCCGCCGAGTTGCGCCTGATCGACCTGCTGCGCGATCATTTCGGCATGACTGCCGCCAAGATGGCTTGCGGCATCGGCCGCTGCGGCGCTTGTTCCGTGCTGATGGACGATCGCGCGGTCAATGGCTGTCTGCTCATGTCGTGGCAACTCGACGGGGCCACCATCATCACGCCGGAGGGTTTCGACGACCTTCCCGAAGCCATTGTCCTGCGCCAGGCTCTGGCGGCCGAAAACGCTTTCCAGTGCGGCTACTGCGCACCCGGCATCACTGTTGCGCTGACCGCTCTGCTGCTGGAGAATCCGGCTCCAGACGAGTCTCAGATCCGCACTGCGCTCGAAGGCAATATCTGCCGCTGTACCGGCTATCATTCCATCATCCGCGGTGCCCTCGCGGCGGTCGAGGCGTTCGCTTGCGGGGTACGGACATGACGGTCATCATTCGAAACGGTGCAGCCAGGCACGCAGGCGTCGAGGCGTTCCTGGCCAAACCCAGAATGCGGCACCTGATCGGCGGCGGCTGGTGCGACGCCAGCGATGGCGCAACCTTGCCCGCGACCGATCCTGCGAATGGCGACACGCTCGCGCTGCTGGCGCAAGGCACAGCCGATGACGCCGGGCGCGCCGCTGCTGCGGCGCGTGCTGCTTTCGAAGGCGAGAGCTGGCGCGACATGACACCGTCGGCACGCGGCAAGCTGCTATGGCGCATCGCCGACCTGATTGAACGCCATGCCGATGAGCTTGCAGAACTCGAGACGCTTGACCAAGGAAAGTCGCTGAAGACCTCGCGCTTCGCCGAGATTCCCGCCTCGGCCGAGCAGTTCCGCTATTTTGCCGGTTTTGCCACGAAAATCCTCGGCACGACCATCCCCACCTCCATCAGCTACCAACCGGTGGGCAGCAAGATTTTCGCCTACACGGTGCGAGAGCCGATCGGTGTCGTGGCTGCCATAACGCCATGGAATTCGCCGCTGCTTATGGCCTCGATGAAGCTCGCCCCGGCGCTTGCCGCCGGCTGTACGATCGTGCTCAAGCCAGCTGAGGAAACGTCGCTCACCGCGCTCAGGCTCGGCGAACTGATGATCGAAGCCGGCTTGCCGGACGGCGTCGTCAATATCGTGACCGGTCTCGGTGAAACCGTGGGCGCAGCATTGGCTGCAGATCCCGATGTCGATAAGGTCGCCTTCACCGGCTCGACGGAAGTCGGAAAGATGATCGTCTCCGCAGCGCGCGGCAATCTGAAGAAGCTGACGCTCGAGCTGGGCGGCAAGTCGCCGGCCATCATCATGCCCGATGCGGACATGGGGCTCGCAATCCCCGGAGTGGCTCGGGGGATCTTCGCCAATGCCGGCCAGGTCTGCGTCGCCGGCTCGCGTGTCTATGCGCATCGCTCGATCTACGACCGTCTGGCGGAGGGGCTGGCGGAAGAGGCGCGAAAGCTGCGTCTCGGACACGGGCTTGACCCGGATACCGACCTTGGTCCGCTGGTCAACGGAACCCAGGCTGCGCGCGTCGCCTTCTACGTCGGCGATGGTGCTTCCAGCGGCGCCGAGATCATCGCCGGCGGCCGGCGCTTCGACAACTTCTTCGAGCCGACCGTGGTTACCGGCGTGCGCCCGGACATGCGCATGATGCGCGAGGAAATCTTCGGCCCGGTCGTTGCCGTGACACCGTTCGACGATGTCGCGGAGGCGATAAGCCTTGCGAACGACTCGCCCTACGGCCTCGCCGCAAGCGTCTGGACCCGCGACCTATCCACTGCGCATCGCCTTGCCGCACGTATCCGGTCGGGCACCGTCTGGATCAATTGCCATTCCTACTTCTCGCCGGAACTGCCGAAGGGCGGCCACAAGCAATCCGGTTGGGGCTATGAGAACGGCGCACCGGGTCTGGAGAACTATCTCGAGACGAAAACGGTCTGCGCGGTGATTTAGCCGCGCCTTTTCCGCGATGTTCGCGGATCGGAGGCTGACAGCCCTTCCATCGGCGGACAAGGATTGATCGAAAATTGCTCGGATCCTCCTGAGGACCAGTTCCTTGGCGGCCTTGGTCCACATCGACGTTGCACTTGACTCGTCCATATTATCCGTAATAAATCATACATATTGCCATCGAAAAAAGGCGGCAGGTCTGGGAGGACCGATGAAAATCACGGCCATCAAGGCGCGCGTCTGCAATGCGGAAATGCGCAACTGGGTCTTCGTCCGGGTCGAAACCGACGAGCCCGGGCTGTTTGGCTGGGGTGAGGCAACGCTGGAATGGAAGACCCGAGCCGTCGTTGGGGCGCTTCAGGACCTTGAGGCCCTGCTCATCGGGCAGGATCCGCGCAACGTGGAGCAGTGCTACCAGATACTTACGCGCCACGGATTTTGGCGTCTTGGCGTCGAGGGAATGTCTGCCGTCAGCGGCATCGAGATCGCGCTCTGGGACATCCTGGGCAAGTCATTGGGCGTCCCCGTCTGGCGCCTTCTGGGCGGACAGGTTCGCGACTATCTGCGCACCTATACGCATCTCGGCCTCGGAGACATGAAGGCGGTCTATGAGACCGGATCCGCGGACGCGATCGTGGAACGCGGACGCATCGTGACGCAGGCAGGCTACGATGCGGTCAAGGTCGTCTGCATTCCCTACACCCACTACGCATCGCCTGCGAAAGCCGTTGATTCTGTCGCCAACATGGTTGGCTCACTTCGCGAGGCCATAGGTCCGGACATCGACATCATGGTCGATTTCCATGGACGCCCTGCATCCGTTAACGCTGCGATGGACTACCTCAGAGCAATCGAGCCGGCCCGCATCATGTTCGCGGAAGAACCCGTGCCGCCCGAAGATGTTGCCGGACTGGCGCATATCACGGCGCGATCGGCCGTGCCGATCGCTTCCGGCGAGCGGCTGATCGGGCGTCGCGAATTCACGCACTCGATCGCAGCCCGTGCCTTCAACATTGCCCAGCCTGATATTTGCCACACTGGCGGTCTGCTCGAGACAAAGAAGATCGCGGCCATGGCGGAAACGGCAGGCATCGGCCTTGCGCCGCACAACCCGCTCGGTCCGATCGCTGGCGTCGCTGCTCTTCACTTCGGCATATCGACGCCAAACGTCGTCATTCAGGAGGAGATGTCCGGTGCCGTCGCCTGGTACGACGACGTCGTTACCTGGCCAATTCGGCGTAAACCAGGCCGCTGGGACCTGCCCGATCTGCCGGGCCTTGGCGTCACCGTCAATGAGGACGTCATCGCGCGTCACCCCTTCAAGCAGGAAGTGCTGCATGCCCGCAATGCCGTCATGCCGGACGGCACCGTGGTCGACTGGTGAATGCAATGGCAGGCCGGCTGCAAGGAAAGATCGCAATCATCACGGGCGCCGGCCAAGGCATAGGTGCCGCCACCGCCCGGGCTTTTGCAACACATAGGGCAAAGACCGTCATTGCCGAACTGAATGCGGCAAGCGGCAAAGCGGTCGCCGACGAATTGCGTGCCGGAGGCGCCGACGTATTGTTCGTCGAGACGGATGTCACGGACACATCCGCGGTCGCGGACATGGTCGCCGGCACGATCACGGCCTATGGCGGCGTCGACATTCTGGTCAACAATGCCGGTGCCAACGTGTTCTACGAACCATTGCTGATGCCGGATGAGGAATGGGAGCGCTGCCTCAAGCTCGACCTCCAGGCCGCGTGGTTCTGCGCCAAGGCGGTTTTGCCGACGATGCTGGCGAAGGGCTCGGGGTCCATCGTCAACATAGCGAGCTGTCACGCCTTCCAGATCATTCCCCATACGTTCCCGTATCCGGTCGCCAAGCATGCACTTTTGGGCCTGACCCGTTCGCTGGCCATCGAATATGCCGCACGCGGTATCCGGGTGAACGCGATAGCACCCGGCTATATCGAGACGCCGATCGCGGAAGCCTACTGGAACACATTCCCGAACCCCGCCGAGGAGAAGCGGCGAGCCTACGACCTCCATCCGCCCAAGCGAATTGGCCGGCCGGACGAGGTTGCAATGACGGCGGTTTTCCTCGCTTCGGACGAAGCGCCGTTCATAAATGCCGAGACGATCACCATCGATGGTGGGCGCTCGGTTCTCTACCACGACTAGCAACCACCATTGAGCTCAGGGAGGATCTTCATGAAAACCACAACAAAGGCTTTGGCGACATTTGCGGTACTGGCTGCCGGACTGATGAGTGGCACAGCAAGCGCAGACGACATCAAGATCGGCTACATCAACAAGATGGGAGACCACCCATGGTTCGTCGCCGAAGTCGGCGGCGCCAAGAAAGCGGCTGAGGCGGCAGGGGCCGCGTTCGTGTCGCAGGACGTTCAGTTCGACGCCAATTTGACGATCACGACCTTCGATACGATGGTCGGCGATGGCGTGAAAGGCATCGCCATCGTTGTCCCCGACAAGGCACTGGGACCGGTCATCGCGGAGAAAGCAAAGGCCGCAAAAATTCCCTTGGTGGCGGTGGACGACGATATCTACTACCAGGATGGCACCCAGGTCCCCTATGTCGGCATGAATGCTTACAATATCGGTGCGCGGGTGGGCGAAGAGCTTGCCAAGCTCTACAAGGCTGAAGGCTGGGCGGGCAAAGAAGTGCGCATCGCCTCGATCGAGGACCGCAAGGCCGATACCTGCATGCAGCGCAACAAGGGCGCGGAAGAAGCGTTCCTGAAGGCGGTGCCCGATTTCAAGCCGGGCAACATCGTTCGCGTCCCCTACGACAACACGATGGTCAACGCCATCGACGTGATGACCACCACACTGACGGCCAATCCCAGCGTCACGAACTGGATATTCTATTCATGCAACGATGACGGCGTGCTGGGTGGTGCGCGAGCACTGGAGAATGCTGGCTATTCCGCAGACCAGGGCATGGGGATCGGCATCGACGGGAGCCGCGCCTGCGATGCCTTCGGATCCGGAAAGCCCTCGGCGTTCCGTGGTACGATGTGGCTCAATTCGGAAAATCATGGCGCGCTGGCGGTGAAGATTCTCTTGGCCTCCATCAAGGACGGAACCAAGCTTCCCGTTCAATCCTTCACTGACCCGGAATACATCACCGCCGACAATTTTGCGTCGGACTACAAAGCCAAGCTCTGCCACTGAACCAGATATGCGTCATGCGCCGCAGTGCGCATGACGCTCTTTGGTTCGTCGGCGGGCACACGGATCGGTCCTCGGGAGTGAGCTTTTGATGCAATCGGATTTCTTCTCGCTCGACAGGATATCGAAGCGCTTCGGCGTCGTGCAGGCGCTCGACAATGTCTCGATTGCCTTTCGGCCAGGAGAGGTGCTTGCCCTGGTTGGCGAGAATGGCGCCGGCAAGTCGACAATGATGCGAATTCTTGAGGGCGTGTTCGCACCGGACACCGGCACCGTGCTGCATGGCTCCACGCCGATCGTTTTCAGCGAACCGCGCGACAGCCACAGAGCCGGAATACGCGTCATCCATCAGGAGCCGGAGATCGTTCCGAACCTGACCGTGGCCGAGAACATTTTCGTCGGCGAACTGCCGCGGCTGGCAGGCGTCCTGCTCGACTGGCACAGGCTCGAGGACCAGACCGATAAGGTGCTTGCGACTTTCGGCATGCAGCAGGATATGCTGCCGCGTCAACTCTGCAGCACACTCGGTCCGGCACAGCGCCAGATGATCGAAATCATGCGCGCCATACGTGCCGGCGGCCGGCTGATCGCATTCGATGAGCCGACCTCGTCACTGACCGACGACGAAGCGCGCCGTCTGTTTTCAGTAATTCGCCGGCTGCGCGGCGCGGGCACTTCGATCGTCTACATCTCTCACAGGCTGAACGAGGTCATCGACCTTGCGGATCGCATTGTCGTGTTGCGGGACGGCCGGCTGGTCGATGATTCCCCCGCTGCCGGTGCCAGCGAGCAGACCATAGCCAAGCTCATGGTGGGCCGCGACATAGCCGATCTGTTTACGCGCGAGACGTGGCAATCGGGGCAACCGTTGCTGGAGGTGACGGGCCTGATCACCGACCACGTCACCGATGTGAGCCTCAAGGTCCGCCGCGGCGAGGTGCTCGGCATTGCCGGCCTTATGGGTGCGGGTCGATCCGAACTGGCAAAGGCGATTGTCGGCTATGATCGGCGCCTCGACGGAACCATAACGATGAATGGTGTGCCGGTTGGCCCCAACAGTCCGCATGCAGCGATCGTGGCGGGCATCGGCTTTGCCCCGGAAGACCGCAAGCACGAGGCGCTGCTGTTGTTCCGAAGCATTCTTGATAACGCCTCGCTTTGCGTGCCCGACAGAACGTCGACCTTCGGCTTCTTCAACCGGCGCAAGGCACTGGAGATCGTCTCACCGCTTGCAGCAAAGATGTCGATCAAGGCGCCCAACCTCGACGAACAGGTTTCGAAATTATCGGGTGGCAACCAACAGAAGGTCGTTCTTGCGCGCTGGCTTGCGCGGCAGCCGATGCTTCTCATCCTCGACGAGCCGACCCGCGGCATCGACATCGGCGCCAAGGCGGAAATCTATCGCCTGATCGACGAACTCGCCGCCAGCGGCATCGGCATAATCCTGATTTCCTCGGAAATGCCGGAACTGATCGGGCTGGCCGACAGGGTGCTTGTTATGGCTGGAGGCCGGATCACGGCCGAACTTTCCCGCCCTGACATCGACGAGGCCACGATCCTGAGACATGCCATGCCTCAATCTGCAGCATCGCTTGGAGGACAAATTCAGTGAACAGCCTTGAGCTCAGGACAGCAACAACGCAAACCGGCAAAAGGCGCGCTTCCTTGCGCATCGCAGAGCGCATCGGCATTCACAACATAAGCCTTCTTGTTGCTCTCGCCATTCTCGTGCTCATTTTCGGCACCCTGAGAGGCGACGTGTTCTTCTCCAGCCGAAACCTGCTGAACATCGGTCTAGGCATTACCATCCTGGGCGTTCTGGCGATGAGCCAGACCGTGGTTATTGTCGCCGGAGGGCTCGATATTGCCGTCGGCGCAATTGTCGGTCTGACCACAGTATCGACGGCAATGGCCATCCAGGCCACCGGATCACCCGCCGCGGGCATTCTTGCCGGCCTGGTCCTGGGCGGTCTTGCCGGCCTCGTGAACGGCATCATCATCACCTATGGGCGGGTCAACGCTGTCATCGCGACTCTCGGTACGATGGCGATCTTCCGCGGCATCGCGTTCATCATGTCCGACGGGCAATCGATCGCGATTTTCAGCGAGACTTTCCGCTTCATCGGGATCGGACGAATCCTCGGCCTGCCTCTGCTGATCTGGATTCTCTTGCTGACCGCGATCGTGTTCCATCTCTTCCTTGCCCGCTCGATCGTTGGCCGCAACATCTATGCCCTGGGCGGCAATCCCGTTGTCGCACGCTTCTCCGGCATCGACATCAACCGCTACCGCGTCGGCATCTACATCATGAGTGGAGTGGCGGCCGGATTGGCCGGGATTCTGTTGGCTGCCCGTACCGGCTCCGGGCAGCCCGTATCCGGATCCCAAGGCCTGGAACTCGAGGCCATCACAGCGGCCGTTCTTGGTGGCTGCGCCTTGCAGGGCGGCAAGGGCACGATCGTCGGCGCACTGCTGGGCGTCGCCATCATTGGCGTCCTCAACAACGGAATGATACTGACGTCCGTGCCAACCTTCTATCAGTTGCTTGCCAAGGGCTCGCTGCTGATACTTGCTGTGGTAATTGCCGAGTACCACTTGAACAGGACATGACGATGGACGCGGCGATCGCTTCGACTGGCCAAGGCAAGCAGGACATTCCTGCCGCAGATGGCACCACGTCATCGCTCAAGGATCGCATCGCACGCGATCTCGGACAGCGCATCCTCGCCGGTTCCTACGCCCAGCACTCCGTCCTGCCGACGGAAGCCGAGCTTTGCGTTATCTACGGGGCGAGCCGCACCGCGCTTCGCGATGCTCTTCTGACGCTTTCGGCGAAAGGATTGATCGAGGCGCGCAAGCGGGCCGGGACGCGTGTGCGCGTGTCGAGCGAATGGAACAGGCTGGATGCACAGGTTCTGGAATGGATGCGCGATATCGAGCCCGATCTCGATTTCGTCCGAGGATTGATCGAGGCGCGGCTGGTCATTGAACCCGCTGCCGCCCAACTTGCGGCCAAGATGGCGACGTCAGGCGATCTCGCGGTCATCGAAGCGGCCTATGAAGCCATGCGCATTGCTCCGCAGGATGATCTCGCTGCGTGTCTCGATGCCGACGTCAGGTTTCATACGGCCATCCTGCGTGCCAGCCGCAACCCGGTGTTCGCCAATCTCGGCAATATGCTTGCGGCCGCCCTCAGCTTCTCCTTCCGCTTGACCACATCGGCCACCGCTAATTACCAGCAGACGCTGAGCGCGCATGGCGACGTGCTGGAGGCAATCAGGATGCGGAGGGCCGACGATGCACACGATCAGATGAAGGCGCTCATCGGGATCGCGTCGAACGACCTTCTTGCAGTGGCTCGCAAAGGCCGCCATCAACAGCCGATCGCCGCTGCCAAGGCCAGTACCGTCTGAAGCGGATGGTCGGGACGATCAAGATCAGAAGCGGAGACCTGTCTGCTGAAATCGTCCCATCGCTTGGGGCAGGTCTTGCGAGACTGGACCATGGACGCGTGCCGCTCTTCAGGCCTTGGCCGAACGGCGGGAGCAGCAACCCGTTCGACCTTGCCTGCAACCTGCTTTTGCCATGGTCAAATCGCATCTCGGGCGGCGGGTTCACATTCGACTGCAAATTCCACGAACTGCCTGCCAATGTTGCACGCGAGCCCTTTCCCATTCACGGCAATGGATTTTCGAGCGAGTGGGACGTCGACAGCGTAACGCAGGACAACGCAAAGCTGTCGCTCATCAGCAACGGGCCCGGCCCATACCGATATCGCGCCGAGGTGAGCTACGCGCTGGCCGGACAGGGGCTCGAGCTGAAACTTCGCATCGTCAATCGGGCCTCGATCAGATTGCCGTTCGGGCTTGGCATCCATCCATGGTTCCCGAGAACAGCGTTGACCACGCTTCACGCCGCGGCATCACAGGTTTGCCTCGAACGGCCCAACCATCTCCCTGAACGATTTGTGGATGTCAAAACCCGTCCCGACTGGGATTTCGGCGCCCCGGCCGCCTTGCCGAGCGGATGGATAAACAATCTGTTTGCCGGTTGGAACGGCGTCGCTACCATATCGTGGCCGGAGCACAGTTGCAGCCTGCGGATTGAAGCTTCATCGCCCTTGAATTTCTACCTGGTCTATTCGCCATCGGACGAGAGCGACTTCTTCTGTTTTGAACCGGTCAGTCATGTTGTCGATGCTCATAATCGGGGTTCGATCGACAAATGGAATGGACTGTCGGTGCTTGGGCCCGGCGAGAGCCTGGCAGCCCGTTGCAGCTTTGCCGTCAGTTAGGCGGATCTCTGCGGCGCCCTCGAATTGGCGGATGTCGGCCTGCATGTCCGGTGACAACGAAGCCGTCTTTTCGTCCAAACGGAGCTTGGGAAGAGGGAACTCCGGCGACCGGGAACCCGCGAGCCAGTTCGACGTTTGCCGGATGTCGCTGCGCAGCTCGTCTGCTTGACGGCCCACCAAATGTGCCTGGCAGGATTGGATCAATGACGGATGTTGAACCAAAAGAATTCGTGCTCGCGGGCATCGTCATGAAGCGACTGGTCTCCGGCGAACAGACGGGAGGCTTGTTGAGTCTGTTCGAAAACAGAAGCGACGGGCACACCAAAACGCCAATCCATGTTCATGCGAATGACGACGAGACGGTCTACGTCATCGAAGGGCACTTGACCGCAATTGTGGACGGTGTGGTCCGAACGCTC
Source organism: Mesorhizobium sp. M0954 (assembly GCF_040319155.1). NCBI lineage: Bacteria > Pseudomonadati > Pseudomonadota > Alphaproteobacteria > Hyphomicrobiales > Phyllobacteriaceae > Mesorhizobium > Mesorhizobium sp. M0954. The sequence continues at coordinate 184,103 of NZ_JAMYNR010000002.1, read as the reverse complement.
TCGCCCGGCGAGAGCATGTTTTTGAAGCGGGGCATCCCGCACCAGCTTATGAATCCCGGCAACCAGCTCGTTCGCTATATCCTGATAGACACGCCAAGTGTGTTCGAGCAGTTTCTCGCCGAAGGTGGCCATGAACGCAGCAAGGGAGAGGTGGTCGGGCCGCCGACGCCTGCCGATATCGAGCGGCTCAAATTAGCCGCGCCGAAGTTTGGGATTACGCTCCTGCAGGACTGGCCGGCAAGAGAGTAGATGGCTTCGTGATGGCGGCTTGGATCGCCGCTAAAGCCGGCCCTTGCCCGAGGAACCGGTATTGGCTAGCCGTCGGCAATCCAATCCGAGAGGCTTCGCGAAAAACTTCGCGGCACGATGAGTTCGCACGCGGTCTCGCCGGTGCGCAGGAAGAGCACGGGCACGTGATGGAAGGATGTTTGCACGGCGCGGCCCGGAGCGGCGGTCGGCGCGTGCCAGTTGACGGCAATGCAGCCGGACAGAAGCCTTGCGATACCAGGGCCGGCCATTTTCAAACGAACACGACCTTCCCCGAGGGGCACGGAACAGCCGAGATCGGGGTCGACGACAAGGGCTGGCGCCTCTGTGCCTTCGTCGAGAGCCAGCCAAAGGCGGCGAGGTGCAACGCGGATGGTCAAAAGGCCCTTGTGGCGAACCGTCTCTCCCACCGAAGCGGGAAGTTTCGTGTTGAGCGACGCCGAGACGCTCTTTTCGAATTGTCTCAGTGTCGCGTCCCAGCCCTCGATCTGGATAAGCGGACAATCCGCCACGGACAGACTGAAATCCCGAGAAGAGGTCAAGCTAGCCATGCAGCCGTTCTCCCTGCGGATCGATGAATACCGGCGAGACAACGCGGGCGCGAACCGTTTCGGCCTTCATCGGATAGACCGCCACGACCTCGCTTCCTTCTGCCGCGACATCACCGGCAAGCAGGGCCAATCCGACATAGCGGTCGAGTTCTGGGCTAAAGGTGATCGAGGTCACCCGGCCGCGGCCATGGCCCTCGATCTTGTCGTCCGGCAGGAACAGGATCGCCCCGCCGCGGAGGCGCTTGCCGTCTTCGGCGCATTCCAGTCCGACCAGCCGCTGGCGCTCAGGCGCCTGATAGGCCTGGCGGCGGCGCAGTACATCGCCGACGAAGCCGCTGCGCTTGCCGGCCATGCGGCCGAGGCCGAGATCGTCGAGCGTCGTGCGCCCATCGATCTCCGGTCCGGCGACATGGCCCTTTTCGACCCGCAGCGCGCCGAGCGCCTCGACACCGTAAGGCTTCAGGTCGAAGGGTGTGCCGGCTTCGAGCAAGAGGCTCCAGAGCTGTTCACCGGCAGTGGCGCCGACATAGACTTCGTAAGCGCGCTCGCCGGAATAACTGAGGCGCAGGATGCGGAGCCCACGGCCCTGCCACTCGCTTTCGAGTAGCCCCATATGCGGAAGCGCCGCGTCGGAAACGTCGAGACCAGGAAAAGCAGCACCGAGGATTGCGCGGCTGTTAGGCCCGGCAACCGACATCGCCGCCCATTCATCGCTGACCGAGGTAACGGCCACGCGCAAATCCGGCCAGGCCGTGTCGAGCAGGAATTCGAGACGCGACAGCACATCGGCGGCCTTGGCGGTCGACGTGGTCATGAAGAACCGGTTTTCCGCTAGCCGCGTCGTGGTGCCGTCGTCGAAGACGATGCCGTCGTCGCGCAGCATGACGCCGTAGCGGGCGCGGCCTATCGCCAGTTTGGCAAAGCCGTTGGCATAGACGCGGTCGAGGAAGATTGCCGCATCCGGGCCCTGGACATCGATCTTGCCGAGCGTGGAGATGTCCATCAGCCCCGCGGCCTGACGCACGGTACGCATTTCGGCAACATAGGCCTCGTTCACGTCGCGGCCCGACTGCCGGTATAAATAGGGCCGCATCCAGAGCCCGACCTCGAGCATCTCGGCGCTATTCGCCATGTGCCAGTCGTGCATCGGCGTGCGGCGGATCGGCTTGAAATGATGGCCGACGGCGCGTCCGGCAAGCGCGCCGATCGCCACCGGCGTATAGGGCGGGCGGAAGGTCGTGGTGCCGGTCTCGGGAATCGTTGCGCCGCGCAGCGCTGCCATGGCGGCAAGTGCGGGAAAATTGCTGGTCTTGCCCTGATCGGTGCCCATGCCGAGCGTGGTGTAGCGCTTCAGGTGCTCGACCGATTCATAGCCCTCACGATGGGCGAGCTCGATATCCCCGGTCGTCACGTCCATCTGGAAATCGACGAAGGCCTTTCCGCGTCCAGCGGGCAGGGTTTCGCGAAGCACGGTCGAGGCGGTCTCACCGAGATCGAGTTTTGATGGAGCGGGCACCGGCGCCGACTTGCCGCAGGAGGCTGCCGCTTCGATGCCGGCGCGATGGCCGTGCTCGACGGCAGCGGCGGTCGCATAAGCTCCTATCATTGCGCCGGCGCCGAACTGGCTGGCTGAAAAGACGCCCGGCACGAAGCCGTCAATGTCGTCGCGATAGACAGGTTTGACACCGAGGTGGGAGGTGAGATGCACGGTTGGCGACCAGCCGCCGGAGATGCAGACCACGTCACAGGCGGCCGAGGATTGTCCCTTCGGTCCATTGAGCGTTACGCGCCTGACGGTATGGCCGCCGTGCAGGTCGACGATGCGCGTTGCGGCCCGCACCACCACGCCGAGCCGTGCGGCTTCAGCGGCAAGTGCTGCGGGCGGGACGGCGCGCAGATCGGCAACCGTCACCTCCGCGCCGGCTGCGGCGTAATCGAAGGCGGTGCGCCAGGCACCGTCATTGCTGGTGGCGACGATGATTTTCCTGCCCGGCAGGACGGCGAAACGGTTGAGGTAGGTCCGCGCGGCCGAGGCGAGCATGACGCCGGGCCGGTCGTTGTTCGAGAACACCATTGGTCGCTCGATGGCGCCGGTGGCGAAAACGATGGCGCGGGCGCGCAGCATGGTGACCGTTTGGCGTGTCTCGCCATTCGGCTGCGGATCGGTTGGATCGCGCTGTTCGACCAGTCCAAGCACATTGCCGTCATAGTTGCCGAAAGCGGTCGTCCGCTTCATCAGCGCGACGGTTTCGAAGCCCTCCAACTCGGCCTCGGCCTGCCTCAGCCATGCGGCCGCTGCGCTGTCGGACGGTTCCGCCAGAAGCTGGCCGCCAAGCAGGAAATCCTGCTCGATCAGCGCGACCCGCGCGCCGGCCGCGGCGGCCGCCCGCGCCGCCGACAATCCCGCCGGGCCGCCGCCGACGATGGCGACATCGGCGAAGGCATGATGAACCTCGTAGCGGTCGGGATCGGGGCCGGTGCCGGCTCTGCCCAGGCCGGCCGCCTTGCGGATGAAATGCTCGTAGAACATCCAGGCGCGGCGCGTCGGGCCCATGAAGGTCTTGTAGTAGAAGCCGGCGGACAGAAACGGCGCGAAAAGGCCGTTGACGCTTTGCACGTCGAAGGCAAGCGACGGCCAGCGGTTCTGACTCTCCACGACCATGCCGTCGGCGAGTTCCAGCGTCGTCGCCGGCAGGTTCGGCTCGCGCCTGCCGGCGCTCCCGAGCGTAACCAGCGCATTCGGCTCTTCGGGCCCGGCGGAAAAAATGCCGCGCGGGCGATGATATTTGAAGCTGCGCCCGACCAGGGTGACGCCATTGGCGAGCAGCGCGGAGGCGAGCGTGTCGCCGCGATACCCAATCAGCTTGCGGCCATCGAAGGTGAAATCTACCGGCACCTCGCGACTGATGCGGCCACCCGCTGGCAGGCGTTTGCGGTTCGAACTCATGCCGGTTGTTTCCTGACAGTCGATTTCCTGGCGAAGTCGACGGATGCGATCGCGTGGTTGCGGGTGTCGCGTTCGACCACCAGCCATTGCCGGCAGCCGGTCACGTGCTGCCAGAATTCACGGTGCGGGCCGGCCGGGTTTGTCCTGATATAGACGTAGCGGTACCAGGCCTCCGGATCGGCATCGTCATGGGTTGGACGCGTGACCGAGGCATCGCCGCCATAGCGGAACTCGTCATGGTCGCGCGGGCCGCAGCAGGGGCATTCGATGCGCAGCATTTTGTCCCGCCTCCTATTGCAGCCAGGCGGAAGGGCCGACACCGGCCTCATCGAGCGTGTGGCCGGTGCGGAAACGATCGAGTCCGTAGGCCGCGATCAGGGGATGCGGCTTGCCGGTGGCGATCGTGTGGGCGAAGCACCAGCCGGAAGCCGGCGTCGCCTTGAAGCCGCCATAGCACCAGCCGCCATTGAGATAGAGGCCGTCGATCGGCGTCGGGCAGATGATCGGGCTGGCATCGGGAGTCATGTCCATGACGCCGCCCCAGTGGCGCAGCAGACGGACGCGCGAAATGCACGGCATCAAAGCAATCGCCGCCTCCGCCACCTCGCGCACGACGCCGAGATTGCCGCGCTGGGCGTATGAATTGTAGCCGTCGAGATTGCCGCCGAAGACCAGTCCGCCCTTGTCGGACTGGCTGACGTAGAAATGGTCGGCGCCGTAAGCGACGACGTGATCTACCAGCGGCTTCAGCGGTTCGGTGACAAAGGCTTGCAGGACGTGGCTTTCGATCGGCAGGTCAAGGCCGGCCTTGGCACCGAGCACGGATGTATGACCGGCAACAGCGAGGCCGACCTTGCCGGCGCCGATCCGGCCTTTCGTCGTTTCGACGCCGACGATACTGTCGCGGTCGCGGAGGAAGCCTGTCACTTCGCAGTTCTGGATTATGTCGACGCCATGGCTGTCGGCGGCGCGCGCATAGCCCCAGGCGACGGCGTCGTGGCGCGCCGTGCCCGCCCGGCCCTGGAAGATGGCACCATGGATCGGAAAGCGGGCGGTGTCGGAAAAATCGAGATAGGGCACGAGACGGCGCACCTCGTCGCGGTCGAGGATATCGGCATCAATGCCATTCAGCCGCATGACATTGGCGCGGTGGCTGAAGCCGTCGAGCTGATCGGCCGAATGCGCCGTGACGAGCTGGCCGCGCTGCGAGAACATGACGTTGAAGTTCAGCGCCCGCGACATGCCCTCCCAGAGCTTCATCGAGAATTCGTAGAACTGGGTGTTGCCGTCGAGCAGGTAGTTGGAGCGGATGACGGTGGTGTTGCGGCCGACATTGCCGCCGCCGACATAGCCCTTTTCGAGTACGGCGACGTTACGGATGCCGTGGTTCTCGGCGAGGTAAAAGGCGGTGGCGAGGCCGTGTCCGCCGCCGCCGATGACGATCACATCATAGGACGGTTTTGGCTCCGCCGCACGCCAGGCGCGCTGCCAATTCTTCTGGCCGGCGAGCGCGTTGCGGAAAATCGAGAGTGCCGAGTAGCGCGCCATGCGTGCGGGCCTATCGAACGATCGGGCCGGCCGGCGTGCGGGTGAGCACTTCGGCGCCCGCGTCGGTCAAAAGCACCGTGTTGGAGACGAAGTCATTGCCGCGACCCGTTCCCATCAGCCATGACAGGATGTGGAAGCTCATCCCCGTTTCGATCTCGAGGTCGGAATCGTGTCGCAAGCCGGTCACCGAATTGCCGCCGGTCCATGACGGCGGCTGGCCGGCGCCGACAAGGTAGCCGCAGTGATGGCGGCGATAGTGGGAAAGGCCGGCCTCGTCGGCGACGGCCTGCCAGGCGGCGTAAACATCGCGCGCCTTGGCGCCCGGCCGCAGCGCCTCGACGACCGCGTTGAAGGCCTTGGCGGTCACCTCCGCCATTGCGGCGTCTTCATCGCTGATGTGGCCGATGCGAACGAGCCGGCCGAGCGGGGCATGGTAGCGCGAGATGCACCCGGACAGTTCGACAAAGACCGGCTCGCCCTTGCGGTAGATTCCGTCGCCCCAGGTCGTGTGCTCTTCACCCAGGCGCGCGGCCGGGCGGATGAACGGTCCGAAGCCCGGCGCATGACCGCCGGCGCGGATCATTGCCGAAACACATTGGGCGGCGACCTCCTGTTCGGAAGCGCCATCGGAGATCGCGGCGATCGCGGCACCGGCGGCGGCGTCCGTCACCTTTGCGGCACGCCGCATCAGCGCCTGTTCTTCGGCGCTCTTCACCCGCCGCATCTCGTCGATCAGACCGGAGACATCGCTCCACGTTGCATCGGCTTGCGTCTGGAGCGCCACGGCAAGTCCATGGCTAAGGCCGGCCGTCCAGTATTCGAGGCCGATCCGCTTGCCCGACAGGCCGAGCTCCGCAAGCACCCGCGCGGCAAGGTCGGCCGCCGTTTCGCTGTCGGAGTGGCCGCGGAATTCCGCTGCCTTCACCTGCTTCTCGATCGTCACCTTCTCCATCGAGCGGGTGACCAGGACGGGGTTTCCCTGGAGTGGAACGATCAGCAGGTGAGGGGCAAAATACCCCCAGTGATCGAGCCCGGTGAGATAGAAGACGTTCTCCGGTGAGGCGAAGACCGCCGCGTCGAGCTCGCGCTCGGCCAGTGCAGTACGGACCTTGGCAAGGCGGCCGGCGATTTCGGCTTCGGAAAACGGATTGCGGTCCATCGGGTGTCCTCGTGCTTGTTGCCGGCGTGGTGGCGGGCATGGTCTTTTCGGCAGCCGGTTTCCCGGCCGCCATGTCAGTCGATGACGATGAGTTCGCGCGCCACGTCGCAGAGGCGTTCGCCGCCGCGTTCCGTGACGACGAACGATTCCGAGATGGCGATGCCGAAATCGTCGAGCCAGACGCCGGCCATGAAATGGAAGCACATCCCGGACTGCATCTCGGTAGTATCGCCGGGACGAAGGCTTGCGGTGCGTTCACCCCAATCGGGCGGGTATGCGAGCCCGACCGGATAGCCAACCCGGCTTTCCTTCTTCAGCCCGTTCCGTCGCAGGACTGCCTGCCAGGCGGCTTCCACCTGTTCGGCGGTGTAGCCGGGGCGCGCCTTCTCGAGGCCGGCATCGACACCCTCGACGATTGCCTTGGCCATGTCGAGGATGGCTAGCGGCGGCTTGCCGAAATGTATGGTCCGCGTCAGCGCCGCGTGATAGCGGCGCCTCACGCCGGCAATCTCCAGAATGGCGGGGCCGCTGTCCGGCAGCGGCGCGTCGGACCACGTCAGATGCGGCGTGCTGGTGCCCTCGCCAACGGGCATCAGCGGACAGATCGCGGCATAGTCGCCGCCCGCTCCGGGCACCCCCATGATCTGCGCGTGATAGATTTCCGCAATGACATGGTTCTGAGGCACACCGGGCCGCATTTTCCCGATGGCGCGGTTCATGGCATGCGTGCAGATCGCACCCGCCTCGCGGATCAGCACCAGCTCGGCTTCGGATTTGACCAGCCGCGCCCAGTTAACGAGATCGTGGTTGTTGGCGAAATGCGCGTCGGGCAGCCCCTCGACAAGATGGGCGTGGCAGCGCGCAGTGTAATAATGCGCGTCCATCTCGACGCCGATACGGGCCTTTCCCCAGCCGCGCGACCGGATCAGTTGGGCGAGTTCGTCATAAGGGTGTTCGACGGGCTGCTGCACCAGCCGTTCCGAGAACGGCACGATGTTTGTCTCGGGCAGGCCGGTGGTCAGGCGTGCGCTCTTGGCATCCTGCGCTCTGCCGAACCAGATCGGCCGGTCCTCCTCCAGATGGACGAGCACGCACTGCGGAACGTAGAACGACCATCCGTCATAGCCGGTCAGCCAGCACATGTTGGCTGGATCCTGACAGACGATGAGATCGAAGCCGGCTTGTTGCATGCGTGTCTTCACGCCGGCGAGGCGCTGCCCATACTCCGCTTGCGTGAATGTCCCGAAGCCCTTCGCGGTCGCCACCGAAATCCTGCCTTCCAGTACGCCGCTTGCCCTTTGATAAAATATGGGCAAGCAGGCCCAAATTGTGCACAACTCGACGTCAATTTGTTGGCTAACTGCGAATTATCGCCGAATTTCCATGGTTTCTATATCTCTGCTTGCGAAATGTCTAGGGCAGTTGTATACGTCTGATCAAGCAGGCGCCGACCTCGAAGAAGGCCGCGCCCTGGGAACCATCCACAGTTGTCCAATGGGAGAAAAGCATGTTCAATTCATCGATATCGCGCCGCATGGTCGTGAAAGCGGCTGCCTGCATCGCGCTCGCCGCGACGTCATTGACCTCGCTGTCCGCTCACGCGGAAACCACCCTCGAACGGGCCAAGAAGGACGGCTACATCCGCGTCGGTTTCGCCAACGAGGCGCCGTTCGGTTACGCCACGCCAGACGGCAAGCTGACCGGCGAGGCGCCGGAAGTCGCCAAGGCGGTGCTCGCCAAGATGGGCATACCGCAGGTCGACGGTGTTTTGACCGAATTCGGCTCGCTCATTCCAGGTCTCAAGGCCGGCCGCTTCGATATCATCGCCGCCGGCATGTTCATCACCCCGAAGCGCTGCGCCGAGATCAACTACTCCGAGCCGTCCTACGGCATCGGCGAGGCTATGCTGGTGGCAAAAGGCAATCCGAAAGGCATCAAGGATTTTTCCAGCATCAAGGATAATCCGGATCTCAAGCTTGCCGTGATGGCCGGCGCCGTCGAAGGCGGCTTCGCCAAAGAAGCGGGCGTTGCCGATGGGCAGATCGTCTCCTTGCCCGACCAGTCCAGCCTGGTCGCCGCCGTCCAGTCGGGCCGCGCCGATGCTGCCGCGCTTACCGCCCTTTCGATCGCCGACATGGCCAAGAAGGCCGACGGTGTCGAGTCGACCAAGCCCTTCGGCGAGGTCGCCGGCAAGTCGGTGAAAGGCCATGGCGGCTTCGGCTTCCGCAAGGAAGACACCGACCTGCAGCAGGCTTTCAACGCCGAGCTGAAGAAGTTCATCGGTTCGCCGGAGCATATCGCGCTGGTCGAGCCACTCGGCTTCGGCAAGGATTATCTGCCCAACAAGACCACCGCAGAGCTCTGCGCTGGCAAATAGGTTCCCAACTGCTGGCGGCGCGAAAGCGCCGCCCTTTTTTCCCGGGGGAATCGCATGGGAATCCGTACGCTCATTGCCATGCTGGTCATCGCGCTGGTCGTGATCGGCGCGTTGGCAACGCAGGACAGCTATAGAGTGTTCATGCCCGGCCTGCTGCAAGGCGCGGTCCTGACGGTCGAGATCGCCGTCCTCGGCAGCCTGCTGGCAATTATCATGGGCGTGCTTGCAGCACTTGCAAGGATGTACGGCCCGACGCCGCTCAGATGGCTGGCCACGGTTTACGTCGAGATCTTCCGCGGAACGTCGGCACTGGTGCAATTGTTCTGGCTGTTTTTCGTGCTCCCGCAATTCGGCGTCACGATCAACGCATTCGTTGTGGCAGTGCTGGCGCTCGGCCTGAATGTCGGCGCCTACGGATCGGAGTGCGTGCGCGGCGCAATCCTGTCCGTCGCCCGCGGGCAGTGGGAAGCGTGTACGGCATTGAACATGAGCCGCCCACAGATGTTGCGCCGGATCATCCTGCCGCAGGCCTTTGTCGCGATGATCCCGCCCTGGGGCAATCTGTTCATCGAGCTTCTGAAATCGACGGCGCTGGTCTCGCTGATCACGCTTTCGGATCTCGCCTTCAAGGCGCAGCAAATGAACCAGAACACGTTCAAGACCATTCCGATCTTCACCCTCGTTCTTTTGATGTACCTGGCAATGTCGCTGGTTGTGACCATCGGCATGCGGCTTCTCGAAAGGCGGGCGTCGCTCGGACTGGCGCGGGGGAAGGCGGCATGATCTGGGATTGGGGATTTGCCCTGGAAATCCTGCCGGTGCTTGCCCGCGCCGCTGTCATTTCCATCGAAGCGACGCTGATCGGCTTTGCGCTTGCCGCCTCGCTCGGCCTGGTGCTGGCCGTTGTCCGCATCGCCGTGCCATGGACCAGCTGGACGATTTCGGTGCTGGTTGAGCTGATCCGCTCGACCCCGCTGCTCATCCAGATATTCTTTCTCTATTTCGTCTTTCCGAAATTCGGTGTCGTGCTCGACGCTTTCACCGCCGGGGTGCTGGCCATCGGCATTCACTACGCCGCCTATTGCTCCGAGGTCTATCGCGCCGGTTTCGACAACATCCATCGCGGCCAGTGGGAAGCTTCGATCGCGCTCAATCTCTCGTCCTGGACGACGTTCCGCGACATCATCATTCCGCAGGCGATCCCGCCGATCGTTCCGGCGCTCGGCAATTATCTGGTGGCCTTGTTCAAGGAAACGCCGTTGCTTTCCGCAATCGCCGTGATGGAACTGATGCAGACCGCCAAGATCATCGGCTCCGAAACGTTCCGCTACACCGAGCCGATCACGCTGGTCGGCCTGTTTTTCCTTGCCATGAGCCTGGTTTCGGCGGCGCTCATCCGCTCCCTCGAAGGGCTGCTCAACAGGAGGACCACGCGATGACTGAACAACCGATGGTCCGCTTCGACAATGTATCGAAACGCTACGGCACGTTAACCGTTCTCGACGGGCTCAATCTCGAAATAGCGCGCGGCGAAAAAGTCTCCGTCATCGGTCCGTCGGGTTCGGGCAAGACGACGGTGCTGCGCATGCTGATGACGCTGGAGACGATCAATGACGGCGTCATCTGGGTCGAAGGCGAGCCGCTGACCCATATGGAGAGGAACGGCAAGCTTGTTCCCGCCGATCTCGCCCACATCCGCAAGATCCGCGCCAAGATCGGCATGGTGTTCCAGTCGTTCAACCTGTTTCCGCATATGACGGCGATGCAGAACTGCATCGAGGCGCCGATAACGGTGCTCGGCATGAAGCGGGCGGACGCCGAGGCACGAGCGGCCGAGCTGCTGGAGCTGGTCGGTCTGGCCCAGAAGAAGGACCACTATCCGTCACAGCTTTCCGGCGGCCAGCAGCAGCGCGTCGCCATCGCCAGGGCGCTGGCAATGCGGCCCAAGATCATGCTGTTCGACGAGGTGACGTCGGCGCTCGACCCGGAGCTTGTCGGCGAAGTGCTGCAGGTGATAAGGCAAATCGGGCGCGAGCATGATCTCACCATGCTGATGGTCACCCATCAGATGGGCTTCGCCAAGGAGTTTTCCGACCGCGTTTGTTTCTTCTATCAAGGCAAGATCTGCGAGCAGGGACCGCCAAGCGAACTGTTTGGTGCTCCCAAGAACGAGCGGACACGGCAATTCCTGCACGCTGTCCTGGAGGCTGGGTGACGATCGAGACAGAGGCCAAGCCGCCCACGACGGTGACCGCCGCGCCGCCGCGCCCGCTCTCCGCGCGGGAGCGGTTCGAGCGCATCTACCGGATATTGCGCGACCGCATCTGCCTGCTCGATTATGCGCCGGGAAGCCACCTGTCCGAGGAAGAACTTGCCCAGGAATTCGAGATCAGCCGCACGCCGGTCCGGCGCGTCCTGGCGCGCCTTGAATCCGAGGGTCTGGTTCAATCCGTCCACGGCGTCGGCACGATCGTCACCGACGTCGACATCGAGGAATTGCAGCAGGTCTATCATCTGCGCCTGGAACTGGCGCTCCTCGTCGGCAAGCTTTCGCCGATTCCGCGCACGGCGGACGATCTTGACCGGATACGGGCGCTCATCGCGCGCTGCGATGCCGATATACTCAATCCCGACCAGCGCGCTTTCCTGCGCCTCAACATGGATTTTTTCTACGAGCTCACGGCGATGACCGGCAACCAGCCACTGCGCGAGATCAGCGAGCGCCTGTATTTTCAGGTCGCGCGCGTCGTCCTGAAGCTGATGCCGCAATTGGGCCTCGTCGAGGAATTCACCGCATTCCGCCGCGAAATGGAAGAGGTCCTTGCCGCCGCCGAAATCGGCGACTGGGAGTCCATCGGGCACATAAGGCGGGCGCATATCTCAATGAGCTTCCGCCGCATGATGCGCCATGCAGGCGTGGCGAATCTGGATAGAGCTACATAATCAGCCCCCGTAAGATTGTGCTGGTGGACTGCCGTCGAACTGGCTTCGTTTGCCAGGGAAAGCAGGCCGCCCGGCCCGATGCCGATAGAATTTGCCAGCACCGGGAATGACCGGAACGGCCCGATCCTACAGGGCCATACCTGCCCTCAGAGAGCGTCCTCATTCGGTATGTTGGCGGGGTTCCAGACGACCTCCCACAGGTGTCCGTTCGGATCGCGGAAGTATCCGGCATATCCGCCAAAGAACGTGTCCCGGGCAGGCTTGATGATCTCGGCTCCGGCGCGAGCGGCCTCATCCATCACTTGATCGACTTCTTCGCGGCGCACAACGTTGTGTCCGACTGTGAACGAGGTCGAGCTGATCGGCGCCTTGGGCAGGCCAGTGTCGTAGGCGAGGTCGGCCTGCGCCCAGATCGCGAGCTTCAACCCGCCGGACAGCGTGAAGAACGCGACGGCGCCATGCTCGAACTCGCGGCCGATGATCCCTTCCGTCGGCAAGCCGAGACCGTCGCGGTAGAACGCGAGAGAACTCTCGAGGTTGGCGACAGCGATAGTCAAAACCGAAATGCGCGGTTTCATGGCGATCTCCTCTGGTTGTCGGAGACACCAGGATAAAGTCGGGCGACAGTGACGACTTGAACAAAACGGCCAATGAAGAGCGCGACGTGGTTTCACCCGCTCTGCAGCAGGTGATGAATCTGTCGCGGGGTGCTTCCTGTCAGGCGTCGGCTCTCGCGGACAAGATGCGCCTGATCGGAATAGCCCGCCTCGGCTGCCAGGATGGCCGTGGCGCTGTTTGATTGGCTCGAAAGCCGCAGAAAGCGCTGGTAGCGGAGGATACGGTCAAGCGTCTTGGGGCCATAGCCGAAGCTCTCGTCGAAGCGCCGGCGCAACGTCCTTTCGCTCATCTCGAGTGCGCGCATCAACCAAGGGACGAGCGGCGCGTCGGGTGGCGGCCCGCGCTCGATCAGGCGATATGCCGCCTGCATGGGAACGTCTGGCGCGCGGGAGGCCGCCTCCTCGGCGACGACCTGTTCGAGCGAACAGGCCAGATCCTCGAGATTGTCGCCTGCGCGCACGCGGCTGGCGAGGCGCCGGGCTCGCGCGCCCCATAAATCGTCGAGCAACAGCCTCTGGCCGACAAGCTCGATTTGTGGCACGCCGAGCCATGCCGCCGCCGTGGCAGGATGAAAGCGCAAGCCGATCACGATCTCGCCTGCCGCCAGGACCTCGGTCTGCGGCTCCTTGTCGGGGCCGGCAATTCGGAAGCTGCCTCCGATCCATTGCAGGTCGATCGTTGCATCGGGCATGACGACGATTGGCGGTGCGCCCGCCGGGTCCATTCGATGCGCCCACACCGAAGCAAAGCTCCCGTGAAGCCGCGCCGACGCTGGACGTTGCTGAAATGAGCCCGTTGCCTGCGCTGGGACGGGATCGCTCATCTCGCTCCTCTTCGGATTACCGGCGGTGAACCTACGACGCAGTGGCTGCGCCCGCCGTCGCTCGAGACAACAATCTGCACGACCGACAACGTCTGCCAATCGAAAACGATTGCAAGAATCGGTTGTTTCTTCCGGCCGGAAGGAAGAGGGCAGGTGAATAATCATGTCAGATGCATCGCCTCGGCGGCGCCGTGTGAAGCCATACGTCGATGGCCGTTTTGTTCAATCCGGCAGGCGAGATGCGTGCTTATCTTTCGCCGTCGTACATCACACGAGAGGTATGCATCATGAGCAACAACAACGATCAACGGATCGACTACGTCGAATTCAACGTGAAAGACATTCAGCGGTCACGCGACTTCTACGGAAAGGCCTTCGGCTGGACCTTCACTGACTACGGCACGCAATATTGCGAGTTCAACGACGGGCGCTTGTCAGGTGGCTTCGCCGCTGGCCCAGCGAGGTCCGGAGGAGGCCCGCTCGTCATTCTCTATGCCGATGATTTGCCGGCAACGGTCAAGCGGGTCGAGGAAGCGGGAGGCACGATCGTCAGGCCGATTTATGGGTTCCCCGGCGGCCGGCGCTTTCATTTCGCGGATCCGGACGGTTACGAGCTAGCGGTTTACACCGAGGACGGCAGCAAGGAATGATCGCGTTCCTCCACCACCTTGGATTGGTTTTGCTCGGCGGCGTCTTTATCTGGGCGGGCGCCGAGCATTTCCTCAGGTTCCGGGCAGTTACAGCGTCCCTGGCCGAGCGGGGCTTTCCTGCTCCCAGGCCTCTTCTCGCGGCCGGATCGGTGCTGGAGATCGCAGGCGGCTTTTGCCTAGCAGCGGGCCTTGGTGGACCCTTTCCCGCCGCGACCTTGGCCGTATTCACCATTGCGGCGTCGTTCATGGCGCTCAACTTCTGGCGCTACAGCGGCGATGAACGCGAAGCGCTTCGTACCGGCTTCACCATCAATGTCGCCGTCTTGGGCGGGTTGATTGTCGCCGCGACCACTAGCCTGTGATCATCGTTTCGAGGCGGCGGGCCACTGGACCACGACAGAGCCATTCCACGACGCTGCGCTGCTTGGGCATTTCGTTGATGGCTTCCGCAAGGCCGATCTTCCGGCGTGACCTCCTAAACGGCCAGCTTTGAACGCGGCGCTCTGTACAAAGCCTGCGTCAGGATCGCGACGATGAATCCCATCCCCTGCGATCCTCCTCTAAGGTCCGGCGCCTTGGCTGTCACGGGTCGCCTTAGGCGCTCACGAATGCCCATGGGGCAATGTGGATGAAGGCAGCGCACCTTGTAAGCATGCAAGTTCACATTTTAGCGGCGTGAGCAGGCGGCCTGTGAAAATCCATGTTCTGGTGTCGTTGCCTCCTCGGCACCGTTCCTGCGACCTATTCCTCAAAGCGACCCGTGGCGTCACGATCGCGCTCGTACCGTCTGGTGAGCGGAAACGGCGGCAACCAGGACTCGCGTCGGATGATCCAGCTTTCGTAGGTTGGCATCAGCTGGTCAGGCGCATCCAGGGACCCCAGGTTTACTTCGATTTCGTCTGCGGTGCGTCCGAAAACGGAGGAGCCGCAGCGGGGACAGAAAAACCGCCCGGCGTAGTCGCGTGTTTCGCCGTCGATCGTCACCGCATCCTCAGGAAAAATCGCGGAAGCGTGAAAAAGGGCGCCATGATGCTTGCGGCAGTCAAGACAGTGACAAAGGCCGACCCGGTATGGGCGCCCCGACGCGATAATTCGGACGTTGCCGCACAGGCAACCGCCGGTGAATCGGTCCATGCTGCGTCTCCTCCAAAATCAAGCGGCCGGAATGGTTACAACGACCGGCACTGTTGTTGCAATCGCCGCGCCGCGGGCGGGGACTTCCGTGGCGACATTGAAGCCGCCTCTCTATGCCTTGCGCGAGCTTGCCGCCGAAAATAGGCTTTGGTTTGTCATACGGAACGAAACGGCGCGTTCCATTGAGCCGCCAACTCGGCGGCCGAGGCGATCTTGACGCCGCAGTCGGCGAGTATGCGTGCGACGGTCGCTACCAGTTCGGCGTTGGACGAGGCTATGCTGCCGTCCGGAAGGAAAAGATTGTTTTCGAAGCCGACCCGGACATGGCCGCCAAGCAACGCGGCGGCGGTCACGCACGCCGCTTCGTTGCGGCCGAAGGCGCAGACGCTCCAATGGTCGAAGCGCGGCATGTTCGCCGCGAGGAATGGCAGGAGATCGGCAGGAACGGACGCCTGTCCCGGCGTGTATCGGCCCAGCACGTAGAGAACCGGTATGCTTGCCCAGGGGATCAGTCCGCGCTGCTGCATGTCCGAAAGCCTGACGGCCTCCTCGGGCGAATAGAGGATGATCTGCGGCGCAACCCCCTCGGTGTGCAGCCAGGCCATGAAGCGCACACAGGCGAGTTCCGATCCGGCATCAGGAACGATTTCGCGAAGCGCCAGCGAGACAGCTTGCGGCTTCACATCTTGTACAACGGCCATCTGTTGGGCCGGCGAATAGACACCGAGCGCTTCGGAGGTGATCTGAATTATCAAGCGGTCGCCGGCAGCACCGCGGATGGCGGCGATCGTCTGGCGGTAGGCGTCGGGGTCGAGCAGATGATTGCCGCTTCTGTCGCGGACATGGACGTGGATCATAGCCGCACCGGCATCGGCGCATTCCGCGGCCGTCCTCGCAAGTTCGGCTGGTGTCAGCGGAATCGCCGGATGGTCGGCCTTGCTGCGACGTCCCCCGTTCGGGGCGACGGCTATGGCGATGCGGTCGAGACCATGGGCCGGCTTCATGGGGACGTTCTGTGAGCGACAAGATTCATATGAATCAATCTTTGATCACACTGAAACAGACGTTGCAATCGCTGGGCTGGCGAGCTAGCAATATCCATGGACCAGGGAGAGCTTGCTGGACAGATCGTCACTGCCTTCGACGGCATGTCGGCGCAGCTTCGGTCCGCTGCGCGCTATGTCCTTGACAAGCCGTATGATGTCGCGCTGTTGTCCATGCGCGAGCAGGCTCGGCACGCAGGAGTGCAGCCGGCGACGATGACGCGGCTGGCCCAGCATCTCGGCCTTGATGGCTACGAGGCGGTACGCGATATCTACGCCGCCGCGATCCGGGACGGCGAAATCGGTTTCGCTGGCAAGGCGGGCCTTCAGGTGGCCAGCCAAAAGCTCAAGGGCGACCACGCGCTGGCGGCCGATATTCTGGATTCGATTTCCAACCAGCTTTCCCATCTGGCCGAAAGCAGGTCGATCGACCGTCTGGTCGACACGGCCAGGGCGCTGAGTGCGGCAAGGCGCGTCTATTGCCTCGGCCTGCGCTCGAGCCATGCGGTGGCCTGGCATCTGCATTACATCCTGTCGCTGATCGGCGAGAAGTCGGTGCTGTTGCACGGCATCGGCGGAACTGATGGCGACGCTCTGACCCATGCGACCAAGGACGACGTGCTGATCGCCGCCAGCGTCCTGCCCTACACGCGCTTCACAATCCAGCTTGTCGAGTACGCTGCCGGCCGCGGCGTACCGGTCATTGCGATCACCGACAGCGGGGTAGCGCCCTTGGCGCTGCTTGCCGATCACCTAGTCGTCGTGCCGACCGGCAGCCCGTCCTTTTTCCACACCATGACGCCAGCTTTCATCGTTGCTGAGATCCTCGGTGCTCTTGTCGCAGGACAGGCAGGCGAGGGCGCCGTCGAATCGCTGCGACGCTTCGATGAGCAGGGCGCCGCCCTCAAGACCCACCTGAACCAGCGTGCGCCGAAGAAAATGCCCCTGAGGGACCGTCGATGACACACATTCTTCATCGAACCATCCACTCGACGCTGCCGGTCGCCGCTCGCGGCCAAGGCATCGAACTGTTCGATGCCAAGGGCAAGTCCTATATCGATGCGTCGGGCGGCGCCGCGGTGTCCTGTCTCGGCCACGGTCATCCCGACGTGATTGCCGCGCTGCACACCCAGCTTGACCGCATCGCCTACGCCCACACCAGCTTCTTCACCACCGAGGTGGCGGAGCGCTTGGCGGATCGGCTGGTCGAGGACGCGCCGAAAGGCTTGGACCACGTCTATCTGGTCAGCGGCGGCTCGGAGGCGGTCGAGGCCGCGCTCAAGATGGCCAGGCAATATTTTGTCGAGAAAGGCGAGCCGCAACGGCGCCATCTCATCGCACGCCGGCAGAGCTATCACGGCAATACGCTCGGCGCTCTCGCCACCGGCGGCAACGAATGGCGGCGCGCCCAGTTCAGGCCGTTGCTGATCGAGACCCACCATATCGACCCCTGTTACGCCTATCGCTATCAAAAGCATGGCGAAAGCGACGAAGCCTACGCGGCGCGCGCCGCCCAGCAGCTCGAAGACAAGATCCTCGAACTCGGCCCGGACGAGGTCATCGCCTTTGTCGCCGAGCCGGTGGTGGGTGCGACGCTCGGCGCGGTGCCGCCGGTCGCCGATTACTTCAAGCACATTCGCGCGATTTGCGACCGCTACGGCGTGCTGCTCATTCTCGACGAGGTGATGTGCGGCATGGGCCGTACCGGCACGCTGCATGCGTGCGAACAGGACGGCATCGCCCCCGACCTGCTGACCATCGCCAAGGGACTCGGCGGTGGCTACCAGCCGATTGGCGCGGTGCTGCTCGGCCGGCATATCTTCGATGCCTTTGCCCAAGGCTCGGGCTTCTTCCAGCATGGGCATACCTATATGGGCCATCCAATGGCAGCGGCGGCCGGCCTTGCTGTGCAGGAGGTCATCCGACGTGACGGTCTACTCGACAACGTCAGCGCAATGGGCGCGCAGCTGGACGAACGCCTGCACCAACGCTTCGATAACCACCATCACGTCGGCGACATTCGCGGGCGGGGTCTGTTCAGGGGAATCGAGCTGGTGGTTGATCGCGCCAGCAAGGAGCCGTTCGATCAGAGGCTTGAACTCAACGCCCGCATCAAGCGCGAAGCAATGGCCCGCGGCCTGATGATTTATCCGATGGCCGGGACGATTGATGGTGTGCGGGGCGTTCATGTGCTTGTGGCGCCGCCATTCATCATTTCCAAACAGGATATCGATCGGATCGTCGAACGGCTCGGTGAGGCAATCGACGCTGCGATTGCTTCAGCGGCCTGACCCGCACGACGCGGACCGCCTCAAACCAGTTCCAACGCGTCATCGGCGACGGGCCGGGACACCCACCAGAGAGGTAGCAACCATGTACAGTTCGATGAAAACCCTGATCGGCGCGGCGGCCTGCATGCTGCTGGCGCTGCCATCCGTCGGAGCCGAGCAGCGCTTCGTCACGGTCGGCACCGGCGGGGTCACCGGCGTCTACTATGCCGTCGGCGGCGCCATTTGCCGACTGATGAACAAGGACCGGCAGAAAACCGGCATCCGATGCTCGACGGAGTCGACCGGCGGTTCGGTCTTCAACGTCAACTCCATCCAGACCGGCGACCTCGATTTCGGCTTGACCCAATCGGACGTCCAGTACCAGGCCTATGAGGGGACCGGAAATTTCGACGGCAAGCCGTTCAAGGATCTGCGGGCCGTGTTCTCTGTCCATCCCGAGCCGTTTACCGTGCTGGCGCGGCCAGACGCCGGCGTCACCAAATTCGAGGACTTCAAAGGCAAACGCTTCAACGTCGGCAATCCCGGGTCAGGCACCCGCTCGTCCATGGAGGAGTTGCTCAAGCAGATGGGCTGGACGCTCGGCGATTTCTCGCTTGCCGCGGAGCTGAAGGCGGACGAGCAGGGCAGCGCGCTGTGCGACAACAAGATCGACGGTTTCTTCTATGGCGTTGGTCATCCTTCCGCGGCGATCCAGGATCCGACCACGGCCTGTGGCGCCAAACTCATCCCGCTGACCGGTCCGGCAGTGGACGCGCTGCTGGCAGCTCATCCGTACTATTCAGTCGCCACCATCAAGGGCGGCATGTACGCCAACAATCCGGACGACGTGACGACATTCGGCGTCCGCGCGACAGTGGTGACGAATGCCAGCACGCCCGATGAGGTGGTCTACGAACTGGTGAAGTCGGTCTTCGAAAATTTCGACGACTTCAAGAAACTGCATCCGGCTTTCGCCAATCTCGATCCCAAGGAGATGATCAAGACCGGTCTGTCGGCGCCAATGCATCCGGGCGCGGAGCGCTATTACAAGGAGAAGGGCTGGCTCTGAGGCCTTCAATGCGAGGCGCCACAGGCGCCTCGCATCGCAAATAATTGTGGGGAACGATGACAGATCAAAGCCAGCGGGCGGCAGGGCCTGACCAACCCGTTATCGACATTGACAAGCTTAGCGAGATCGTCGCCGAAGCCGACACCGGTGGGCGCAGGCCGACCGGCCGCACCGCGAAGCTGATCCTCGGCGTATCGCTGGCATGGTCGCTGTTCCAGCTCTGGTATGCCTCGCCCCTTCCGTTCATGCTCAATTTTGGTGTCATCAGCGATGGCATCGCCCGCTCCATCCATCTGGCCTTCGCCCTGTTTCTGGCGATGCTGACGTTTCCGGCCTTCAAGACCTCGTCGCGCAGCCAGGTGCCGCTGCCCGACTGGGTGCTAGGCATCGCCGGGGCGGCGTCCGCCCTCTATCTGTTGGTCTTTTACAGCGATATCGCCCATCGGCCGGGCCTTCCTACTACGGCTGACCTGGTCGTCTCGATCGCCGGCGTCCTCATCCTGCTCGAGGCCGCCCGTCGCGCCGTCGGGCCTGCCATCACCGTCATCGCGGCGATCATGCTGATCTATATCTTCGCCGGGCCTCACCTACCTGGCCTGCTCGGCCACAAGGGCGCGACGTTATCGCGCGCAGCCTCGCAGATGTGGCTGACGTCGGAGGGGGTCTTCGGTGTTGCCCTCGGTGTGTCCACCAACGTCGTCTTCATGTTCGTTCTGTTCGGAACATTGCTGGAGCGCGCCGGCGCCGGCGGCTTTTTCATCCAGCTTGCCTTCTCGCTGCTCGGCAAATACCGCGGCGGTCCGGCCAAGGCCGGTGTCGTGGCTTCCGGCCTGACCGGCATGATTTCCGGGTCGTCGATCGCTAATGTCGTGACCACCGGAACCTTCACCATCCCGCTGATGCGCCGGGTCGGATATTCTGCGGTGAAGGCGGGCGCCATCGAATGCGCGGCCGGCGTCAATGGTCAGCTGATGCCTCCGGTGATGGGCGCCGCCGCGTTCTTGATCGCGGAATATGTCGGCATTTCCTATGCCGAGGTGGTCAAGCACGCCTTCTATCCGGCGCTGCTGACCTACGGCTCGTTGTTCTACATCGTCGATATCGAGGCGATGAAGACGGGGATGAAGGGCCTGCCGTCACGCAGCACGCACTCCGCATTTCAGGGCGCGCTGCGCGGGCTGATGGGCGTATGCGGTTTCATCATCCTCGCAGGGCTTGTCTATTACGGCATTGGCTGGACGAAGATCGTTTTCGGCACGGCCGCGACCTGGATGATCACTGCCGCGCTGATCGCCGTTTACATCGGCCTTGTCGCCTACCGGGCGCGTTATCCCGACCTGCCGCTGGAGGATCTGGAGGGCGAGATCGTCAGGATTCCCCACTTCGGCGAGACGGCACGCACCGGCCTGCATTTTCTGCTGCCTGTGATCCTGCTGATCTGGTGCCTGATGGTGGAGGAGTTGTCGCCCGGCCTGTCGGCATTCTGGGGCGCTGTCGCCCTTATGGCGCTGATCGTCACGCAGCGGCCGCTCACCGCCTTTTTCCGCAAGGACCGCGCGCTGGCGCAGCATTGGCTTCACGGTTTCGACGATCTGGTCGGTGGTCTGTCCGCTGCCGCAGGCAACATGACGACGGTCGGCATCGCCACTGCGACGGCCGGCATCATCGTCGGCACGGTTCTGCTCACCGGCATCGGGCTGGTGATGACCGAACTGGTCGAATTCATCTCGGGCGGCAGCTTCCTCGTCATGCTTTTGTTCACCGCGGTGATCTGCATCATTCTCGGCATGGGCATGCCGACCACTGCAAGCTATGTCGTCGTCGCCACCTTGATGGCGCCGGTCATCGTCGATTTGGCGGCGCAGAACGATCTTGCCGTGCCGCTGGTCGCCGTCCACATGTTCGTTTTCTATTTCGGGCTGATGGCGGATGTGACGCCGCCAGTGGGCCTGGCGGCTTATGCTGCTGCGGCAATTTCCGGCGCCGATCCGGTGAAGACCGGCATTCAGGGCTTCAAGTACGAGATCCGTACCGGCCTGCTGCCGTTCATCTTCATCTTCAACACCGGACTGCTGATGATCGATCTCGAAGGTCCGTTCGATTTCGTCGCGATGGTGGTGACATCGACGCTGGCCATGGTCTCGTTTGTAGCAGCGACGCAGAATTGGATGCTCGTGCGCAACCGCTGGTACGAGACGATTGCGTTGCTTGTGGCCTGTTTCATCTTGTTCAGGCCGGGATTGTTGCTCGATCAGGTGAGTGAACCGTATCGGGCAGTACCCGCCACCGAACTCAGCCGTATCGTCGACGAGACGGCCGAGGGAGGCGCGGTTCGCCTGCGCCTGACGACACTGAACCTCAACGGCGATGAGATATCGAAGCTGGTTCGGCTGCAGCTCGGGCCTGCAAATTCATCGGCCGAACGCCTGAAGGCTGCGGGCCTGGACGTCAGTGCGCTTGGCGATAGCGTGACAGTCGGCGTCGTGCGACTGGGCAGCCAGGCGGCCAAATTCGGCCTGCAGCCCGGCGACGAAATCAACCAGGTGCTAGTCCCTGCGGAACGGCCATCGCGCTATTGGTTTACCATCCCGGCCCTGTTGTTGGTCGGTCTCGTCTTCTGGGTTCAGAAGCGGCGAAGGAGGACAATCGGTCTGTAAGCGTCTTGTGAGCGGAAGAGTCTTGGCCAGCATGTCAGTAACAAGAGAACCAAACGGCGCCGCGGAACCGACTAATGCGGAAATGCGCATGACGACGCGCGACCGCCCCTTCGAACCCGTCGACTACGGGCTTTACGCGCTGACGGTCATTGCCTGGAGCGCATCGTGGTTCGCGATCGAACTTCAGGTCGGCAGCGGCGTGTCGAACGAGGTCAATCTGGTCTGGCGCTTCGCCATCGCCACGCTGCTGATGTTTGCCTGGGCGGGTTTTTCCGGTCGGCGGCTCCGCTTTCCGATCACCGATCATTTGCGCTTTGCTGTGCTCGGCATCCTCATCTTCTCGTCGAACTTCCTGTTTTTCTATTATGGCGCCGGCTATCTCGTCAGCGGCTTGCTCTCAGTCGTCTTCTCGCTCGCTTCGGTCATCAACATGCTGCTCGCTGCCTTGGTCATCGGCGAGCGCCCGGCGCCGCGCATTCTCGCCGGCGGCATCATCGGCTTCGCCGGAATAGCGCTGATGTTCTTTCCCGAAATCGCTGCCAACGGGCTTTCCGGCGGCACGTTGGTGGGCCTTCTTCTGTGCCTCTGCGGCACGCTGAGCTTCTGCGCCGGCAATCTCGTCTCCGTCGCCAACCAGCGCCGCGGACTGCCGCTCGTTTCAACGAGCGCCTGGGGCATGCTTTATGGCACTTTGTGGTCGGCGTTGTTGGCCTTCCTGCTTGGTGAGCCGTTCGTGTTCGCGACGACCGCCTCTTATATCGGCTCGCTGGTCTTCCTCGCCGTCATATCGACCGTCGTGGCTTTCGCCGCCTACCTGACGCTGCTCGGACGCATTGGCGGCGCCCGCGCCGGCTATGCGACCGTCATATTTCCCGTCTTTGCGCTTTTGATCTCCACGGCGCTGGAAGGCTATGCCTGGACCGCTTACGCGGTCGCCGGGCTCGCCCTCGTCGCCGCCGGGAACGTCCTGGTCATTCGCGGGGGACGGCGCTGACGCATGGAATGCTTGCGCAATGCCGCCGCGTTCCGGTTGTGCGGGTCGCGGTTCTATCGAGCTTGACTCTCCGCATCCTCTGTCTAAGCTGCGGTCAATGGGTCAGACCAATGTACCAGGGTTGGCCCGGGAGGGAACTAAACGCGCATGCCGATCCAGGCCGTTGAACCACGCCGGCTTTACCGACAGGTCGCCGATCAGCTCAGGCAGCTGATCGATGCCGGCGAGTTTTCCGTCGGCGACCGTCTGCCGACCGAGCGGGATCTGGCCGACCAGCTCGGAATTTCCCGCCCGACGGTCCGTGAAGCGCTGATAGCCCTGGAGGTTGAAGGCCGCATACGCATCCGCGTCGGCTCGGGTATCTACGTCACCGATCCGCCGAGCGCCGCCGCCTCCGAACCCGAAATAGAGGAAGGCCCGTTCGAGCTGTTGCGCGCGCGCGAATTCGTCGAAGGCGCGATCGCCGCCGAAGCGGCCCTCCATGTCCGGCCTGCAGATATCGAACGGCTCGACGACGTGCTGCGCCGGATGGAGGCCATGCGTCACCCCAACAAGATGACCATTGCGCTCGACCGGGAATTCCACACCGCCGTCGCCGGCATTCTCGAGAACGCGGTGCTGGTGCGCTTCATCGGAGAGCTTTTCGACCAGCGCATGAACCCGTACTTCGAACGCCTGTCGATCTATTTCGAGACCAGCGATTCCTGGCAGGTCGCGGCAAAGGAACATCTTGCCGTGCGTGATGCAATTGCCGCGCGCGACCCCGAGCGGGCCAAGGCCGCCATGCAGCAGCATCTGCGCCAGTCGCAAATCAGATTCTCACGCAATTTCGATGAGAGAGCCGCAGCCAAGGAGGTTGCGGAATAGCAGTTGGCCGGGGGGAGATCCGGCCGTCAAGTTCAACCAGGGAGGAATTAGATGCTGAGAAAATACGCAGTTCTGCTCGGTGCGATCGCCGCAATTGCCATACCCATGGCGTCGGCCTCGGCGGAAACGGTCCTGAAATGGGCGCATGTCTACGAGACGACGGAGCCCTTCCACACCGAATCCGTGTGGGCGGCCGACGAAATCAAGAAGCGCACCCAGGGCCGCTACGCCATCGACGTCTATCCGGCCTCGCAGCTTGGCAAGGAAGCAGACATCAACCAGGGCCTGATGCTCGGTACCGTCGATATCATCATTTCCGGATCGAGCTTCGCGGCGCGCGAATATCCACCGATCGGCGTCACCTATTTCCCATACACTTTCCGCGATGCCGACCATTTGCTGAAATACACCAAGAGCGACGTCTACAAGGCCCTGACCAAGGGCTATGAGGACAAGACCGGCAATCACATCGCCGCCACCACCTATTACGGGACGCGGCAGACCACCTCGAACCGTCCGATCGCCAAGTGCTCCGACATGCAGGGCCTGAAGATGCGGGTTCCCGACGTGCCGGCCTATCTGGCCATGCCGCGTGCCTGCGGCGCCAACACCGCGCCGATTGCCTTCGCCGAGGTGTATCTGGCCCTGCAGAACGGCACGGTCGAGGCCCAGGAGAATCCGCTGACCACCATCGAGGCGAAGAAATTCTACGAGGTGCAGAAGAACATCGTGCTCACTGGCCATATCGTCGATCATCTCAACACCATCATATCGGCGTCGCGCTGGGCCTCGCTTTCCGACGAGGACAAGAAGATCTTCACCGAGGTGATGCAGGAGGCTGCCGCCCGCGCCACGGCAAAGATCGTCGCCCGCGAAAAGGAACTGGTGCAGGTATTCAAGGACCGCGGCATCAGCGTAACCGATGTCGACCGTGCCGACTTCGAGAAGAATGTGCTGGAGAAGGTCACCTTCGAGGAGTTCGGCTACAACAAGTCCGATTGGGAAGCGATCCGCGCCATCAAGTAGGGCACCGGGAAATCAGATGCTTGATCAAGAAGACAGAGCGGCAATCGGATTTGCTGCTTTAACCTGCCCTTCCGTCCGGCTCCAAATTGCGCCGGACGGCCTTTTCAATCCTTGACGACCCACCAGCTTCGGGAGCCCGCGCCGATGGCCGAGGAACACCACACCGAGATCACCGTCGAAGAGATCGCGCACGCCTTCGAGGAGGTGCCGGTACACGTCGACCTGTCGGACCACGGCATCGAGGACTGGATTACGCTTGCCGTTTTCTGGGGCATGGTCGTGTGTGTCTTCCTGCAGTTCTTCACCCGCTATGCGCTGAACAACAGCCTTGCGTGGACCGAAGAGATCGCCATCAACGCGCTCGTCGTCGTCGTTTTTCTCGGCGCCGCCATGTGCGTGCGCCTTTCGCGCCATATCCATGTCGACGTGCTTTACCACTATCTGCCGGAGCGCGTCGGCCGCTGGCTGGCGCTCGCCGTCGATGTTATCCGCATCGCATTCTTCGCCTACGGATCCTGGCTGATGTGGCGCTACGTCACGATCGTGGCGCATGAGCGCATGGTCACCGTCAACCTGCCGCGGCGCTGGTTTTTCTACGCCGTACTGGCCGGGTTCGTGCTGATGCTACTGCGCTCGATCCAGGTCTTCATCGGCAATTACAGGCGCGGCTATTCGGTGCTCGAGCGTCCTGGCGCGTTCGAGACGGCGGGGGTCTGAGCGATGCTGCTTCTGGTCGGGGGCTTTCTTGTCCTGATGCTCATCGGCGTGCCGGTCGCCGTTTCGATGGCGGCCGCGTCGATCCTTTACCTCGTCATCTACGGCGTCGCGCCCGATATCATCGCGGCCCAGCGCATGATCGCCGGGGTGGAGAGCTTTCCGCTGCTCGCCGTTCCGTTCTTCATCCTGGCCGGCAACCTCATGAACATCGCCGGCGTGACCGGGCGCATCTATTCCTTCGCCCTTGCCCTGGTCGGCTGGATGAAAGGCGGCCTGGCGCAGGTCAACATCATCGGATCGGTGATCTTTTCCGGCATGTCGGGCACCGCGCTCGCCGACGCCGCCGGCATCGGCACCATCGAGATCAAGGCGATGAAGGACCACGGCTATCCGATCGACGCCGCGGTCGGGGTTACCGCCGCTTCAGCCACGCTCGGGCCGATCTTCCCGCCTTCGCTGCCCTTCGTCATCTACGGCATGATGGCCAATGTCTCTATTGGCGCGCTGTTCATGGCCGGCATCCTGCCCGGCGTGGTCATGACCGTGCTGATGATGATCACGGTCGCCATCTTCGCCTACAGGCGCGGCTGGGGCTCCGACACATCCTTCGAGCTTCGGCGGCTGGCCGAAGCGGCGGGCGAGGTGCTGGTGGTGGCTGCCTTTCCGATTGGCTGCTATGTGCTGGTGCAGCTTGGCCTGTCGATCAATATCGCGGTCGGCATAGCGCTGCTGGTGCTGATCGTGGCGGACTGGTATTTCGATTTCTCCGCGGTCATGGCCCTGATGACGCCGGTCATCCTGATCGGTGGCATGACGATGGGCTGGTTCACGCCGACCGAAGCGGCGATGGCGGCTGTGATCTGGTCGCTTTTCCTCGGGCTGGTGCGCTACCGCACGATGACGCTGCGTTTGCTTGCCAAGGCCAGCTTCGACACGATCGAAACGACCGCCTCGGTGCTCTTCATCGTTACCGCCGCATCGATCTTCGCCTGGCTGCTCACCGTCAGCCAGGCAGCACAGCTGTTTTCGAACTTCATCTTCGCGCTCACCGAAAACAAGTGGGTCTTCCTGATCCTGGTCAACATCCTGATGCTGGTGGTCGGCTGCTTCCTCGATACGATCGCCGCGATCACGATTCTGGTGCCGATCCTGCTGCCGGTCGCTGCCGTCTACGGCATCAACCCTGTGCATTTCGGGCTGATCATGACGCTCAACCTGATGATCGGGCTTTTGCACCCGCCGCTCGGCATGGTGCTGTTCGTGCTGTCGCGCGTCGCCAAGCTCTCGGTTGAGCGCACCACCATGGCGATCCTGCCGTGGCTGGTGCCGCTTATCGTGGCGCTGCTTCTGATCACCTTCATACCCGCCATCACGCTTTGGCTGCCGACCGAGATGGGCTTGATCCGGTGAGTGGCCAGGTGATTGCCGCGACGCTGTTCGGCCCGCAGGACCTGCGCGTCGTGGAGCGTCCGCTTGAACCGCTGGCACCAGGCATGGTGCGGGTGCGCTTTGGGGCAGGGGGCATCTGCGGCTCCGACCTGCATTATTTCCGCCATGCCCGGACCGGCGACTTCGTTGTGACCTCGCCGCTTGTCCTCGGCCACGAGATCTCGGGCGAAATCGTCGAGATCAACGGCGCGGCACCCGGCCTGGGTGTCGGCGACCATGTCGCGGTCAATCCGTCGCGCTGGTGCGGGCATTGCGCGCGATGCCTGGAAGGCCGCGCCAATCTCTGCGAGAACATCTATTTCATGGGCTCGGCATCGAAGACGCCGCATATGCAGGGCGGCTTCGCCAGCCTGTTCGACGCCACGCCCGCGCAATGTTTCAAGGTTCCATCTGACGTGGCCTACCAGGCGGCCGCACTTGCCGAGCCGCTGGCGGTCAGCCTGCACGCTGCCACGCGGGCGGGCGACATCAGGGGCCGCAATGTCATCCTGTTCGGTGCCGGCCCCATCGGTCTCTTGACCATGCTCGCGGCCAGGCTTGCGGGCTGCGCTGAACTGACCGTCGCCGACATCGCCGCCGCGCCGCTCGCCTTCGCCCGCAGTTTGGGCGCCGACAGGACGATCGACCTTTCCGGCGGCGACGCCGAACTCCAGGCGCTTGCTGCCGGCGGTTCGCTTGATGTGGCGTTCGAGATTTCAGGCACTGCCGCCGGCCTTGCCGCGGCGATCGCTAGTGTCCGGCGCGGCGGCACGGTGGTCCAGGTCGGCAATCTTCCCGGTGGCCAGATCCCGCTGCCTGCCAATGCAGTGATGGCCAAGGAGATCGACCTCAAAGGCACATTCCGCTTCGGCACGGAGTTCGGCCGGGCGGTCGATCTCATCGTGTCGGGGGAGGTGGACGTCCTGAAGCTGATGACAGCGGAGCGCACGCTTTCTTGCGCCCCCGATGCCTTCCGACTTGCCGCCGACCGTTCACAGAGTGTCAAGGTCGTGCTGACCGCGGACTGAATCGTGGTTTTTGCCAGATCGTTGGCGGCTATAACTCATTGCGAACGGACGAAACTCAGAACGTGCTCGACGTATATGCTCCCACCCAGGTCTCCGGTTAAACTCGGGAGCAATACCCGGCAGCTTGCTGTCAAAATTGTTGGCAGCAAATCCGCTCGCGCTTAAAGCCCTTCGTCGCGAGATTTCGTTCAGTTCGGCCATGCCTCGTCCTGCCAATCGCGCGCTGCGTGGATCACCCGCAAAATTGAAATGCTTTGTCGGGCGCCCTTGGCGGTCACGGCATAAGCGATGATGTAGGGCAGGCGACTCAAAGGCTTTTTATAGGTGCCGGATACACGGCCGGGTCGCCCGGTTGCCATTTCCCCAAGCGCGGCCCCTGCGTCCAGAATCCGGTCTGCTGCCAGGCGCGCAGCGCGCGGATTATCCTGCGAGATATAGGCGATCTGTTCCTTGATGTCGTCCAGCTTACCGCGAGACCACTGAACGGCTCGCGTCACACCTTGCGGCCCGTGCCGGCATCAATCGCGGCATAAATTTCTGCCATAGCCTTATCATGAGACACGATGCGCCCAGCTTCGACATCAGCAAGGCCGCGCTTGATACCTTCAATGATTTCAAGCTCGCGATCGACATACGCTGCGACGGCTTCACCTGCGAGGAACGACTTGCTACGCCGGGTGTCGGTTGCGATCCGGTCGAGCTTTTCCTTTACATCGGGACTGACGCGAATTGTCATAGTGGTGCTAGCGGCCATAGCGGTGTCCTGTGTTGATCGGTGTACACCTTAGCACAGAGCGCCGCGCTGGTTCATTATCCCCTGACCGCCGAGCCGACGATCGAATCCACAAAGAAGCGCTGCAGCAAGACGAAGAGCACCAGTGGCGGGAGCACGGCAAGCGTGGCGCCAGCCATCACCAGTCCCGTGTTTAGAGCGCCTCTGTTGTAGCTGAGCAGGCGACTAAGGCCGATGACGATCGGATATTCGTGTGCATTGCCCTGTAGAACGGTCAGCGGCCAGAGATAGCTATTCCAGTGATAGACGAAGGCAAACAGCGCCAGTGCCGCGATTGCCGGCGCCAGACTGAATCGAGGATGCGCAAAGTCCCTGTTTTTTGCGAGGCAATCGGCGCTTCACTGTGCAGGTACAAATAGAATGTGCGACCGTGCTGGCTTCCCAGCATCAGGATAGAGCATACGCCTGGAACCTTCATAGCCCGATGCCGCGCTTCTTTCCCAGGTTCCAATCCACGCCCCCCATATCCGAGCACACGACCCCGATGACTTGATTACCCAATCGCTTTTCGAGCGACGGCGACCAGGGCACGAGCTTGAATTCGAGTCCATTGTCGATCATCGCGAGCCGGCCTGAAGCCAGCGAGAAACGCCGCCGGTAAATCCCAGCCACATGATCGCCGTTGGCAGCCTTCGTGAACGAGAGGCCCGTCTGGGCGGCGAGGCGGGCACCGAGCGATTCCACCTCATGATCGTGTAAAGTATCGATCAGATTGCGCACAAGAATGACGCGCTGTCCCTCGCGCTTGGCCAGATCGCGGCTGACAAGGTGGTCGACCCGATCTTGCAGTGCCTGTCTTACGTCCCTACCAAAGCCGCCGTCACCGAATTCGGCAGGCTCGCGTGCAACGAGTTGGCGATCGAGCCAAGTCGCGCCGGAAGCATGGACCTGCTGTTCGATTGACAGGTCGGAGCGGACCGCGAGCGTGACCCGGCCACCGCCATTTGCACTCGCATCGCGGCACAACTCCACGACCGAGCCCGGGTCGGAGTCTCCGGCCGCATCAGGGTCATGGAAGCGAATGTGGTGCGTGCGTCCATCAATGCCATCGACGATGGCATAGGCCGCGCCGCGCCGTTCGTCATAAAGGCCGCGTTCGAGCAGTCGGCCGATCACGGGCGCATCAATCCTTTCGGCGGCTAGCACATAGTCGGCCGTCCCTTTTTCTAGCCCATGCACAGTGAGGCTGCGGTGCATGCGCTTGATGATGTCGCCGCGTTCACCGAGGGCGCGCAAAGTGGGCTCGGCCTGTTCGACCACTATCCACTGGCCGGGACGGATCTCGTTCGCGAGGCCCAGGCTTTCCAGTTGCCGCAGCCGGCCGACTTTGAGCCCCAGGAACTCGTCGGGCCGGCGATCAGGATGTGGCGCGAGATCAATGATACCATGACGGTCGGCGTCACGAACAAGCTGGCGATCGAGCTGCGTCCAGCGCTCAGTGTCGACCTGGCGCTCGATGGCCCGGCGGATGTCGAGGTCCATGCGGAGCCCAAGCGTCTGGGTGAGAATGTCGCTCGCCCGATCGCGCATGCCCTGGCGGATGTAGTCCCGCGAGATGACAAGGCTCTCGCCATCGTCGGCAACGCCGCGAACGAGGATGTGAACGTGCGGATGTTCGGTGTTCCAGTGATCGACGGCTATCCAGTCGAGCCTCGTGCCGAGGTCGCGCGCCATGTCGGCCATCAGGTCACAAGCGAAGTTCTTGAGGTCGCCGAGCTCCATTGCATCGTCTGGCGAAACGATGAAACGGAAGTGATGCCGATCATCCTTGCAGCGGTCGCAGAAGGCGTCATGATCTGCATCTTTGGTGTCGGGACCGAACATCCTCGCCTTCTCACCATCACGTGTAACACCTTCGCGGCGAAGATATTTGAGATGGGTGGCGAGTGGCCCAGACCCTCTGAACTGCCGTACCACACGGGTCTTGACGACGGCGCCGCGTGACCGGTCAGAGATGAGGCGACTGGCGCGGATGCTCGCTGACCTGCCGCGGCCAAACGTTGAAGCTCGCGGGGAGGTGATCCGACCCTCGCGTGTAAGGTGACCGCCGGCGCGCTGTGTGGCCGCAAGAGCCTGGAAGATGAAGGGTCGTGCGCGCTGGCCGGCGCGGGAGCGGATGCGACCAGGGCGGACGCGAAAGCTATCGTCACGCTTCATGCTAGACGGCCACGAGGTGCGGTTTCCATTGAAACACTGAAAAATTGGGAATAGCGCACATCGCTGATTGTGCCAGCACATTGCGAAATGAGACGAAAATTGTAAGGAAAACAATCGGCCGAACCGAGCCGCACCTCGCGGCCCTTTATCCTGCCAATCTCTCTGTTCTCATCCACAGCCAACTCTTCCGCCGCAATTTCCGCGACGGAACAGGCCGGAATGCAATTGAGGACGAACGTGGCGATCATCGCGATATGGCTAAAGAGTGCTGAGCGAATAGGCCGGAAACAGCGTGGTTCGATTGGAAATCGGTTTCACCCGGCTGTGGCTCGATCGCGGTCAGGTCCGCAGCAGGATCGCCCATTGGCGACCGCATTGCGGACGAATAAATCGCCGCAAAGATCGTCTCGGCATAACCATTGCCATCCGATGCAGCGGCGTTCCGAATGTCATGGGGATGCGGAAAGATCGTTGCACCTTGCCGCGCGCGCCGCGGA
The DNA here is from genome assembly GCF_040319155.1 of Mesorhizobium sp. M0954. Lineage (NCBI taxonomy): Bacteria > Pseudomonadati > Pseudomonadota > Alphaproteobacteria > Hyphomicrobiales > Phyllobacteriaceae > Mesorhizobium > Mesorhizobium sp. M0954. Next base: position 152,540 of record NZ_JAMYNR010000002.1, on the reverse strand, counting down.
GTGAGAACTGCACCATCGAGCAGCGGCGCAAGTTTCCTGACGTAGTCGACCGTCTCGCGTGGCAGCGGACGGCCGGTTAAGAGATGTTCCGTGTACCGACCAGGACCGGCATTGTAAGCGGCAAGAAAGCCGCTGCGCCCGAAGCTGTCGAGCATTTCGCGAAGATATGCTGCACCTGCAAGAATGTTGTCACGCGGTTGATAGGGATCGTCACCAAGACGGTATTTGATGCGCAGTTCCTGCCACGTCGCCGGCATGATCTGCATCAAGCCCATTGCGCCCTTGCTTGAAAGCGCACGAACATCGCCGACGCTCTCAACATGCATAACGCCGCGCAGCAACTGCTCTGGAATGGCGAAGCGTTTTGACGCTTCCCGGATATGCCGCGACCACGGGCCAGCCGACAAGATCGTCGACTCGGAGTGCGCCGGCCGTTCACCAGCACAGGAAGCCGCTGCACCAGTTTCGGGCGCCACGAAGCCGAGCATGACACATGCGGCAAACGTCGTCATGCCTCTGTGGGCTGCGTCCCGCAGACCGCAGAACCGATGCGCTGCCAGGCTGCGACGGTGTTCGCTTCCGTTAAGGGCAGGGGCTCGCCAATCGAACCGGCTTTGCCAAAACGGTGATGAAATCGGTGTCCGCAGCCACAAGCAAGTGTCCGGCCCCCTCTTGGCTGCCTCGCGGGCGGTCGGGTCGAAGGTTTTCACCGGCGCGCAATGGATCAAAAGGGTTGGCGAGAAAGATTCGTCGAAGGGCTCCAGAAGCATCTGTTCAGCCTCGCCCGTCGCGCTTCGAAGATCGCTTCCAGTGCAGGCTCCAGACGCTGTTCTCTGCATCGGACCGGAACAGCTTGGCGCGGATCGGCTGCGTAAAGGACGGGTCGTCTATTGAGACGGAGAGGTAATCCCCAGCCTTGTCTCCGGCGCGGTCCCAAGCCGCACCGACCGCCATCCCTTCGCAATAGATCAGATGGTCGGGCGCGTTTTCGGTTTTGGATTTCTCGGCAGGCAGGATGGCAATCTTCGCCTCGATTGTTAGCGTGGAGAGATTGCCGAAGAAGCCGTCATCATTGCGCGTGAAGGTTCCGATCTGGGTCATTGCAGTGCTCCTTTCTGAGTGTTGGTGCGCGTCGAGCCGAGCCCTCACGGCTCGCTAGCGAGGGATCGTTGGTGATATCCAGTACCGGAGTGGTGCGCTCCGTGGTCCAGACGGGAACCGCGCGGCCAACTATCGATGAGAGCGGGAGCGGGCCGAAATAGCGGCTGTCAAAACTGTCGGCTGCACCCGGGTTCATAAGGAAGACGTCGGCCTCGGCAATGTCGCGGCAGCCCTGCCAGATGGGCAGGGATCGACCACGACTGTCACGCTCGCGCGCATGTCCATACGTCTTGCCGTTGACGATGATCATTGTGCCTTGGCGACAGACGGTTGCGCCCCCGAGTGCCAAAACACGCTTCAGGAGCGGCACTTTTTTCGGCAGATAGCCGCGTCTTGCCATGAAGGCCGCCAATGGCTCGGGCGGTATGATGACGGCGATATTGGCAATACCGATTTTGTCGGCCGGCTGGACGCGATAGAGCCCGACGGGGATGCTCGCCGATGCGTTCCAGATGGACAGCGGCGGATGGCTAATCCATGCCGGCGCCGCGGCGAGCACTGCGCCGCCAACCATGGTGGCGATGATCTTTGTGCGTCTGCTCATGACTCGATCCCGGGGCGCAGCAGGAAAGCTTTACGACGCTTGCCGGCGTATGGACTCGGCTGCTCGCGTGCGGCTATCCGGCTGTGGACGTGCCGCCGTTGACGCGGCGACATGAAGGTCAGGATTTGCTGCTGTTTCGCCGCTACCAAGCGGCGCGGTTGCAATCTCCTGGCTTGCGCGTGGATGGTTTGCGACGCAGCCCAGACCAGGATGGCAGCGTTCCAAATCGTTGCCATGCCGTGCACACTTGCCGCCTCAACGCAGGTCGGTTCTTCGCCCGCATGAGGGTGGATCGGTGTCAGGTGGCGGGATTTCACCAATAAGACGAGCTGCCGCGCCACGACGTCCCGCGTGCCGCGTGGAGGGAAGCCGGTTGAGGGGACATAAGACAGCGCAAATTGCTGCTGAACGGTCTCGCGATACTGCATTTTCGGTGCGCCACAGATCAGGAGCTGCGGTCGCGCCGGCCGACATAGGCGGGCGCGCGGGCTGCATGGGGTTTTGCCGGCGGAACATAGGTCGCATTGGCATCGCTGGTGGAGGTGCGTGCGCCCAGCTCTATCCAGGCGTGCAGGTCGTTGATGTCGTAGAGAACGCGCCCGCCGACCTTCCGGTATTTTGGGCCGGTGCCGTAGGTCCGGTGCTTTTCGAGTGTGCGGGCGCAGAGCCCGACGATGGGTGCTGCCTCCTTCGTGCGCAAATACTTTTGGGGCGCGTCCGCGGGACCCTTCGACATCGCTCGATCTCCATTCGGTTCTGCTGTCGTCCTGGCCTGCCGGGACGCGCGAAGTGGACCATGATCGAAATGAGGAAAGGCGAGGGAGGGCAAAGATTGGGGGGCGCGTTTTTGCTACCCCTTTGCTATCCCGAAGAAGGACTTCGGCGGCCGGACTTTTCGCTGCGGTTGTGGGGATAGAAGAGAAGATCGCGATAGCCGCCGGCGACTAAAAAAGCTGCACGGCGTAAGATAGCTCGGACCTTGTGGCGGAGATGATGATCACGCCAATCTCGCGGCACAATCGGCTCTTGCGAAAACAGCACCTCCGCGAGCTGACGATAGGTTGCACCCATGCGGTGACCATCATGTGCGCGCAAATTGAGGATATGCCTGGTCTTGGTCTGTTGCGGCAGCGCGCCGTAAGATGAACTTCCTGCCCGGCCGTTCAGTGCGCGCCAGAACCGGCGCGCTGCATCGAGCCGCGTCTCGAATGCAGCGTCGAGGGGCAGAAGGGTAGCGTTGAATTCACCGGCGCGGTCATCAGCGACGAGATGACTTTTCCCAATTAAGGTAGACCAAATAATGTGAAGGCCTTCGTCCTGCGGCCAAACGCTGGCTCCGGCAAGGCTGGAAGGTCGAACTGTTTGATGGGATGTAGATACCCGCATGACCCGGAGCACGCGCGGCGAGGCCTGTTCCGTCCAGATGATATTGTCAGCTTTCGGAAGTCCGGCACCGGCAGTTTTGAAATCGCGCGCCCCAACGGGCGGCGAGATCGGGCTGACCGGCAGGTTCTCCAGAACCAGCGAGTTGCGATGCAAGCTGGCTGCACTCTGCCACGAATTCGTCATTCCGGATCAGATACTCGGCAGCGAATTCCGTAGCCTGGTAGCTGCACATGTGTGCATACGCCGCCGGATCGGTCCAATCGCCTTGCACTGTTCCTGTCCTCTCCGCGTACCCGGATGTGAGGCGTCGGCGTCAACATTCCCGGCGGATAAGGAAGTTGAATAGTTGGAGAGTCGGCAAACCATTATGCCGACTCAGCAAAGTGGAGCGCCGGCCGCGTCAGTGCGGAGCGCCGCCAGCGAGAAGATATCGGTAGCCGCTGGTCGTCATCCATCGCGCGCGGGCAAGATGGGTTTCCCAGGACCGGTACGCTCGTTCCGGCTCCTGCTCCGGGTCTATATGCAAGACGATCCTGGCCACCTCTCGCCAATCGGCATCTTCCGCCGCCGCGTCAAGCAGGCGAATGTAGGTGAGCAGACGCTCCTCGTCATAGCCGGTCAGGACCGAGGCATCCGGCGCAATGTCGGCGACGTCAGGATCGAGCAGCGGTTTAAGCATGGTATTTGACCATATTTCGATCGCGATCTCGAAGGAGCCGTCCTTTGGATCGAGCACCAATCATAGCGAATAGGAACGATCATTCCTAGAACGATAGTTCCCTTTCTGGTCCCTAATCCGCCATGAATCTCAAGGAGATCATGGCGGCCAACATGCGTCGCCTGCGCCATGACCAGAACGTGACGCAGGAGGAACTGGCCGCCCGCTCTGGACTGAGCATGCGTTACGTCGGATCGATCGAGCGCGCTCGGGTCTCGGCCAGCATCAGTGTTCTTGGGAGGATCGCAACTGCGCTGAATGTGGACCCATGCGAGTTGATCAGAAAATCGGCACCGTGAGTTGACGCGGGAAACACCTCGAATTTTCGATGATCGGCGAGGCGACATGCAGGAATGAAGTCTCCAGTCGCGAACACGACAGGTAGTCGCCCCAAAGTCCGACGGAGCTCGTTGGGCAGCGACTGCGCTCATCTTGCCGTGAAAAGGAGGACGGCCCCGCCCTGTTCGTCCGGGCGGAGCCTTGGTCGGGGCCTTACTCCGCGTTGCGGCGGCCGTTGGGGCGGGACCAGATAAGGCTGTAGTCTTCGCCTTGCTCATCGTTGAAGAGGTTGGCGTAGATCGGAGCCGTGAAGCTCGGATCGTCCACCTTCAGGCCGAGAAAGTCGCGGCCCTCATTGGAGCGCTTGGACCAGGCGGCGCCGATCTCGACCCGCCCGACGAAGACACGGTGACTGGGGGCGTTGTCGCCAGAGCGGTTGGCCTCGGGGACGATGCGGACGTTCTTGGCCTGGAGCGAGAGGGTGACGATTTCGCCGGTGAACTCGTTGTTGCCGGTCCTCTTGAAGCTTCCGATTATCGCCATGAGTTTTCTCCTTGAACTCTGTTTCGAGCCCGCACCATTGCGGCCTCAATGGCGATCGGCGGGCCGCAGGCGATCGACGCCGCATCGCTTGCGACCGCAGCGCCAGCGGAGGATGGCAGCCAAGCGACTTTGTTGTTTGGCGAGGAATGACGGCGCAGCTGGCAGGGGAAGAAAGTCGATTGGCGCCATTGCGGCTTAGGCGATCGAGGCGCAGCCGACCTTCGGCCAGATCAGCCCATTAGAGAGGCGGTTTGGAGCGGCCCACCAGATAGAGACATCAACGGAGAACCTGGCGATACCGTCGCTGGCGAAATCCTGGCTACGATGGTCACCGGCGTCGATGCTCCTCTGTACAGGCATCGCGAAGTCGCAAGCTGTTGTCAGCAACGCGCATAAGACACGCACGTGATGGTTCAAGTCACGGCTGACGTGCACCACCGGATATGCGCTATCTTTAGAACGGGTCGGAACCCCGTGGTGGATTCGAACTGTGCGTCGCGCGATGCCGTGTCAGCGACGACGCTAACAATGCGACGGGCAAAAAAAGCATCCTGCCCACGCCGGTTGTTCGGTGAGTTCGCCCAGATCCAGGCCCTGTTCGGTTGAACGGGCGTCGTTATTCGCAGCTGTGATGCCAGCTGCGACGCAGCTGAACGTTGACGGCAAGCGTGACGGCGTCGCGCGCCTTTGCTAGGGCGCGGACTTGAGTATCGCAAAAAGACGGGCGGCGCAGGAAGCCGGAGATCGGGCATCCCGGGCCAAGCACTCCAGCGAGCTGCAAATACAGTACCCGCTGCCGGATCGCGGCCGTATCGTACAATCGAAAAAAGGGTAGCGGCGGGCAGCGCTTACGCGCCGCCTCCCTTGGGGCGGAAGTCGAGGACTGGGATGCCGAGCTTCTTTGCCTTGTCTGCAAGATTGTCCTGAATTCCGGTCCCGGGAAAGACGATGACGCCTATCGGCAGCGCCTCCAGCATTGCATCATTGCGCTTGAACGGGGCGGCTTTGGCATGCTTTGTCCATTCAGGGGCAAAGCCGATTTGGGGTACCTTGCGATGGTCTGCCCAACAGGAGGCGATCTTTTCGCCACCCTTCGGCGATTTCCCGTGCATCAATACCATGTCGGGATGCCTGGCGTGGACCTGGTCGAGCTTGGCCCAGATCAGCTGGTGGTCATTGAAGTCGAGCCCAGCGGTGAAGGCGATTTTCGGGCCAGGTGGCAGAAGGACTTCCTGCGAGGCGCGTTTCTTGGCGCTGAGAAAATCGCGGCTGTCGATCAGCGCAGAGGTCATGTTGCGATGGTTGACTATCGATCCGCTGCGCGGTCGCCAACTCGATCCGGTGTGGCGCTCGTAGTGCTCCGCGGCCTGATCACGCATCAGTTCGAAGGCGCTTTGGCGTTCGATCAGCGTCTGCCCTTCGGCCGTCAGGCGTTCCAGCTCGACGGATTTCACTTCGCTGCCGTCCTGCTCACGCTGGCTGCGGCGCTGCGCCTGCTCGTTGTGATCGAGTTCGCGCTCGATCCGATCTGCGGCGCGGTGAAAGATGTTGACGGTCGACCACAGAAGATCGTCGAGATCGGGCTCGAGGCGAGTGTCTTGCAGTGCCACGATGAGGGCGTCGAAGATGTCGGCGATCGCGCCGGCGACGCAGTGGCCCTCTGGAAGCGGTCGAGGATCAGGCTCATCCACGAAGGGACGGTAGCCATAGAGCTGGAGTTCGGTGAGGACGTGGTCGATGGGTGAAGACGAGTGCTGTGGTTCGTAGTCGTCATGCTCGCTCATTGGATGCTCCGCCGGTTGGACCGCGACCCTCGCGGCCTTCATGGCGACGGAAGCCGGCGGACGGGACGGACCTGCACCCGCAGCGAAGCGAAGGGCCGGAGTGTCAGCGGAGGAGGGTGAAGGCCGGCTATTTTGCTTCGCGATGGAAAGCGCTCCCTTGAGGAGCGCGCCGGAAAATAGTCGGCCGGAGACATTGCGGGTCCGGGTCGTTTGCTGGCCGATCGCCCTCTCGAAGGCCCGCAGGCGTGGTTCTCTCCGACTTCAGGAGCATCCAGTGATGCAAGCGACAGCGGACAGGCTGTTCGTTCCGAGTTATCCCGCCACTGCCATGAAACGGGCGATGTCCTGCGGGGCGAGCTGAACACGGACTGCTGCTCGAATGGCATCCACGCCTAGCGTACAGAGATCTTCGTTGAGGTCCCCAAGTGCCGGCGAGAGCACGACCGGCTCGATCCCGGCAGCATTCGCTCTTTCGATCAAGGTGTCACGCGCGCCGTTACCGGCTGGATCGGCGTCACGCACGATGTAGAGCCGTCTCAGCGTGAGGGGAAACAGCATGGCAGCAAGATGAGCGGCCGAGAGTGCCGCTGCCATGGCCATATCGGGCAGGATGCACCGAAGCGACAAGACGGTCTCGATGCCTTCGCCGCCCGCCATGACGTCGCCCGGCAGGCCAAAACGAACCGCGTGACCGAGAAGATCGCCCATCGCGCGCCTCGGCGTATCGACCGGTGCCTTGCCCCTGCCGGAAGGATCAAGCCATGTGCGATGTGCGCCAGTCAAATGGCCGTCGAGATCGGTGACGGAAGTGATCATCGCCGGCCAGGTCTCAGTCGGCGCTTGTTCGTCGGGCCGGTAGTAGCAGCGCGGGTGAAAACGCAGGCTTCCGGTCCCGTGCAAAGCGGTAATACTGCGGTTGTGCAGATACGCCTCTACGACCGTACCCGCAATCGGCTGCGACATCGCAAACAGCCGACGCGCTTTCTCCGACATTTCCGACGGCGCGGCCAGCAACTTCGACCGCATTGATGTCTGCTCTGGTCCGGGATGCGGTAGGCCGAGAAACGTTATTGCCTCATGGGCAACGTCCCTGAAGTCGCTCAAACCGCGGCTTTCGCGGATGATATCGAGAAGATCGCCATGCTCCCCGGTCGCCGCGTCAGTCCATTTGCCGGCTGCGCCCTTTCCGCACTGCGAGCCGACGAGCCGCACGAACATAGAGCGACCCGGCGTGTTTCGGACATCGCCAACAAGCCAGTAGCGTCCCTCGCGATGTCCGTTCGAAAGATAGTGGCGACAAACCGCTTCGGCCTGTCGGCCCAGGCGGTGGGCCAGTTCGGACGCGTCGTGTCGGGGCATCATGCATCCTCCCGCGAGTCGATGCGCTGATAGCGCTCCAGCAGCTTGCCCAGAATTGCGGGTTCGGGCGCCTGTGGCTCAGTGGGACTGGCCGACCCTGCGCGAATCTCGACGGCAAGGCGCTCGATGCAACCACTGGTCGTCTTGCGCACGAGGAGGTGCGAGTGGGTCGTCACTTCAGCTACGAGGTCGGGTAGGTCCTCGATCCAGATGTCAGCCTTGACGCGGACCTGGGACATGGAGAACTCCACGTTCTTGAAGGCAATGTCTCGCGAGGACAGAAGGGTAATTTTCTGAGGGGTAGTCGCCATCGGGATGTACTCCGAGACGGGCAGTCGAGAGCCTCTCTCTCGACCTTCAAACTCGTCATGGAGATCCCGGCACTCCTCATCCTCTTGTGCTTGGCAGCCAACCGAGGTTGTTGCGGGGTAGCAACTCAGTGACGGTGTTCCTGTTTCCAAACGCGGCTGCATACAAACGTGCAGCAGTAGCGATTAAGGACCACAGCGCGGCGATGAACGACGAGCGGGGCCGGTCGCCCCATTGGAAGTATCTGGGTTCTTCATCACGCCTTCGGCGCTGTGGCGTGCGACACCGAGGGCATGCGGCTGAGTTCGAGAGCGAACAGAGCGCTTTTTGCGACGGGAAATCGATTTGGACGTGGTTGGTCATCACGGGCGGCCTGCCGCTAATCGTCGCCAGCAATGACGCTGCCAGCCAAGAAGCGAAGGAGGTACTCCGCTGCCCTGCTCGCCTGAACGCGGCGCGGCGCGCGCGGGCGTTGCGACGCAATAGGCCCTTCGGCCGCATCGATACTGAAACGATGGTCGGATCCCTTTAGGAGTGTGTCTGGCCGGACTGGAAGCAGAGGCCAGCCATAGATTTGTTGCGCAACCACTCCGATTGACAGGTCGAAGGCGCCTCTTCGCCGCAGCACCTCCGGCGGGCGGTTTTCGCAGCCGGTTTTTTGGAGAAGAGTTCTCCGGCAGGACCGTGTCCAGAACGGCGAGACAGGACGGAGTGCTCAACGAGGTCGGCGAACAGCTCAGACCTAAGAACTGCTGAGGACTTCTTATGAAAATCCCCGACCAATTCGACGAGACCACACCACTGCGCGTCGAAATCGCTGCGCGAATTGCCTTTCCCGACGGCTCGATGAGCGCAGCAGGCCTACGCAAGGAACGTGACGCCGGTCGACTTGAAACGGAGCTAATCGCCGGAAAGGAATACGTCAGCTTGATGGCAATCGCGAGGATGAGGGAACTATGCCGCGGACTTCGAAAGGGCCACGCCTGGTATGGCGTGACGAAAGCTGGAAAAAAGATGGAACGCGCCGAAACAAAGCTGGATGGTTTATCCGCGATGGAACCAGCTTCATCAGCGCTGGCGGCGGCGAAAAAGGCCGTCCAGGAACTGAAGCTGAAAAGGCGCTCGCCGCCTACATTGGAAGCAAATACCACCGAGCGCGGGGAGCCGAGGACGTCTTAATTGCCGATGTGGTCAACCTTTACCTTAAAGAGGTTGCACCGAAGCACGCGACACCAGAAGAGACGGCGGCTCGGCTGGATAAGGTCCTTGATTACTTCGGGGAAAAAACTCTCGCCGCCATCAATGGCAAACTCTGCCGCGAGTACGTTGCGTCGCGCCCCACCGAAGCCGCGGCGCGCCGCCAACTCGAGGATCTTCGTGCCGCCATCAACTACTACCGCAAGGAGGGTTATACAACCGCCGCACCGGTCATCACCCTGCCAGACAGGGCCGCCGCCCGCGAACGCTGGTTGACCCGCAGTGAGGCGGCCGCACTGATCTGGGCAGCTTGGCGAATGAAGCAGACATGGAAGGGCCAAGAGAGTGGCCGGCGCACTGGGCGACATCTCGCGCGCTTCATCCTCGTCGCACTTTATACAGGAACGCGCTCGGCCGCAATCTGCGGTGCCGCCATACGCCCAACGAAAGGGCGCGGTCATGTGGACCTAGACCGCGGTATCTTCTATCGCGGTGCCACCGGCGCAAGGAAGACCAAGAAGCGCCAACCCCCTGTACCGTTGCCCGAGCGGCTGCTGGCGCACCTCCGGCGCTGGGCGCGCACTGATCTTCACATCGAGACCAAATCGCGCGGCAAAAGTGCGAACATCGGTCGCAAGATATCGCAGGATTTTGTCGTGGAATGGAATGGAAAGCCGGTGCGGTCGATAGACAAGAGCTTCAAGACGGCGCGCGAAATCGCCGGCCTAGGGCCCGACGTTACTCCGCACGTGTTCCGCCACACCGCGGCGACTTGGATGATGCAGGCCGGCACCGATATGTGGCAGGCTGCGGGCTTTCTTGGCATTACAGTGGATGTCCTGATCGAAACTTACGGCCATCATCATCCTAATTTCTTGGCAGACGCCGCCGAGAAGATCACGAAGAAGCCAGTTTTCTCCAAGTCGCCGCAAACCGTTCCGAGTATAACTCAAATCGCAAGACACGAACGCGGTGTGCTCATCCCACAGGTTTCCCACAGAAACGGCGAAAGGAAACGCGACCAGTCGTGAGCGAACGTGGCGAAGGAGCCCAGGAACAATAACGACTTGCTGGTAAACCCACATCGTTCGGGACGATGGGATCGCACGTTCAAAACTGCCATCCGCACCCCGCTCAAAGGTCTACTCCGGCTCCCCAGGGCGCGTGCTCGCAGCCGTGCCTTGGATCGGTTTGCCGGGTCCCGAAAGCGACATTGAATGTGGGAGGATTAGAGGCAAAGATCGTGATGCCTGGCTTGACGGAGGCTTGTCTTCGAGGCCAATGAATACGCGCCTGGCCAAATCTCAAAACAGCAGCAAACGGCGCACTAGCCGCAAGCCCGGCGCACCGCTTCTGAGTGAAACTGTCAATCGGCAAGACCTTGGCCATGCCAACCATGTCGTTGTCCATCATCATTGCCGGGATCGGTTGCTCCGGGCCGCAAGACCACCAAAAAACTGGCATGGTCTCGTAGGCGGGACGTATCGGCGTTTCTGGCGCGGACCTCAACCAGGAGGTCGCAATCTTTTGCCATCACAAAAGCCCCATCTGAGTCGGTCAGTGGTCCATCTCTGGCCTGCTACCCCGCGACGATCAAGACTGTGCTTTCCGGCGACCAATGCAGCACGACATCCTGACCTTCCGCCAGCCTGACAGCGCCGGTATTCTGCACAATCACCTTGAGCGTCTGGCCAGCACGCTCGACAAAGTAGGTGCTGCTATTTCCGGCGAAGATGCGCTTCGATACCTGGCCTCGCAGCAGATTCGCGTTGGCCGCATCCGGAGCCTCGGCATCGGTGAAGATGCGGATGCGTTCGGGCCGCACGGCGCAGCTTGCCTTGGCCCCAGCGGCAAGCTTGGTACCCGAGCCGACGGCAATCGCTGTGCCGTCCGGCAGCCGGATGCCGTTGCCCGTGCTGTCGCCGCGAAGGATGTTGGCGTCGCCCAGGAAGGTGGCGGCAAACTCACTCGTCGGCCGATCGTAGATCTCCTCGGGCGAGCCTTCCTGCACCAGCTTGCCATCGCGCAGAATGCCGATGCGGTCGCTCATCGTCAGCGCTTCTTCCTGGTCGTGGGTGACGAAGATGGTGGTGATGCCGATCTCGCGCTGGATGCGCTTGAGCTCGATCTGCATGTCGACGCGCAGCGCCTTGTCCAGCGCGCCGAGTGGCTCGTCAAGCAATAGCACGCGCGGCCGGATGACGATCGCGCGAGCGAGCGCAACCCGTTGGCGCTGGCCGCCGGACAGCTGATGCGGCCGGCGGCCGCCGAGCCTGCCGAGTTGCACAAGGTCGAGTGCGCGCTGTACCTCGCTGGCAATCACCGCCTTGGGCTCGCCGCGCACCGACAGGCCAAAGGCGACATTGCCAGCAACGCTCATGTTGGGAAATAGGGCGTAGTTCTGGAACACCATGCCGATGCGCCGTTTTTCGACTGGCACCCGTTCGACGCTCTCACCACCTATGGTGATGCGGCCGGAATCGGGAAAGTCGAAGCCCGCGATTTGTCGCAGCAGCGTGGTCTTGCCGCTGCCTGACGGCCCGAGCAGGGCATAGAAGCCGCCATCGGCGAAATCGATAGACACATCGTCCAGCGCCTTGTGCGTGCCAAAACTGCGCGATACATTCGATACCTGCACGCCCGCCATTATTTCTCTCCGCCGAATTTGAAGAAGCGCGCTGTCAGCAGCATCAGCGCCATCGACACGACAATGATGATCGTCGAGACAGCATTGATCTCGGGCGTGAAACCTTTGCGGATCGCGGCGTAGATTTCGACCGGCAGCGTCGTCTGGCCGGGCGTCGACAAGAAGTAGGATACGACGAACTGGTCGAAGGACACGGCGAAGGCGAACAGCCCACCGGCAATGACGCCCGGCATGATCCAGGGCAGCGTGACGCGGTTCGTCAACTGCCATTGATTGGCGCCGAGCGAGCGCGCCGCCTCTTCCAGCTCGTGCGCGAAGGTCTGCAGTCGGGCCGACACGACGACAATGACGTAGGGAAGCGCAAGCGCGACGTGGCCAAGCAGGATGGCGAACAGGCCGCGCCCAATGCCGACGCCGAAGAAGAAGATCAACATCGCCGTGCCGGTTATCAGCCACGGAATGGCGATTGGCGGAAACAGCAGCGCCTGCAGGAATTTCTTGCCGCGAAACTCATAGCGGTAGAGCGCAAGTGACGCTGCCGAGCCAAGCACGACGCAGATGATGGTGGTGATGACTGCGATTTCGACACTGTTCCAGGTGGCTGAGATAAGCTGGTCGTTCTGCCACAGCGAAGCATACCATTCCGCCGTCCATTCGAACGGCAGCTGGTAGAAGGGCGAAACGTTGAAAGACATTAGCGCCATGATGATGATGGGCACATAGAGGAAGGCGAGCAATAGCCAGATGTAAAGGCGGCCGAGCCATTCGAGAACACGTGTCGTCGCCATCACGTAGCCCTCCGCAGCACCGGCGAGGCAACCGCCAGGATGACCAGCACGACGGCCAACAGGATAAAGGAGAGCGCAGCACCAAGCGGCCAGTTGAACACGGCGACGAACTGGTCCTCGATGACAGTGCCGTAAAAGGTGCCGGTACGGCCGCCGAGGATGCGCGGTTCCATGAACGAACCAACAACCGGGACGAAGACGAGCGCTGCGCCCGCCACCAGCCCCGGCATCGACTGCGGAATGATGACTCGATTCAGCACCTGCAGCCGCGAGGCGCCGAGCGAGCGCCCGGCCTCGATTAGCGAGTCATCGATGGCCTGCAGGGTCAGATAGCAGGTCAGCACCATGTAAGGCACGTAGGAGTGCACCAGCCCGATGATTACGGCCGGATAGGAATACATGAGGTCGATGTTGATCTTGAACGGCAGGACGGCGTTGAGCGCAGTGTCGAGAATGCCGCCTTCACGCAGCACCATCGCCCAGGAGAAGATACGCACCAGCCCGTTCGACCAGAACGGCAGGATGACGAGCAGGAAAATCGCCTCTCGGCTGCGGCCTTTCAGCACCTTGGCCAGCACATAAGCGGCGGGATAACCGATGACGATGCACCACAGCGTCACCTCGAGGCCGAGGCGCAGCGAGGCCAAAAGCAATGTCAGATAAAGGCTTTGTGAAAAGAAGGCGGCATAGTTTTCGAGTGTGAACGCCCACGGCTTTCCCGACAGCGGCAGGTCGGTCATGAAGGAGAAGAAGACCATGGCTGAGAGCGGCAGGAAGATCGCAACCGTCAGCCAGAGATAGGCAGGCGCCAGCAGTAGCAAGGCCGATCTCAATCCGCTGCGCGACGCGGCCGCAACCTGTGCTGCCATGACATCCTCCTCCCAGGATGGGGAAGCATCAGCCGACATGGATGGTCGGCTGATCCCGGCTTCTGCTGTTACTTCACGTCGACCTTGAGCTGCTGCCAGAGCGACAGATAGGTTTCGCGCTGGGCGTCTGTGATCGGCGCCTGGAACTGAATGCGCTTTGCGACTGCCGGGTCACCCATCACCTTGCGGTTGAACGCATCCCCGGGAAGTGCTTCTACAGCCTTGGTGTTGGCGGATACCGGGGCTCCGACCTTGGTGACCCATTCGACATAGAACTTCGGGTCGATCATGTAGTTGATGAAGGCCTCGGCGCCGGCGACATTCTTGGAACCGACCGGAATGGAGAAGGCGTCGAGCCAGGCGACAGCGCCCTCCTGCGGGATCACGAGCGAGACCGGCAGCTTGAAATGGGTCTTGGCGCGATCGGCCGAGCCGCTCCAATAGGTGCCGATGTCGATCTGGTTAGAGGCAGCCATCTGGTTCCAGTCGTTCTCCGAGCTCCAGAACGTCTTGATCTGCGGCATCAGCGAGGTGAGCTTCGCCTTGACCGCCTCGATATCCTTGATGTCGTTGATGTTCTGGCCGGTGGCAATGGCGCCGAACTGAACCGCCTCGACGGCATCATCACGGATGGTGACGCGGCCCTTGTGAGCGGGATCCCACATTTCGGCGATGCTCGTCGGCGGCTTATCGAAAGATTTCTCATTGATGGCGAGCGCCGTCAGCCCCCAGACCCACGGCACGCCATAGACCTTGCCGTCATGGACGAGCATCGGCGATCCGGCCTTGTCCTTGCTGATGTCGGGAAAGTTCGGCAGCTTGGACGTGTCGATCGGCTGAATCAGCTTTTCCGCCATCGCCTGGTCGTTGAAGGCGGCGTTGATCATGACGACATCGTAAAGGCCGGGATTGGTCCTGAGCTTGGTCAGCATCTCCTGTTCGGAATTGAAAAAATCGTTGACGACCTTGTTGCCGGTCGCCTTCTCGAAGGCTTCGATGGCCCACGGCTCGTCGGCGCCGTAGCCCTTCCAGTTGAGTACGTGCACCTCGTCGGCCTTGGCGGCAAATGCGAGTGCGGAGGTGAAGACGGCGGTCGCCGTCAGCAGGGCAGTCAAGTCGGGCATGCGCATGTTCGTTCCTCTCTGTGTTTGCCCGCTTCCCGGGCTTTGTCAGGCTGTCGGGCGTTTGGCCACTTGCTTCCGGCCATGGAGGCCGATCGGCGGACCGCCGGCATGGCTTAGGAATGTCTGGATCTCGTGGTCGGTCGGCGCTGATGAACCACCGTGGCGGGTGACGGAAATGGCCGCCGCCGCATTGGCGTAGCGCGCTGCTTCAAAAGGCGGCGCGCCGCGCGCCAGCGCGCTGACGAAAGCGCCGATATGGGTGTCGCCGGCGCCATTGGTGTCGATGGCGTCGACCTCGAAGCCGGCACTCGTTTGCGCCGAGCCATCGGCCAGCCGTATGTGGCAGCCTTTCGCTCCGGCGCGAATAACGACGCCGACGGCCTTCGGGGAGTGGTCGCTAAGAAGCCGTGACGCGAGTGTCTCGACGTCGCCCGGACCGGCAATCGCGGCCGCTTCCATCCTGTTGCAGCTCAACCAGGTGGTGCGGGCGAGTATCCGAGGCAGGATAGGGCGGGGAATGTCGACGACGACAGGTGTCGGGTCGAGGACAAGCGGTGTGTCGGCCGGAAGTGCCTCGATCCAGTCGACAAGCGCGTCTCGGCTTCCCGGATAGCTAAGCGTATAGCCGGAGGTGAACACCCAATCCCCCGGCGCGACCGAGACGGGCGCCATCATGTCAAGGCTGAGCAAGCTCTCCGCACCAGGCCACGAGACGAAGGTGCGCTCGGCATCGCTGCTGATCATGGCGACGCAATTGCCGCTGTCCATGACGGGCGATGGCGTCGTCAGTGTCTCGATCCCCTCACTGGCTAAGGCCGTGCGCAGGAAGTCGCCATTGGGTCCGCTGCCGAGCTGGCCGCCGAACACCACCTTCATGCCGGTGCGGCTGGCCGCGACCATCATGTTGAAGCCGCCGCCGGCGACTTGCGTGTAGCTCGACGCCGTCTTCTCCGTACCCGGCGCCGGCAAGGCGTCGATGCGGTAGACATAGTCGACCACCGCGCTGCCGACATGGACGAGACGCCCACTCATGCCGCCGCATCCTTGCCGGGACCCGTCCTGTCGGCACGGCGCTTGGATATACGGGCCGCAACAAGGTCGGCGGTGAGCGCGCCAACCGCCGCAATGTCGATGCCCTTGAGGTCTGCAATGCGGTTCTGAGGCAGTCGGGAAAAGCCGGTGCAGGCGCCGGCCATGCCGGTCGCGATGGCGCCGATCGTATCGGTGTCGCCACCGAGATTGGCGCTGATGACCGCCGCTTGCCAGGGATCACCGCCGGCGACTTCCAGCACGGCGAATGCAGCCGGAACGGACTCCTGACTGGCGACGCCGGTGCCGACCAGATCGGTGATCAGCCGGATCGCGTCCTTCGTCGCCTTGCCGCGCACAAGCTCCTGCGCCCACCCAATGCGCGCGGCAATGTCACCGCCGGTCACCCAATGGCCGAGCGTTGCTCCGCACCTCGCCGCGGCGATGGCGCTGTCGGAAGCGGCGCGCCAGTCGCCGCCGGCGACGCCGCGGCTGACGGCCGCCGCAACGGCGGCTGCGGCCGCAATGGCAACCGAGGTGTTGTGCGTGGCCCGGCAGGTCTCGGCAACTTTGGCGACCAGCGCGTCCAGCGGCTCTGGCGGCATCATGATGCCGACCGGCGCAATGCGCATGGCCGCACCATTTGTGTCGCCGCTGCGCCCCGCTTCCTCGGCCGGCACGCCATTGTTGATGGCGTCGATGGCGCGTTTGGTCGATGGTCCCAGCAGATCGTAGCTGCCGCGCGCTTTGACGTCGCGCTCCCAGTCGAGCAGCGCGTTGACCCACCGCGCATGATCGAAGCGGTTACCGGATTCGACCAGGATACGGCCAAGCAGAAGCGCCTGTTCGGTGTCGTCGGTGATCGTTCCAGCGGGAAGCCCCTTCGACACCGGATGGTCGGCGAAAGGAGCAATGAAGCCCTCTACATGGGCGTAGAGTTCGGCAATCCGGGCCGGCGACAAAAGCTGCGTCGGCATGCCCAGCGCATCCCCCAGTGCCCCGCCGACAAGCGCCCCCATGGCCCGATCAGTCATATTCCCGGTGTTGTCGTCCGGCATCACTCAGAACCTCATATGCAGCGCAAAATGCGCCGGGTTGAGCAGGCTGGTCACATATTCGATCGGCCGGTCATCGGCGGCGCGGGTCAACCGGCGACCGCGAAGGAACGGCGTGCCTTGCGGGCAACCGAGGATTGCAGAGTCCTCGGCGTTGAGCATTTCGATGCCGACCCATTCCTCGCCATGGTCGGGAATGAGGCCCGCGCCGCGCAGCGTCTGGTGCAGCGAGCCTTCGCGCAGGCCGCGCAACGGCACGTCCTCCAGTTCCGGCGACAATGGCAGGCGGCTGCGCTCGATGGAGATGGCGTGGCCGTCGCTGGCATTGGTGCGCACCCGGTCGACAGCGATGAAAAACGGGTTTTCTATACCAAGCAGTGCGGCAAGACCGGGGTCCTCGATCACCTCGAGCCGCAGCGTCCGCGTCTCGGCGTTGGCGCCGGCGTTGGCGAGCGCCCGCGACCAACCGATGGAGTCATCAACGGGCTTGCCATCGAAGGTGACGAAAGAGCCGATGCCGACTTTGGTCGTGATCAGCCCGCGGTTGGACAGTTCCTCGAGGCCTTTGCGGACGGTGTTGCGGCTGACGGAGAAACGCTGGACGAGCTTGTTCTCGCTTTGCAGCCGGTCGCCGAAGCCGAGAACACCGGAGCGGATTTCATGTTCGAGAACGGTGGCGATCTGTTCGGGCTTGCCCGTGCCGGGAGACAGTTGAACCAAGCGCCGCTTCATATGGGTACCTGTTCAGTGATCCTGTATAATCCTGTTCATATCACGGCAGGCTTGTCAACGAGTGCCGCATGGAGCAGTTCGTGATCCCGAGTCCGGTTCAACAGGACGGCATAAGGAGCGTCAGCCTAGCGCCGCCGCAGCCGAGACGCGGGATCGACCGCTCCCGTCGAGGGGCATCGTTTAGCAGGAGCTCGCGACCAAGGTGAATTCCAGGATCGCAGTCGGATGGGGGGAAAGGATGCCACACAACGCACTAGATACGGCGCACGACGGCCGCCTCGCCATCGTTGATCTCGCGGTCGCCGCCTGGCGAGGCCGTCAAACTACTCCTGTCGAGTGAGGTGAATTACGAGGGTAAATTACCAGCCCGGACCCGCGAGAGGCAAGCGTGTCTTTCGAGAGTTGGAAAATCTTACAAATTTCGTCGGTCTGCTGCATTCTTCTTAAACATGGCCAAGACAAGCCGCTTGCCTTCGCGCACACTGTCTTCGAGCGGCTTCGCCTTCGCCAGATGCGCCGCAATCGCGCTAGCCAGCATGCAACCCGTCCCGCGCATTGATGCGACAAGACGAGGTGCGTCGAAGCGGATTGGTTCTTGATCGGAACGCAACAGAATATCGGTTGATCGAGGTCCTGATGCGTGGCCCCCTTTGATCAGCAGGCCCGGCACGCCGGCTGCCAGCAATTTCCGTCCCAGTCTCACCGCGTCGCTCTCGTCGGCTGGCGGTTCCGCACCAACAAGGAGCGCCAGCTCCAGGAGATTGGGGGTCACAAGGCAGCAAAGCGGCATCAGGTCGCGCCTCATGGCAGCGATGGCACCTGCTTCCAGAAGCCCCCGGCCGGAGCTCGAGGCCAGCACCGGATCGAGCACTGCCGGCACCTGCGGATTTTCGCGCAGCACGCCGGCAATGGCAACGACGATCTCAGCCGTTGCGAGCATGCCGATCTTAATTGCCGCCACCTTGTTGGCCTGTAGCGCGGCGCACATCTGATCGGCCACAAGATCGGGCTGCGAAGGATGGATTTCCATTACGGCTTCGTGCGTCTGCACCGTCAGCGCTGTGACAGCCAGGCAGGTGCGCACGCCAATGGAAGAGATCGTCTCGATATCACGTGCAATTCCAGCCCCACCGCTGGGGTCTGATCCGCCGACCACGAGCACATGCGGTTCTCGCCTCAGCGCCATGGCTTTGTCTTTTCGATCCATTCTCGCGTGCGCGCTTCGGGATCGGCATTCAACGTGATGTCGGTGACCACCGCCGCGCTGTCCGCACCAGCCTCGAAGACACCGTCGAGCCGGTCGGGGTTGAGGCCGCCGATGGAGACCAATGGGATCGGCGCCACTCGATGCTTCCACTCGCTGATCCGCTCGAGCCCTTGCGGCGCCCATTTCATCTGCTTCAGGATGGTGGGATAGATGGGGCCGAGCGCGATATAGTCGGGCTCGGCAGCGATGGCCGTTTCCAGTTCGAGATGATCGTGCGTGCTGAGCCCGAGCTTCAATCCGGCGTACTTAATCGCCAGCAGGTCGGCCGCAGCCAAATCCTCTTGGCCGAGATGGACGAAGTCGCAGCCTTCCTCAATGGCGAGCCGCCAATAATCGTTGACGATCAGTTGGCAACCATGGACCGCGCAGACGCCGTTCGCGCGGCGGATTTCTGTCCGCAGCGTGGCCTCGTCCCTATCCTTGATGCGCAACTGAACCAGCTTGACGCCAAGTGGCACCAGCCGTTCGATCCAGGCGGCGCTGTCGACGATCAGGTAGAAGGGATCGAACTTCATGAGAAAACCGCCCTGCCGAATGTTGGTGTCGACGGCACCGCGACGTCGCGGGGTTCGAGCATCCCCGAGCTGAAAGCTTCTCGACCGGCGTCGACCGCCTTGCCGAACGCACGCGCCATGCCGACCGGATCGGCCGCCTTGGCGACCGCTGTGTTCAGGAGCACGGCATCAAAGCCGAACTCCATGACTGTTGCCGCGTGCGATGGCCGTCCGAGACCAGCATCACGATCAGCGGGACATCAGGGAAATGTCCGCGCATCGAGCGCAGCGCCATGATGTTGACCGGCCCGAGGGCGGAACCGATCGGTGCGCACCAGGGCATCAAGACCTTGCAGCCCGCCGCAAGCAGCCGCTCGGCGACGACAAGGTCGTCGGTAGTATACGGGAACACCGCAAAACCGTCCTCGCACAGGATGCGGGCGGCTTCGAGCAGACCGAACACGTCCGGCTGCAGCGTGTCGTGATTGCCGATCACTTCGAGCTTGATCCAGGGCGTGCCGAAGACTTCGCGCGCCATTTGTGCGGTCGTGACCGCTTCCTTGACGGAGTGGCAGCCAGCAGTGTTGGGCAGGATTCTGACCCCAAGCGACCGGATCAACGACCAGAATTTTTCGCCAGCCCTGCCGCCTGCCATTTCACGGCGCAACGAGACGGTCACCACCGAGGTGCCCGATGCCCTGACTGCATCGGCAAGGATGGCCGGCGAAGGATATTGAGCGGTGCCGAGAAGCAGGCGGGAGGGAAGCGTCGTCCCGAGAAGATCGAACATGCTAGCCTCCCTGCATGGGCGAGAGGATTTCGATCCGGTCGCCGTCGTTCAATTGGAATTCCGCCCGGCTGGCTTTGTGCACGAGGTCGTTGTTGACGGCGGTCGCAAGCCAATCGCCCTCATAGTCAAGCGCGGCAAGCAGCTCGGCCAGCGTGGTGGCGGCAACCTCATGCACTTTGCCGTTGACCATCAGTTTCATGAGCAAGCTCCACGGGTTTGTCGTGATTGAAGACAATTTCGCCCGCCAGGCGCGCCATGGCGGGGGCGAGAAGAAAGCCATGGCGATAGAGCCCGTTGATCGCGACGGTGTCTCCGCTCATTTCGACGCGCGGCAGATTGTCGGGAAAGGCTGGACGGACGCCGACACCGGTTTCAACGATCTCGGCCTCGCCAAAGGCAGGATGGAAAGCATAGGCGGTACCCAGAAGCTCCATCATGGAGCGCGCCGTGACCGGTCTGGCGGACCGGCTTTCAATCATCGTCGCACCGATCATGAACTGGGCGTCGGCACGCGGTACCGCATAGAGCGGAAAGCGCGGATGCAGCAACCGGACCGGGCGCGACAGCGAGAAGTCTGGCGTGTTTAGGATCAGCATTTCGCCGCGAACGCCGCGAAGCCTGTCATCGGCGGCTGCCATTCCCGTGCAATCGATCTGACGATCGAAATCGGAAACATGCCGGGCGTCGGTGCCGAAGTGGAATTTGACACCCATGGCTGCGAGCTTGTCATGAAGTGCTGCCATCGCCTGGCGCGGATCGAGATGGCCCTCATCGGGAAAGAGCAACCCGCGGCGAAAGCGGCCGGCTAAGTCGGGCTCCAGGAGCGCAATTTCGTCTTCGTCGACACGCCGATGGCCCGACGTGCGGCTGGCGAGGCGGTCGAGCTCGCCGGCATCACGCGGGGCGGCCACGACAAGTGTTCCGCCCCGTGTCACCTGACCCGGCAGCACCGCATCCCACCAGTCGGCAGCGTCACGTCCAAGGTCCAGCACCGGCTGCTCGGCGCTTTCACGCTCGCACCATGGCGCCAGCATGCCGCCGGCGAACCACGACGCATTGCCTCCAAGGCCATGCCGGATCTCGGCGACCGTGACCGTCGCGCCGCGGGCGGCGAGTTCGAAGGCGGCGGTGAGGCCGGCGACGCCGGCCCCCTTTATCAGCACCTTCATGACGGGTTACCTGGCTGAGGCGTGAGCGGTGCGACGGTCTCGTCCGCTGGCACGTAGAGATCGCCGCCCTCGCGGTATTTCGCCGCCATCGCCGCCATGCCCTCTTTCTGTGCCTCGGCGCGGATGTCGTGAGAGATACGCATCGAGCAGAATTTCGGTCCGCACATCGAGCAGAAATGTGCCAGCTTGTGCGCCTCCTTGGGCAAGGTCTGGTCGTGGAAGGACCGTGCGGTTTCGGGGTCGAGCGACAGGTTGAACTGGTCCTCCCAGCGGAACTCGAAGCGCGCGCGGGAAAGGGCGTCATCCCTGACTTTCGCCGCCGGGTGGCCCTTCGCCAGGTCGGCCGCGTGCGCTGCGATCTTGTAGGTGATCACGCCGGTCTTGACGTCATCGCGGTCGGGAAGGCCGAGATGCTCCTTGGGCGTGACGTAGCAGAGCATGGCCGTTCCGAACCAGCCGATCATCGCCGCGCCGATGCCGGAAGTGATGTGGTCGTAGCCCGGCGCGATGTCGGTCGTCAGCGGTCCAAGCGTATAGAACGGCGCCTCGCCACAGACGGCGAGCTGCTTGTCCATGTTCGCCTTGATCTTGTGCATCGGCACGTGGCCGGGCCCCTCGATCATCACCTGGCAATCTTTCGCCCAGGCGATCTGCGTCAGCTCGCCGAGCGTTTCCAGCTCGGCGAATTGCGCCGCGTCGTTGGCATCGGCGATCGAGCCGGGACGAAGGCCGTCGCCGAGCGAGAAGGAGACGTCATAAGCGCGGCAGATGTCGCAGATCTCCGCAAAGTGCTCGTAGAGGAAGCTTTCCCGGTGATGGTGCAGGCACCATTTTGCCATGATCGAGCCACCGCGCGAGACGATACCCGTGACCCGGTCAACGGTCAGCGGGATGTAATGCAGCCGCACGCCGGCGTGGATGGTGAAATAGTCAACGCCTTGCTCGGCCTGCTCGATCAACGTGTCGCGGTAGACCTCCCAGGTCAGGTCCTCGGCGATGCCACCAACCTTTTCGAGCGCCTGGTAGAGCGGCACCGTGCCGATCGGCACCGGCGAGTTGCGCACGATCCATTCGCGGATGTTGTGGATGTTGCGGCCGGTCGACAGGTCCATCACCGTATCGGCGCCCCAGCGGATCGCCCACACCATCTTTTCGACCTCTTCAGCCATCGACGATGTGACGGCGGAGTTACCGATATTGGCGTTGATCTTGACCAGGAAATTGCGGCCGATGATCATCGGTTCGCTCTCGGGATGATTGATGTTGGCGGGAATGATCGCGCGTCCGCGCGCCACCTCGTGGCGGACGAATTCAGGCGTGACGAAGTCGGGGATCGCCGCGCCAAAGGCCTCGCCGTCGCGCTCAAGCTTGCCGTGCAGGATCTCGCGACCAAGGTTCTCGCGGATGGCGACGAACTCCATTTCGGGCGTGATGATGCCAGCGCGCGCATAGGCAAGCTGTGTCACCGCCTTGCCGGTCTGGGCCCGGAGTGGCCGGTTGCGGACTGGAAATTCCGGTGTTAGGCGCTCGCCTGCCGCAAACCCATTGTCTTCTGGCCGGACGTGGCGGCCGTCATAGGCTTCGACATCGCCGCGCGCGGTGACCCATTCATGGCGAAGCCGTGCAAGGCCGTTTTCGATGCTGGTTTCGACAGTCGGGTCGGTATAGGGGCCGGACGGATCGTAAGCGGTCACCGGCGGCTCGCCTGCCGTCGGATGGACGGAGATTTCGCGCATCGGCACCCTGAGCTGCGGGTGGATGGTACCGGATTTGTGGATTTTGCGTGAGGCAGGCAGCGGTCCCGTCGAGACGGCGGGGGTGAGGGCATTCATCTTGAGGCTCCTTTGCTCGTTGCATTGGAGACCCAGTTCTGTGCCGGAAGGATGAAAAGACGCTTCTGTCGACCTGCCGAAACAGGACCTCGGGCGTAAACTCCCGCAAAGCGCTTGCACCGTCCCTACGCCAGTATGAACTGGATCAGGTTCAACGGGTCACTGCGCCGCGAAAGCCAGCAGTATCTCAGCCCCTTGCCGGGACTCCCCTGGTGAATGCGTGAGGTTGGACGGGACCGCTCCGGTTTGTCAAGCGCGTTCTGGCCGCGGCTGATCGGCGGCCGGTCAGACCGTGCGGAAAAAATCGTGCATGTCTCGGCGACAAGTCAAGCGTCGGAGATGAAGGCAGGGACAAGGGAATCGCAAACCGTCGGACTAAAATCGATCCTGATGATCACACCTTCAATGGGCACCAAAGGTTTGCGCGTAGATCGCCTCGATTCTTCCTGCCTCGTCACTGGTCAGCGCGGCGAATTCCTTCTCGCGCGCGCGGTTCGATAGATGGCCATCATTCTGGTGAAGAAAACGGAAGAGCAGATCGGTCAACCGCTCGGGCATGTCGATAAAGGCGTCCACCTGCTGCCGGAACTGATCGTAGCGCTGCAGAAATGCGGTTTCCTCGGGAAGGTCCCGTTCGATCGTCCGCTGAACGCAAGCATAGAGGAATTCGGCGTGCGGGGTTGCATCGAAGAACCGGTAGAAATCACCGGTGTCATTCAGCACCCGGACGTTGAATTGCGGCGTCGGTTCCCATTCCACCAACGGCAGAAGGCGCTGCGAATAGCTCTCGAGCACGCCCCTGTACTCGTTGATCTGGTCCAGGATCGCGGCCGAGACGGGAAAGACCACTCCCGGCGGATTGAAGCCGCGCATGGCAAGGACGTGGTGGATTAGGTAGCGGTGAATGCGGCCGTTTCCGTCCTCGAACGGGTGAATATAGACAAAGCCGAAGGCGAGGATTGCGGCGGCTACGACTGCATCAAGCTTTTGCGCGGGGCCCTGATCGAACGCCGCCATTCCATCGATTAGCCGCGGCAGGTCCTCGGGCCGAGCGCTGATGTGATCGGGCAAGGGCGTACCGTTGTCTCGATCATGCTCACCGACGAAACCTCCTTCTTTTCGGAAGCCAAGTCTTACGAAACGAGCGTCACCAAGTACAATTCTTTGCAGACGCAGCAGCTCATCGCGATCGATCGGCCAGCGGCCGGCTTCGCCGATGGTGCGGCCCCAGCGCTGGATGCGATCTTGCGGCGGGTGCTCGCCCTCGATCGCATAGCTTGATCGCGAGTCTTTGAGCAAAAGAAAGGCGGCGGTCCGAGCAAGGAGGTCGCGCGGCACGTCCGCTACGATTGCCTCCGCGCGCCGCGGTAGTTCAAGGCCGATGAATTTTTCGAGAATCTTGGTGCGGAACACCAGAGGGCAGAACTCACGCGTGCCGGGGAGATTGTCCCTTACGCGATAGCGCGAAGCGGTCTTGTCGGGTCCGGGCCACTGCAGCTCGGGATCGACAACCGGAATGTATCGTCCGGCCTCCGCGTCCGGCAGATCGATACGCGCGTCCCTCAGCCATTCATATAAAAACCAGATGCGGCGGGCATAACTGCCGGTCGGGCTTTCACGGACCAGCGCCTCGATCGGCGCGGGACCGGTCACTTGGAACAGCCGCTTGAGGACGGCAAGGTCCAGTCCCTCGTACTTGAGCGCAAAGGTCAGGTGGCCTTCGAGGGTAGGATTTGGGGCATGGCGGGGGGTCATGATCCGCCAGCCATCCCGTTCGGTAATGCGATGATGCTCGCCAGTGGCGAACAACCTACGGGGCAAGGGCGCGGCGAGCCTGTAGGCTCCGATCAGGGCGCTGTACCCGGCCGGGGTCGCCGTTTCAGGAAGGCGGATTTCCTGAAAAACGGTAACAGGACCTGAAAATTGGTGCTGTTGCACCGCAGGCATGAAACGCGAATCCTTCCATTGAATTTTGGTTTAGTCGGCAAAACCTATGAAAAATGATCCTATCCCATGAAAATTGATGCCACAAGACAAATTTTCCGAAAACCGATTCTAAAACAGTGCTGAGGTCGATCAAGCAAGAACTCTGCCACCGGCTCAAGGAAGCGACTTCAGACCAAAAAGGTGAGTCCAGGAACCGCCATTCGCCCGTCTTAGTCACGAGGCCGGCACGGATGGCCCGCCTTACGTCGAGCCGGATTGCTCGAGCGCGCCGTTCGGGGCTCACTCATAGAGCGCTCCGGTGCGCGATCCCGATTTGATAGCCGCGATCACGCTCGCGACTGATCTTGGTGACGTGGCGGCGTCGGAGTAGAAAAGTGATGCAGGATCTCGGTGGCGTCGTGTGTGTGTGACCTGAAGTGAGTTCTCTGCGGTATGGGGGGCGGCACGCAGCGCGCGTCTTCTCGGCAAACAGATCGACGAAGCGGCACCGAAGGGAAGTTCCTGGCATTCATTCTCGCCATCGCTGCCCCAATTTGCCGATCGGACTGCCGATCGATCTCGCCCAATACTTTGCGCGCGCAAGGGCCGAAGCTGAACTGGGCGGCACCTGCTCATTCGGGAGCTGACTCATGCTTGGTGCCCGAGAGAGCTGTGCCTGATCGAATGCGTGAAATCGTAGCTCGGAGTGGAGAGGCTGACGCGGTCATCTGTCACCCGCCTTCGGGCTGTAACGGAAAGCGCGACATCGTCTCCAATGCTCGTTCCCCACGTCGAGGGGCCCAGCGGCTTGGCTACGGGGGGGACTGTCAGCTAGTG
This sequence comes from Mesorhizobium sp. M0954, assembly GCF_040319155.1. Classification (NCBI taxonomy): domain Bacteria; kingdom Pseudomonadati; phylum Pseudomonadota; class Alphaproteobacteria; order Hyphomicrobiales; family Phyllobacteriaceae; genus Mesorhizobium; species Mesorhizobium sp. M0954. Next base: position 126,701 of record NZ_JAMYNR010000002.1, on the reverse strand, counting down.
GCCGCTGGGCCTTGACGACCAGCGACCGTAAGAGGAGGCCCTGTGCTGGCTGACGAAAACTTGCGAGCAAAGCCACGGAAAAGCATCATTCGAACGAACTCTTTCGTCGAGACGAGGAGGGCAGTGAGGCGGTAGCCGCCGCTTTGAAGTTCTCCGGCAGCTGCTACGCTGGTCATTCCGAGGGTCGCAGTTGCGCTTGCGCCGTCATATCAGATAAGTCTAATAAAATACGCGCCTGGCCATCGAACGCGCCGCGGCGCCCTTGGGTCGGCGCTATTCATCGGGTGGGCATGTCGGGCACGCAAGGGAGGACGAAATGAGACTGGTTCAGTCATTTGCATTTGCTGCTGTGCTGCTTCTTTCGTCTGCATTGTCTGCGGCCGCCCACTCGGCTCGTGAGGACATCGAAGCGGCGTTGGTAAAATTCATGGACGCCTTCAACAGCGGAAACGCAGCAGCGGTAGGTCAAATGTATACCGACGATGCCGCCCTGCTGCCACCCGACGGCAAACGCGTCGATGACCGCAAGGGCGTGGAAGAATTCTGGCAGGGCGCAATCAAGGCCGGGATGAAGAATCTCACCCTGAAGGCGCTGGAAGTGGAAGAGAGCGGGAATCTCGCCTACGAAGTTGGCGCATTTACGCTCGGTGTGCCGAGCAAAGGCGGTGCCCCTTCCACCGTTGCGGGCAAGTACATTGTCGTTTGGAAAAAAGGGGACGACGGGACGTGGCGCCTGCATCGGGACATCTGGAACTTTGGTGCGGCCCAATAGATTCCGCGACCCGTGAGGCCGGCGCGCGCAACAGTTCCAACGAAAGTCCATGGCAATAGTTGATGTGACTGAATTGATTAACAAAATTGAACAGACTTGATGGGTCTGCTCATCGAGTCGGCTCTGGATCTATCGCGCTACCGATCAGGGAGGCGGTAAGATTCGAGCTCAGCAGAACGGCAATTCCGGCTGACCACCACTTGCCGGGACTAGAGCGTTCTCCGGCTCGGCGCGCCGCTGAGGGCTCTTGTTCATTTGGTCGTGGGCAATCCGCGGTTCTCCAAGAACCCGTCCATCTCGTCAAATGCCATCTGAGCCGAGACAACTAATTATCATTGGGCAAAGTAGCGGCTCAACGGCTCCAGAAGAAAGCAGCCCCCCGATGCTCGTTCAACATTCGAGCCCGCATCGGGCAAGTCTTTCCACGTCCGGGTACGCCATGCTGCTTCGACCGCCCCTTTCTTCTTGCGGATTTAGGAATTCGAGCTTTTCGGTTGTTCCGATCATCCATTTGGGAAACGATCGATGCCGGCAAGCAAGGTTTTATGGGGCCAGATACTCACCGCCTTTCTGATCGTCGTCGCGACGACATGGGGAGCAACACAGTGGACGGCAGGGCGGCTCGGCTTTCAAAGCCAACTCGGTCCGCCGTGGTTCGAATTGGCTGGACAGCCCGTTTATCCGCCGCCAGCCTTTTTCTGGTGGTGGTTTTTCTACGACGCCTACGCGCCGAAGGTCTTCCTGGAGGGCGCGGCGATTGCGGCGAGCGGAAGCCTCATGGCTATCGTCGCAGCGATCGGGATGTCGCTGTGGCGGGGGCGCGAGGCAAAGGACACCACGACTTACGGCTCGGCGCGCTGGGCGACGCGAGACGAAATCAAGGCCGCTGGGATGATCGGTCAGGATGGGGTGATCCTGGGTATGTTGGGCCGACACTATCTGCGCCACGACGGTCCGGAACACGTCCTATGTTTCGCACCGACCCGAAGCGGCAAAGGCGTCGGCCTGGTCGTGCCGTCACTACTGACCTGGCCGGGTTCGGCAATCGTCCACGACATCAAAGGCGAAAACTGGGAACTGACGGCCGGATGGCGGGCCCGTTTCGGCCAGGTGCTTCTGTTCGACCCGACCAATGCTGGATCAGCAGCCTACAATCCTCTGCTGGAGGTGCGACGGGGCGAGTGGGAAGTTCGAGATGTGCAGAACGTGGCGGATGTCCTGGTCGACCCAGAAGGCACATTGGAACGCCGCAACCACTGGGAGAAGACCAGCCATGCGTTGCTGGTCGGCGCAATACTGCACGTGCTCTATGCGGAGAAAGACAAGACCCTCGCAAGCGTGGCGAACTTCCTTTCCGATCCAGAGCGGCCAATCGAGGCAACGCTGCGCGCCATGATGCTGACGCGGCATTTGGGTGATGCAGGCCCGCATCCCGTCGTTGCGTCGGCTGCTCGGGAACTGCTTAACAAGTCCGAGAACGAGCGTTCCGGCGTGCTCTCGACGGCCATGAGTTTTCTGGGCCTCTACCGCGATCCAGTTGTGGCCAAGGTGACGTCATGCTGTGACTGGCGGATCGCAGACCTTGTCGAGGAGGCACGGCCGACGACGCTTTATCTGGTCGTGCCGCCATCGGACATCAGTCGCACAAAGCCGCTGATGCGACTCGTGCTTAACCAGATCGGCCGCAGGCTCGCCGAAGATCTTCACGCGAAGGATCACCGGCAGCGTCTTTTGATGCTGCTGGACGAGTTTCCCGCGCTCGGCAGGCTCGATTTCTTCGAAAGCGCGCTGGCCTTCATGGCCGGGTATGGCATCAAGTCGTTCCTGATTGCACAATCGCTCAATCAGATCGAGAAGGCCTACGGACCGAACAATTCCATCCTCGACAATTGTCATGTGCGGGTGAGCTTCGCCACGAATGACGAAAGGACGGCCAAGCGCGTCTCAGACTCTCTGGGGACCGCGACCGAGTTGCGCGCCATGAAGAACTATGCGGGGCACAGATTGTCGCCCTGGCTCGGGCATCTGATGGTGTCGCGGCAGGAAACGGCGCGTGCACTGATGACGCCGGGCGAGATCATGCAACTGCCGCCGACCGAGGCGATCATTATGATCTCGGGCCAGTTCCCAATCCGTGCGAAGAAGGCACGCTACTTTGCCGACCCGCGTCTTGCCGAGCGTGTCTTGCCGCCACCAAGGACCGGAGGGACAACGCAGAACGCTCGCCCTGACGACTGGACCGACACGACACTTCTTGCTGGGCCGGAAGGCAAATCTCGCAAGCTGAGGCTTGCCAGGGATCAGCAGGACGAGGATCCGGCCAACGGCGGCATTCGCCGCCAGCCTGAGCTTCCCGAACACGAAGACATCGCGCCGGAACGAACGCCACGCTGCGACGATGAGTTCGACCTCGACAAGGACGAGCCCGATGATGACGCCGTTCGTCGCCGCAGTGTCGATCAAGCCATGAGACGCGCAGCTCGTCAGGCCGCCCTTGACCCCAATGATGGCATTGAGCTTTGAGCGCATGAAGAACGCCAAGAAAAGACGTCTGTCTGCCTATCTCGACCCTGACGTAATGAGGGCACTGGCAGATTACGCCGGGCGGCGCGAGGTCTCGCTGTCACTGGTCGCGGAGGCTGCGCTAGCGTCGTTCCTGTCGCCGGACGCCGAAGAACGAAAGCAAGCGGCGATCACTCGACGCCTCGACCAGATCGATCGACGTGTGCAGCGTGTTGAACGCGATATCGGAATATCCATTGAGACACTCGCATTGTTCGTCCGCTTTTGGCTCAACTCGACTCCAGCCTTGCCGGAATCGGCGCAAGCGGAGGCACGCGCCAAGGGCTTGCAGCGCTACGACAATTTCGTCGATGCGCTCGGTCGCCGGCTCAGCAAAGGACCAAGGCTCAGGCAGGAGATAGCCGACGATGTCCCGCCAGCGCCGCCAGCAACTGGATGAGCTTGCGGCAAGACCGGCGCTTCAACAGCCCAACCCCGGTGCCCGATTGCAGAGCTATTTTGCGCAGCTGATGGCCATCAGATCACCTTTCATCGGAGCGGCGGGCCTGGGCATTCGTCTCCACAGTCGATCTCGGCCAGTGTGCGTTGCAGAATCGGAGTTCTTTCGACCGCGCATGCTTGGTTGAATTCGAGCCTTGCCGCCGGAGGAACAGGTTCTTGCCCGTGCCGTAACCAAAGGTTGCAGATGATAATCACTTTGAACAGCCCGGTGGGACGGCATCGCTCGAACCGGACATCGGACCCTTCCTTAGGCGCAATAACTTTGAAACAAATCCTGCCGGCAAGCGTTCCAGCATAGCGGGCGGGTTGCCGGAGGACCCAATGCCCGACGATGACATCGTCATTCCCCAAGACCACGACGCTTCGCCACTTCGGGAGGACGAGTATTATGTCGTCTGCCCGGCGTGCGGCCAGGCGTTCGATATCAGGTGTATGGCAGAGGCGCTTCATCACAACGAGCTGGGCCACGAGCCCTACGACCTCGACTCATAGTCGGCAATTGCCGACGGTCGTCGACGAACGTCGACCCTGATCGAGACCAACACCGAGGTAAGTTGTCGCTCATCTGGCCGGCGTTGCCGTCCGGTCGGCCTACAACGAATCCCCGTCGCCAGGGCGGAGCTTCGCCGGCACGCTATGTCGTGACAGACACCTTGCGGGCTTTCAGCGACGACTTGATCGCCGTTGCGGGCGTTGTCGATGCGGTCGTGGCCGTCACTGACCGCCATGGCCGTCACTGACCGGGTTGTTAACCCAGGGGGCGCTTACTCCACCGCAATACGTCGCCCAGTTCCCTCGCGACGCTCCGAAGCAGACCTATGCCGGCATCGGAGCCGGGACGAACATGTGATCTCCATAATGCGTACGAACCGGAGCCTGTCGCGATTGAAATTGCTGATCGGCGAACAGGCGCTCATTGCAGTGAAAGGTTACAATCGATCGCGATGCCCGGGTGCCTTCACGCGACGGCACATGCTACGCGTCTTGGACGGGCGGGCCGCGGCAGGTGAAGCACGCTTGCGATGGCCCGAATCTGGCTTGCTTCTCCAGTAACCGGAAGACGCCAGGGACGCGCTGCGCTGGACGCGTGCCCTAGCCGTCGAGCTCCCATCTATCGGTTCGTCCGCTCCATATCCGGCCGGACAGGGCCGCACCCTTGGGCTGTTCAAAGGCGCTTGCATCTTCCCTGCGCCGACACCGGGGGCGCCCGCCACACGGTAGCGGAGCGGCGGACTTCATCGCAGTCCGGCGATGGCAATAAACGCTGAGCGTGAAGCGGAAATGAATCTTTCGCGTTCAGGTACATCGTTCTGGCAAATTCGAGGAACGCCACGCCGGAAGCAGGAATCGTGTGCTGTCCCCAAGCTCCCTCGGAAGGCAAGTTGACCACCCGCCCACCGTTAGTCTAGGTCCGGCCGGTGCGTTCCAAACGTCATAGAAGCCGGTCGATGGCTTTACTGCCACGCGGGTTATTGGAGCCGGATCATCGATGCTGGTGTCGTGCGCCTACGCGCACGTCAAGTCGGTTTCATGCATGGGAACTTCAAGGCCAGCGACCTCATCATCGAGCAATGTTCAGCCAAGCCGTATGTTGTTCGCAATCGTTGCACATGGAAGGCTCCGATCGGGGTGACATCTCAACACTAGGGCAACCGGACAGACGGTGGAAAACGGCCCCAGCTTCAAAAGCTAGAACAATGCCATAAGCCTTGTGCCCTTCTTCGCGCCAGGCTTCGAGCTATTTGGCGAGCTATCCTGAGTTCGGCCAGCGTTGGTTGCCACCAGCCTCGCTGCCGTTCTGGTAATCCGGCAGCACGCGGAGCGGGCCATGTTCTAATCAATTCAGCCAACGTCGCCGGACGCCATCGGCCCCAGACGTGGTCGACGTTCGCCTCGATCAAATGCGGATAGAACGCTGCTATCTGCGAGGCGTCGACGAGTTCACCCGAAATCTCGGTGAAGACCACGATACCGTATTGCTCCGTTGCCACGGCACGGCCAAGCCGGGGTAAATCGTCTGGGGGCAGTGGATAGCGACGTCGCCTGCGTTCGGCATACCGCAATCTGGCGGCTTTATATTCCTCGGAGTCTTTGGACGCTTCTCGTCGCCGTTTCCTCTCCTCCGGTTCTGCGCGGCCTGCGGCCCTTTCGATGCTTGGCCAATGGCGCTTCAACTCCTCGTACGAGCGGAAAGGCACTCTCCAGGCCCGCAGTTCGTCGTCCCAGCTCGCCCATGGAACGGCTCGCAGTTCCTCAAGAACCGTCCGCGAATAAGGCGTGCGAATGCGCAGGTCGTCCGCGACTTCCAGATACCGGCTCGACAGGGGATCGAAGGCGAAGGCATCCCGTCCCTTGCTGTCATCATGTGCTGCTCGCAAATCCGCCTCTTGCGCAAGCCAGCGCTGGATCCGCCGCTCTGCAGTCTTTCCTGGCACGAACCAGGTTCTGCGCTCGTCACTCCACCTGGCGCGCGGGAATGTCTGTCGAAACCGCTCAACCGCCGCACGATCGTACGGAAAGCGCGCTTCGGCACCAGGAGCTGTCTGCGGTGCAGCAGGGGCGTCGGATTTTTCCATCAGATTGCGAAGCACAGCATGCGCGCAAACAACGCGGTGCAGCTCATTTGGGTCCAAGAACATCAGAAGGCATAGTTAGACCTGCAAGAGGAAGCCGACGAGGCGATCGGTGAAGGCGTCCCGCCTCACATATGCCGCTACGGTTGACCAGGATCCGCGCAACCTCCAACGTGAGAACTTCACGTTTGTGCTCCGATTGGCACCGGGTCCTGACAGCATCGTGCTTTCGGTTGTTCTGTGGTCCTCGACCGATAGCAGGACGGCGAGCCCGCGTCGCCGGAGGATAAGAACGACGCGGGCCGATCGGAGATATCCGATCTGGCAGCAAAGATATGAGGGAAAGAGTTTGCTGCGTGGGCAGAACTTTTCCTGCGCGCCGGTGTTCCATCGCGTGAGGAAAAAGGCCCGCCGCACAGGTTGATGCGGCGGGTCGATCAAACGCTGTTGCACCGAGCGGGGGCTCGGGGTCGGACATGCCCGGTGCGCGCGGACCACGCGAACTTTAGATGCACCAGCTGCGATGCGTCCACCAACCGACGGTTGGAGTTTCATTCCGAGAACGGTCTCACAGTGCGAAGCGGGCAAGTAGTTTATCGGGAACCCAGCCTTGGCACAGCACGTTGCTCAGTCGCTGACCTTCGCAAAGGATGCATACAATGGCGAAAGACATATCTCGCGAGGAAGAGCAACGCGGCACCGAAAAAGTTTTCTTCTGGGGCGCTGCAATGGCCCTTGTCCTGTTTGTGTCTTTGGTGACCATCGCCCTCGTCGGAAGGGCCTGATCTGTTTCGACAGCAGGATTGGATCGGCGGGTGCGAGGTCTCGGTGGGTTTTGGGGCGAATGCCGGGCTGTTGTACCCTATGAGCCGCTCCCATCCGCCGTTTGTCGTCTCGATCGCCGGTCGAGCCACAATGCACTGAATTCAGAAGATTCATTGCGGGTCACCTGCAGCAAAACTGTCCCAATCCAATCCGATCGGCTGTCCTTTGCTAGAGACGAAAAGCCACGGGCGGACGCTACAGGCCTAACTTTTCCCGGAGTGCACCAATGCGTTTGGAAGCTTCCGCCTTGCTAAGGCCGTCGGCATAGCCGTCAGGGTCGTCGGCCTGTTCGGCCAGAGTTTTCAGATATGAGGCTTGTGCGGGAGTCATTGGGTCATCTCCGCTGACCCAATCTTCCGGGTCTCTTGCCGATGCCTCGATTTTTGGGTTGTGCCGGTCGCCCATAGTCAATCTCCCTTGACTGATCAGCACAATGAGAAACGATCATGATTTGTTCCGCCACATTTGGTAGGCTTTCTCAGATCGTTTGCAGGGCTGCTCGTCACCGACCTGGTCAGTGTGTGGGATCGGTCGGAGTAACGTCGACGCTGGCCGGGACCCGGACAACAAGTCGACTGCGGCTGGATGGTGGTTCCCGCGCCGGACTGGCAGCCATATCCTGCTCTGGTCGCCAACGGCGCTGACAGAGCCTTCGGTCTCAACATATCAATTCTTTGCGGGAAGGGAGAGACTTGGCGTGCCTCACTCAACTGTCGCAACCAGCAGGGGTTGCCCTTCGCGGATCGAGACCCCCCGCCCAGCATTAGCGATGGCCTGCCGCTTTAGGTAGTTTGTCTCATCCCATCGGCGGACTTCCACATTGGCGCGGATTATGGAGATGCCTGCTCGCCGATCAGGCGGGCATATTCCGCCTCCGGCTGGCCATATGAGCTGTTTGCCAAGGTGATGAGACCAGTTCGATCACGGACGATGACCTCGCCACGATTTGACCTGATCAGACCGCGGCCTTCCAGCATTTGAAGTGCCACGGTGACGCCCGGCCGTCGTACACCCAACATGACCGACAGGAATTCATGGGTAATCGGCAGCCGGTCGCCTTCTATGCGGTCGTTGCACATGACCAGCTATCTTGCCAGCCGTTCTTCCAGTTTCAAACGCGCATTGGCGAGGGCGGTATAGCTTGCCTGGATCCACGCGTAGTGCACGTACCGCAGCAGAAAAAGCCGCAGCGTCGGGCTGTCGGAAAGCGCCTTTGTGAATGGCTCGGCGTCCATGCTGGCAACCTCGGCATCCGCTTGAATGTAGCAGTCGTGCGGCGATCGATCGCCGCCCATGATCAGCGCCGAGCCGGTCATGCCCTCGAAACCAATGACTATAACTTCGGCGTCGACCTCCGGCCGGAGTTTCGCCACCATCGAGCCGATCCCCGTCTCAAAGAAGTAGACGGCCTCGATAGCGGCGTTTGCGGTTTCGAGCTGCGTCCTCAATGGCAGAAAGCTGCTGTGAAGGTGAGGGCTGAGCAATTGATGGTGGCCGGAGACATGCGCCGCAGCAGTTCGTTTCTGTATACAGGCTCTGGGCTAGGAATTGGCTGCGGCGCCCGATCGCGGCCTTCTGAAAATGCGAGGCCAATTTTGGAAGTGTTGGGGCTGCTCATGGCTCCCTCCCGAATTGGGGCGGAAGCACGATGCTCGCTCACAGCCGGCGATGCCCTTAATGTTTATCACCGATCAAAGCAGAGTACGCCTTTCAAACCGGCGAGTCCCGAGAATTATCCGTCGGTCGATGCGGCATGTCCACCTCTCCAGGCCTCTGCGCCCCTGTCTCATAGCAGAGGAACAACCGCACTCGCATCCGTTCGGCACCGCCAGAACCCTCGGGCTGAATGTCTCTTCGGTGCCGCAAATGGAGATGTTGCATGGCTCGATCCGTAGAGCACGTTTTCAAAGACCATCTGAGGCTGCGTGCCGCCGGCGATCTCGAGCAGAATCTCAGGCGCAATTATGCCGACGTCGTCCTCTTGGCCGCGAATCCGAATCTGGTGGGCCATGATGCCGCGCGCGTGTCGTCCAAACACCTGCGCGGCCAATTGGGGTCCCACACACTGCTGATCTGGTCTGGCATGGTTGGAAAATGCCCCTGCTTTCGAAACAATCGCCATCGATGAAAAAGGCGGACCGTTACGGCTCGTGGTTCCCGATCCGCGTATTTTTGCGGCTCACAATTCTGGGTCTCAAAACGAGCTGATCGCGAGCCAGTCAAGCGCGGTCGTGACTTGGCCCAAGCGCAAGTGGTTGTCCCGCTGTCGAAGCAGTATCTCGAGCATCTCACCTACGAAGCAAGCGAGCTTCGGGCCCTCCCAACGGCTGTTTTCGACGAGGCCCATCATTTATTCGTGCAGCCAGCGTCGCGGCCGTGAATGTCTGAGTTACAAGTTGGCCGGCTGGATTGGCCCTCAACTTCCAATCCATCCAAGACGCGGCCCAGCAGCGCCAGATCGGAAGGACGAAAGACGCCAGCTTGCTCTGCTTTTGCACCAAGTTGGCATGACGCCCCTTGATGCAGGCCCAGCCGACAGGGCCGAAACTAATTGGGTGCTATTACAGGTTCAAGCTGGAGACAGCCGATCATCTTACAATCTCGTGCTCATGCCGGTTCGATATCCGTTTGGCAGAAGTCTTTGCCGATGAAAAGCAGCGGTTCGTCTGCACGCTTTGCCAAAGCATAGGAGAGGCAATCGGCAAAATTCAGCGCCGCCGGGTGGTGGCCCTTGCCGTAGATCAGCCAACCCTGGGTTGCAAGATCAACCAATTCGGAGTCGACAGGAATGATGTCGGCCTCAATTTTGCGCAGCCAAAGATCGATCTCAGCCAACGCGTGTTCGCCGCGCCTGCTGACCAGCACCATGCGTGCCTCGAGCACGCAGGTTGCCGGGATCAGACGGATTGGGTCGGAGACCAGCGCTCGTTCCAGCCTTGCTGCCTCAGGCTCGCTCCGAAGGATCGCTACAACAGCTGAGGTATCGATCACCATCAGTTAGGGATTCCATGCTCGTCATACCCGATGATCTCCTCGTCGCTGCGACTATCCAGTTCAGGCAATCGTGCCACTCTTTCTCGGATGGCGTGCAATTCTGCCAGCAAACGCTCCTGAGCGGTCTCTCCAAAGCCCAAGCGGTGCAAGCGCTCGCTAAGGGCCTGATGAATGGCTGCTGTCTTACTGATACCCTGGCGGCGTGCGAGTTCATCGGCGAGAGCAACGGTGGCTGGATTTTTGATGTTCAGGGACACGAGAAGCTCCAAAAATCTACCTTTCTGGCAATTTCTACCACAGTTCTCTAGGCTCTTCAACATACCTGCTAGCCTCGCCTACCCGCGCCGGATTGACCACGACAATCGCCAGGCCGACGTCTGCCAAGCGGCGACCGCAGTCTCCCGAAGCTGCCTGTCGACTCCAATCCGACGACGGCCGGCGAGGAACTCTACCGGGGCCGCGGTAAAGAGCGCTCCGGCAGCGGTCCATAGAGGGTGAAAGCAGTCCCTTCATCCTGTCAGACGCACCTAACGAGCCGCTGATCCTCCGTCGCGATGCCACCTCTCGAATATAGCCGCCTGTTCTGCTGGAGCGGCGATGGCCAGTCGGGCACCGGGTTGCTGAGCTGTCGCGGTCGCGGCACCGCATTTCGCAAGTCTCTGCACGTCATGCCACGATCGCCGGTTTTGCTTGTTGCAAGGCCGGCGCTCCTGCCTTTTCTAATGATCCCCGACCGCGGCAAGAACCAGTTCGTGGCGAGAAACGGGGACCCGCATGGCGACCAACTATCATGCCAGTAAGGGAGCGGTATCGCGCGGCGCGCGCATGCTGCGCACCGCCCTCGGCCCGGCGGTCGCAGGCTTTCTTGACGATCCAGCCATTGTCGAGGTGATGCTCAATCCCGACGGTCGCCTGTGGGTTGACCGTCTCAGCGAAGGACTCGCTGCAAGCAATGAAACACTGATCGCGGCAGACGGCGAACGGATCGTCAGGCTGGTCGCGCACCATGTCGGTGCGGAGGTGCATTCGGGCTCGCCGCGCGTTTCGGCTGAACTGCCCGGGACCGGTGAACGGTTCGAGGGCCTTTTGCCGCCTGTCGTCACGGCACCAACATTCGCCATCCGCAAGCCGGCAGTCGCGGTGTTTACGCTTCAAGACTATGTCGCTGCCGGCATCATGACCGAAGGCCAGGCTGACGTCCTGCAGCTTGCCGTGGAGACACGCAAGAACGTGCTGGTGGCCGGCGGTACATCGACGGGCAAGACCACGCTCGTCAACGCGCTTTTGGCGGAGGTGGCTAAAACCGCCGAGCGCGTCGTGCTGATCGAGGACACGCGTGAGTTGCAGTGTGCTGCGCCCAATCTTGTAGCGCTGCGCACAAAGGATGGTGTCGCCTCGCTGTCCGATCTGGTGAAGTCGTCGTTGCGGCTTCGGCCCGACCGCATCCCGATAGGCGAGGTACGGGGCGCCGAAGCGCTCGATTTGCTGAAGGCCTGGGGCACCGGCCATCCCGGCGGCATCGGCACCATTCACGCCAATTCTGCCATTGGCGCACTGCAGCGACTGGAACAGCTCGTGCAGGAGGCCGTCGTCACGGTCCCGCGCGCACTGATTGCGGAAACCATAGACATCATCGCGGTTCTCGCTGGTCGTGGCTCAGCGCGCCGGCTCGTCGAGATCGCCTTGGTCGACGGGCTCGATGCGGCCACCGGCGACTACCGCACCCTCGAATGTCGAGACCACTCCGATCGTGAATCCCCACTCTGCCATGGAGCTTCAGAATGAACCCGATCCGCTTCACTCCACCGGCTATCCGCAAGCTTGCCGTGGAGCTGTCGTATGCGACGACCGCCGCGATCATGACGATTGAGCCAGCCCACGCTGCCGGTTCCTCCATGCCCTGGGAGGAGCCCCTTCAGCAGATTCTCGAATCGATCGAGGGGCCAGTCGCCAAGATCGTGGCGGTGATCATCATTATCGTCACCGGCTTGTCGCTCGCTTTCGGTGACACATCGGGCGGATTTCGCCGGCTGATTCAGATCGTCTTCGGGCTGTCGATCGCTTTCGCGGCAAGTTCGTTCTTCCTGTCCTTTTTCTCCTTCGGCGGCGGGGCGCTGATCTGATGGAGGAGGAAGTCCGTGGCTTTTTCGCGCCGGTGCATCGCGCGCTTACTGAACCGATCCTGCTCGGCGGCGCGCCGCGCGCGGTCGCTATCGCCAACGGCACGCTGGCAGGCGCGGTCGGGTTGGGTCTTCGTCTGTGGATCGCGGGGCTCGTCATCTGGGCGGTCGGGCATCTCGCCGCCGTCTGGGCGGCAAAGCGCGATGCGCAGTTCGTCGACGTGGTTCGCCGGCACCTGCGCTATCCCTCGCATTTCGGCTATTGAGGTTTTTCGCCGTGATGAACCTCGCGGAATATCGAAACAAGAGCGCCAGCCTCGTCGACTATCTGCCTTGGGCCGCCCTGGTGGCGCCGGGCGTGGTGCTCAACAAGGACGGCAGTTTTCAAAGAACGGCGCGTTTTCGCGGGCCGGACCTGGACTCCGCCACGCCGGCGGAGCTGGTCGGCACGACCGCGCGGCTCAATGGCGCGCTGCGCCGGCTCGGCTCCGGCTGGGCGATCTTTGTCGAAGCGCAGCGCAATCCTGCCAGCGGCTATCCCGACAGCCGCTTCCCGGATTGCGCATCCACACTTCTCGACATCGAGCGGCGCGAACAGTTCGAAGGGTCCGGCGTGCTGTTTGAAAGCAGCTACTTTCTCACCTTCGTGTGGCTGCCTCCGGCCGAGGAAGCGTCGCGAATGGAGAGCTTGCTGTACGAAGGCCGGCAAAAGACCGGCGTCGATCCTTGGGAGCTCCTGAAGAGTTATGTCGATCGCACGGACCGCGTGCTCAACCTCATCGAAGGTTTCGTTCCCGAAGCTGACTGGCTCGATGATGCCGAGACGCTGAGTTACCTGCACTCAGCCGTTTCGACCAAGCGGCATCGCGTTCGCGTGCCGGAAACGCCGATGCATCTCGATGGCTTGCTTGTCGATCAGCCGTTAGCCGGCGGGTTAGAGCCGAGGCTTGGCGATGCGCATCTGCGCACACTCACCATCACCGGGTTTCCGAACATGACCTTCCCGGGGATTCTCGACGACCTTAATCGCCTTGCTTTCCCCTACCGCTGGTCCACGCGGGCGATCATGCTCGACAAGACCGACGCGACGAAGCTGGTGACGAAGATTCGTCGCCAGTGGTTCGCCAAACGCAAATCGATTGCCGCAATCTTGAAGGAGGTGATGACCAACGAGGCGTCAGTCCTCGTTGATACGGACGCCGCCAACAAGGCGGCCGATGCGGACGCGGCCCTGCAGGATCTCGGTTCAGATCAGATCGGCGAAGCCTATGTCACCGCCTCCGTGACGGTCTGGGATGCCGATCCGTCGATCGCCGACGAAAAGCTGCGCCTGGTCGAAAAGGTCATTCAGGGCAGGGATTTCACTTGCATCGCCGAAAGCGTCAACGCGGTCGAGGCTTGGCTCGGCAGCATCCCCGGCCACGTCTACGCCAATGTCCGCCAGCCGCCGATCTCGACTCTGAACCTCGCCCACATGATTCCACTTTCGGCGGTCTGGGCTGGACCGACTGAGGACGAGCATTTTGGCGCCCCGCCGCTGTTCTTCGCCAGAACGGAAGGCGCCACACCGTTCCGGTTCAGCCTTCACGTCGGCGATGTCGGCCACACCCTCGTCATCGGCCCGACCGGTGCCGGCAAGTCGGTCCTGTTGGCGATGATCGCGCTGCAGTTCCGACGTTACGAGCACAGCCAGGTTTTTGCCTTCGACTTCGGCGGCTCAATCCGCGCGGCCATGCTCGCCATGCATGGCGATTGGCATGATCTCGGAAGAAATGCCGGAACTGGGCAGGGGGCTGACGATCCGTTGCCCTTGCTCACTTTAGCCGATCTGTCGGACGACGTTCATACCGTTTCGCTACAGCCGCTCGCCCATATTCATCATACGCCAGAGCGAGCCTGGGCGGCCGACTGGCTTGTCGACATCCTTCTGCGCGAAGGCGTGTCCATCACGCCGCAGGTAAAGGAACATCTGTGGTCGGCGTTGACGTCGCTGGCCTCTGCGCCCGTCCACGAACGGACGCTGACTGGCCTGTCCGTATTGCTGCAATCTTCGCCGCTGAAGCAGGCGCTCCTTCCCTACTGCATCGGTGGCCGTTATGGCGGCCTGCTAGATGCCGAGCACGAGCGGCTGGGCGAGGCTTCGGTCCAGGCGTTCGAAACCGAAGGCCTGATCGGCACAGGTGCAGCGCCCGCCGTGCTCGCCTATCTGTTCCACCGCATCGAGCAGAGGATGGACGGACGGCCGACACTGCTGCTCATCGACGAGGGCTGGCTCGCGCTCGACGACGGCGGTTTCGCTGACCAGTTGCGCGAATGGCTGAAGACGCTGAGGAAGAAGAACGCCAGCGTGGTCTTCGCCACCCAGTCGCTTTCGGACATCGACGGATCGCCGATCGCACCGGCAATCGTCGAAAGCTGCCCGACGCGGCTGTTCTTGCCGAACGAGCGCGCCGTCGAGCCGCAGATCACAGAGATCTATCGACGCTTTGGTCTCAACGATCGCCAGATCGAGATCGTCGCCCGAGCGACACCGAAGCGCGACTATTATTGTCAAAGCCGCCGCGGCAACCGCCTGTTCGAGCTGGGGCTTGGTCCGATCGCGCTGGCGCTCTGCGCCGCATCGTCCAAATCGGACCAGGCCGCGATCGACCGGACAATCGCCGAGGCGGGGCGAGACCATTTCCTCGAGGCTTGGCTTACGAACCGTGGTCTCTCCTGGGCGGCAGACCTCATTCCCAATCTCACTGGCGTGATCGACCAATCCACAAAGGAGCTTCCCTCATGAATTCCGTTCTTGCAGGTCGCCGTATCCGTCGCATGGCGGCAGCCGGCGCAATCGTCGTCGCGACGGCGCTGTCATCGGCACCGGCATCGGCACTGATCGTGTTCGACCCAAAGAACTACGCCGAGAACCTGCTTTCGGCATCGCGTGCGCTGGAGCAGATCCACAACCAGATCAGCTCGCTTCAGAACGAAGCGCAAATGCTGATCAACCAGGCGAAGAATCTCACCTCCCTGCCAACCTCGCTGCTTGAACAGATCGAGGCCAATTTTTCCGAGATGAAGAGCCTGCTCGGCGAGGCCGACAAGCTGGCCTATAGCGTCCAGGAGATCGAGAGCCAGTTTACCTCCGCTTACGAGAATTTCGGTTCGGAACTCTCCAGCCAGCAGCTTGTCGACGGCGCGCGTCAACGCTGGCAGACCTCGGTGTCGGCCTTTGAGCATTCGCTGAAGACCGGCGCCGTCGCAGTAGACAACATCGCAGAGACACAGGAGCAGACGAGTGCGCTGGTTGGTGCCAGCCAGTCCGCGGTCGGCGTGCTTCAGGCGACGCAGGCCGGCAACCAGCTTCTTGCCGTGCAGGCCAAGCAAGTTGCCGACCTCACCGCGATGCTGGCGGCACAAGGACGAGCCGAAGCCCTTGAACAGGCGAGGCGGGCGGCCGCACAGGAGCAGGCGCGGGAACAGTTCAGCCGTTTCATGACGGGCAGCAGCTACAGCGCGTCATCCGTAAAAATGTTCCACGACTGAGGCGAAGACCGCATGGATCTCAAGATCGCCGCCCGGATAACAGCCGTTCTTGCCCTTGGCGCCGCCATGACCGCCGCCTCCATGGCGCTGCGCGGCGGCGGCTCGCAGGACGCGTCCTCCCCGCGCTCCGCATATCCGGGCGGCGAGCCGGCAAGTGTCGAGCTTGCCCGATGCCGGGACATCGGCATGGCGGCGATCGATGACGACGCCTGCAGGAAAGCCTGGGCGGAAGGCCGCCGACGCTTCCTGCGGCCATCCCGCCCGATCATGCCAAACGTGGCTCCGTCGATCGAAAAGGACCCGACCCGGCTGCCGCCGCTCCAACCGCCAACGCCGCCTTTCGCGGAAGACCGGCCCTATCCCGAAACGGTGGCGCCATGAACGACACCGGCGTCATCGACCGCTTCCTCGAGACTTTCACTCGCTACATCGATTCCGGCTTTGGTCTGCTCGGTGGGGAAGTTGCGTTTCTCACTTCGACCCTGATTGTGATCGACATCACACTGGCCGGCCTGTTCTGGGCATGGGGTGCTGATGAAGACGTGCTGCACCGACTGGTGAAGAAGACGCTCTATATCGGCTTCTTTGCCTTCATCATCGGCAACTTCAACCGTCTTGCCGGGATCGTCTTCGAGAGCTTTTCCGGGCTCGGCCTGAAGGCTGGAGGCTCGGCACTTTCAGGCTCGGCATTGCTGCAGCCGGGCCGCGTGGCGCAAGTCGGCATCGATGCCGGCAATCCGATCCTCGAGGCCGCCAGCCAGCTGATGGGCTACGTATCGTTCTTCGAGAATTTCGTCCAGATCGTAGTGCTGAGGGCGATCGTACTGATTGCGTTCTTTCTTCTGGCCGTCCAGATCTTCGTCACGCTGGTCGAATTCAAGCTGACGACGCTTGCCGGGTTTGTGCTGATACCCTTTGCGCTGTTCAACCGGACCGCCTTCCTTGCCGAAAAAGTGCTCGGCAACATCGTTGCCTCCGGCGTGAAGATACTGGTCCTTGCCGTCATCGTCAGCATCGGCTCGGGCCTGTTCGGCGAGTTCACCCAAGGCTTCGGCGCCGAACAGCCCACAATCACGGATGCGCTGTCGCTTGTCCTGGGCGCTCTGTCGCTGATGGGACTGTCGATCTTCGGTCCCGGCATTGCGACGGGGCTGGTCTCCGGTGCCCCGCAACTGGGCGCAGGTGCCGCTGTTGGCACGAGCCTCGTCGCTGGCGGCCTTGGCGTGGCTGGCGCTATGGGTGCTCGCGCCGGATTGAGCGGCGCGGCAGGCGCACTCAATGGCAGTGCGCGTATGTCGGCAGCAGCCGCACGCCGCGGCGCGCATCTGGCCGGCAGCACTTCGGCCGCCTGGGAACTTGGCGCAGCGACATCTGGAAGAGGTGGTGCAGGCTCGGTCGCCGCCGGCGTGGCGGGTGTCGCCAGGGCCGGTGCCAGCGCTGCCGTTCGACCGGTGAAGCAGGCCATGTCGCGCGCGGCGTCGGCGCTGTCCGACAGCTATGAGGCCGGCCGCTTTGCGGCTTGGAGTGCGACGAGTGGAGAGCGATCGTCGGGAACGGCTTCCTCGGGTGACTGGTCGACCTCCGAAACCAGTTCCGACGCCCCGCCCGCATGGGCAAAACGAATGAAGCGTAGCCAGGTCATGAGCCATGGCGCCAGCGTCGCCGCGCATTCAGTTCACTCGAGTGATGATGGGGGCGGCTCGATGAATGTTTCCCTCGATCAGGACGACCGCCGATGACCCCCCTTAGACGCCCTTTCGTTCGCTACGCAAAAACGCCCCACCCCGAGACGCCATATCAGCGTGCAGCCCAGATTTGGGACGAGCGCATCGGCTCGGCTCGCGTCCAGGCGAGAAACTGGCGGCTGATGGCCTTCGGCTCTCTCGTCCTGGCCGGCGGTTTTGCATCCGCATTGGTCTGGCAGTCAACGCGCGGCTCAGTGGTTCCCTGGGTGGTGGAGGTCGACAAGTTCGGTGAAGCGCAGGTTGTCGCTCCGGCCGTTGCCGACTATCGGCCGACCGATCCGCAGGTCGCCTGGCATCTGGCCCGCTTCATCGAACAGGTCAGAAGCATTCCGGCCGACCCGGTCATCGTCCGCCAAAACTGGCTGCGAGCCTACGACTACACCACAGACCGCGGCGCCATTTCCCTCAATGATTACGCCCGGTTGAACGACCCTTTTGCCAAATTAGGCAAACTCCAGATCGCCATCGAGGTTTCCAGCGTCATCCGTGCTACCCCCGATTCGTTTCGCGTCGCCTGGGTCGAGCGCCGTTACGAGAATGGCAACCTGGCCGACACCGAGCGTTGGACCGCAATCCTCACAATCGTGATTCAGCAACCCCGCGACGCTGACCGGCTCAAAGCCAATCCGCTTGGCGTCTATGTCAACGCCATCAGCTGGTCGAAGGAGTTTTCATGATGCGTGCAGCACCAACAAGAACGTCGGCGAGACCGGTCACGCACAATGCGCCCGAGGCACGTAGGCTTGCCCTGGCACTGCTGTCGGCAACGGCGCTCGCCGGCTGTGCATCGAAGAAATACATTCCGCCGGAAATCGCCTACGACGATGCGGTGCCTGCGGTGCGCAGGGTCGAGCCGCCTGGTCCGGTCAAAGTGGTGGAAGTGCCGAAACCGCTTCCGCTGCCTGGTCAGTTGAAACCAGTCGACGCTACGAAGGTGAAGCCGGAGCCGACCGATCCGAAGCAGCGTATCAGCCTGGCGAACGAGGCAGCGAGGATGCAGCCGGTTCGCGACGGGTTCGTCAATGCCATCCAGCTCTATCCTTGGAGTGAGGGCGCGCTCTACCAGATCTATGCCGCGCCCGGCCAGGTCACCGACATCGCCTTGCAGCCCGGCGAGCAGCTTGTCGGCTCCGGGCCTGTGGCCGCCGGCGACACGGTGCGCTGGATCATCGGCGATACGCAAAGTGGGGCAGGGGAGCGCCAGCAGGTCCATATTCTTGTGAAGCCGACACGGCCGGATCTGCAGACCAATCTCGTCATCAACAGCGACCGCCGCACCTATCATCTCGAGCTGCGCTCGACCGAAAAGACCTACATGGCTTCGGTCTCCTGGCAGTACCCGCAGGACCAGCTGATTGCGCTGCGGCGCCAGAACGCGCAGGCTTCCGCCGCACAGCCGGTCGCGTCCGGCGTCGACATCCAGAAACTGAATTTTCGCTATCGCATCGAAGGCGACATGGCGCCCTGGCGGCCGCTTCGCGCCTTCGATGACGGTGCAAAAGTCTACATCGAGTTCCCGTCGGGCATAGGGCAAGGTGAAATGCCGCCGCTCTTTGTCATCGGCCCATCGGGCGGCTCGGAGCTGGTCAATTACCGTGCTCGCCAGAACTACTACGTCGTTGATCGGCTGTTTGCCGCCGCTGAATTGAGGCTCGGCGACAAAACAAGCGAAAAGCGCGTCCGCATCGTGCGCACGGACGGCAAACGAACCTCGCCCAGCACGAGGCTGTTCCGATGAGCGACCCTACAAATGCACCCAACCAGGACATTCGAGCGGAACTGCGCCTTCGGCCCGAACCGGCCAGGGTCACGCGACTGTCGCGCAAGGTGCTGATAGGCGTTGGTGGAGTTGCCAGCGCTGCGATCCTCGGCACGTTGATTTGGGCGCTCGACACCAGACAGCGCGGAACCGAACAGCCGCCCGAGCTCTTCACCACCGAAAACCGCTCAACGGCCGACGGGCTACAGAAGCTGCCGAAGGACTATGCAGGTGTTCCGCAACTCGGCCCCGCGCTGCCTGGCGATTTGGGCCGGCCGATCTTGCGCGCGCAGGAGCGCGGCCAGCCGATTCGGGCGTCCAACGTCAGTGGACCGCGCGCCGATCCGGAGGAGCAGCGCCGACTGGCCGAGATCGAGGCCGCACGCTTGGCGAAGCTCTTCACCGATACGAACACGAGACCTGGTCCCACACGACAGGATACTGGCGGCAGAGTCATAGAACCGGACACCCAATCTGGTCTGACTCCGCCGCTTGGGCCGCCACCGATCGATCCTGGCGCCGCGCAAAACGTGCAGGATCGCAAGCTGGCCTTCGTCAATGCCGAGCCAGACCGTCGCACAGTCAGCCCCAATCGGCTCGCCGCGAAGGCCTCGCCCTATGTGGTGCAAGCCGGCAGCGTCATTCCAGCCGCCCTTATCACCGGCATCCGCTCCGACCTGCCCGGCGAGATCACCGCTCAGGTCACGGAAAATGTCTATGACAGCCCGACAGGATCCCATCTCCTGATCCCGCAGGGTGCGAGGCTGATCGGCCAGTACGACAGCCACGTCGCCTTCGGCCAGTCGCGCGTGCTGCTGGTCTGGAACCGGCTGATCATGCCTGACGGCACCTCGATCGTGCTGGAGCGCCAGCAGGGCGCAGACGCTGAAGGATTTTCCGGGCTGGAGGACGAGGTCGACCGTCATTGGGGCCAGATGTTCCGGGCCGCAGCACTCTCGACATTACTGGGCATTGGGACATCGCTTGGGTCCAGCGACGACGAAAGCGAAATCGCCAAGGCCATCCGCGAAAGCGCGCAGGATTCGGCCTCCGATATTGGCCAGCAGCTCGTGCGCAATCAGCTCTATGTCCAGCCTACGCTCACCGTGCGGCCCGGTTTCCCGGTTCGCGTGATTGTCAATCGCGACCTTCTTCTTGTGCCTTACGGCGCGTCAAAAAATCCATCATGACCAAGCTGAAACTTTCCGCCATTCCCGATGACCGTCCGGTCAAGATCACCGTCGAACTGCCTGCCGCCGTTCATCGCGACCTCGTTGCCTATGTCGATTATCTGAACAGTCAACATGTCTTTGTCTCACAAGCAGGAGGTGAACAATGCCTGATCTGAGGCTCGGTCGGCTGCCGAAGGTTGGTGTCGTCCGCATGACGATCATCCTGCCGGAGCCCCTCAAGGAGGAACTCGATCAGTATGCGGCCGAGCACAGCCGGCTCTATGATCCCGTGGACACCGCTGCCCTGATTCCGCACATGCTGGAAGCCTTCGTCGGTTCGGATCGCGGCTGGCGCAGCCGTAAGGCGAAGACCGGCCGTGCCCGTCAACGAGCGGCGTCTCCAGCCAGCACTATGGCGCGAAGCGGTGCTGAAGGCGATGGCCCCGCCTGAAGCTGTCCTGGTGGCTTTACCCTAAGCGGAATATCGGTTCCCACCCTAAGCGGAAGCTCGCTTGCTCCGGGCCAATTCACGGCCATGACCCAACAGAGATCTACGGCCCTTTGAGATGAAGGTCCGGAAGGGAGGACAAAGCAGCCAATCAGAAGTTTCTTCCTCCTCGCCCGTTCAGGCGAGCACTCGAGGTTGAATTGGCCGCTTTGCCCTCATACTCAAAGAACTTCGCGTAGCGGCTCCTCCAGATGACCGCCCGCAGTGTAGCGTCATCCCCTCCTCGGACATGTGATCCTCAAGCCCTTCGGAGAAACGCTCAAAGGGCGCGCAATGCCTCGGGCGTTTATCGTCCGCCTGATCGGAGCGACCCGGACTCTAAGCAATCAGATGTCGGAAAAAGAGCCGCTTTCGTCATCCACCTCGGACGCAACAACCTTTGTCCACTGTCGGCGAAATTCAATTGCCGCGAACAGCGCCAGCTCGTATCAATTTTTCTGAGACGATTTCTGCAAATTGTCATAAAAGATAATGTATAAACCAACGACAGTCCAAACAAAAAATTAAGTTATATTTTAATTAATTGCCTATATTGCTTTTTAGACATAGTTCTAGTTATATTTCTGATTGCTCATAATATGGCTTCATGTTATGGTCACATTGCGTAGTTTTAGCTTTATGCTTGTTTGGCGAGTTTTATCGCCAGCAAGAAGGCAACCTGAGGGCAATCAATTAAACCGACGGTAATGGCGGCAGACAACCGCCATGTTACTGATATTTCCATTTTGCCAGTTCTAGCGATTTAAACAACCCTGTCGAAATACTCATCGACGGGGGTGGCTTGTGGTGCAGCGATGCAGCATTTTGGTTTCGATTTCCGTGGGTTTCACTGCTTCGCGGCGGATGCCGACATGAAGTCTTGGCACTATCTGCCGCAGAGCGCAGATGTGCAGAGGGATGACGCGGGAAAGCCGATCCTGAGCTTCACCGACCTCGGTTCGACGGCCTATCTAATTTTCTCGGCGCGATGGGGCGCTACCAATGAAGATATCGAGGCGCTGCGGCGGGAAATAGCGGCCCGTTCGGGCCAGCCGGATGCGGCACAGACCCCGCTGTCGTTTGCGCCGATCACCTCGCCGCTTTGCAACGCCCTGATCGGTGACGGCCGCGGGACCTTTGAAATCGCCGCAAGCAGCGCAACATCGGGTTATCCGCCCTATGCCGCGGTCTTCGATCTCGCCCTCGAAGCCGAGTGGCTCGCATCTGCCCGCGCCGGTGTGCGGGAGCAAGCTGGCTTTCTCGCTGTGGAATATCTCGCGCGCCATCGCATGCCGATAAAAGCCAGGGCGCGGTTCCGCGCGCCGGCCGCTCTCATGGATGGATTGCGCCTCGACAGCGAAGACCTCGCGGAGCAGCTTGATGACGCCATCCGGGATGGCAGGGCCAGCATCGCGATCGAAGTCGACGGCGCGCCTGACGGAAAGATTTCCCAGACGCTGCACAGCAAGCTTTTCGCGCTGATCGCGGCAACGATCAGGCAGTCGCCCGCTCACCGGACGGTTGGCGACGCTGATATCGCGGTTGAACTCGAGCAAATGATTGAAGAGCCAGTCCGTGCGTTTCGCGATCTCGGCACGCTAGTAGCAGCGGGGTCGAACCGAATGCTCCCAGGAGGTGAAGATGCTGCAGATTGACAAGGTACAAGAGATCGAGGGCGTGACGGTCTTTGGCGATTCGGACAAGATCAATGTCTTCTATCCGCTGGCGCAACAACCACGTTATCGTCGCGGCCCCGACGGCAGATTGTCGTTCGCTTTCTATAAATACAGGTTCCCGGTCGATAGGCCCGACGGCAAGAAAGGCGGCGGCTTCCTTCTTTTTGACGTCGAGTTCGTGGTCGAAGACGAGGTCCTAGTCAAGGTCAAGCAGAAGCTCGCCGAACAGGTGGCTGCCGAGGCCAATCGCCTCGGAATCCAGCCGGTACCGGAAGTCGTCATCGGTGCTTTCACCTATACCAAGGGAACGACGTCGTTGCTCTATCCCCAGGGCCTCGTCGAAAGGGAAGTTCCCAGCGGCGGAACGCCATCGCTCTTCGGCAACAACATCTCGACATTCGCGCTGGAACTGCCACCCGAGGGTGCCACTTTCTTCGAGCAGGCCATGCAGGGCCAGGGAGGCGCCGTCGCTATCGCCTATGAGCTGTGGTTTTGGGCGCAACTGCCGGCGATTAACGTCAACGGCTATTTCAACGCATCGAAGTTCTACAGCTTCTATCAGACCATCGACACCGACTGGAACCTGTGGTCGGAGGATTCTTACAGGGAGACCGTCCGGGAACAGACGATCAATTCGGAATCGATGCACATCGATTTCGAGTGGGGCGGGGTGACCGATGAAAAGATCAGGGGGCCGATCCGCGACTGGGCATACCGCACGCTGGAAAAATCCATCGAACGCAACATGATCGATGCCATCGCGCCGGTTCCCGACGATCAGCGCAAATTGCCCGACGGGATCGAGGATGTCACGCGCGACATCTCGAACACCAAGATCACCAATATCTACATCAACTACAAGGAGTCGCAGACTGTCGAGTGGCGCGTGGCGCCTCGCGGCGTCCTGCCCAACATCACCAACCTCAAGGATGGCAACGGCGCGCCGGTCAAGTGGAGCGACTATGCCCGCGTGATCGATCTCGATGATCCGTTCTTCAAGACGCTGCGCATCAACACGTTCGTCAACGCCGATTTCAAAGGACTGCCGATCCACTCAGTCGAAGTGAAGCTGATTTACAAGGGCCGGCCCATGGCCAATCTCGCGGAAGGCGAGCCCGACGGCGAAGTCGTCATGAACAAGGAAGAGGATGTCGGGAAGTTCGCGGCTTATGTCGAAGGCGACGACTGGAAATACACCTACAGTTACCAGGTCAATTACCGCGGCGAGAGCCGGCAGTACCAGTCACCCGAAATCGAGACGAACGAAGGCAACCTCACCATCGGGGTCGACGATGTGGGCGTGCTTTCCATCGAAGCCACGGCCGGCGACATCAACTGGACCGAACTCGACCGCGCCGCCGTCGTGCTGACCTACGAGGATGACGCGGGCGGTGTGGAAGAACTCGAGGAGCAGTTCAACCTCACCCAGGCAGCGCCGACATTCAAGATCCAGCGCGTCATTTTTCAGCCGATGCGGAACAATTACAAATACCGCATCAAGTATTTCATGAAGGATGGCCGCGAATACCAGGGCGCCGAACGTCAGGGCCGATCGCAGAGGCTGTTCATCAACGATGTGTTCGATGCGCGCAAGACGGTTTCGGTGCGTGGCGTCGGCGACTTCGCCAACAGGATACAGACCGTCTTTGTCGATCTCGAATACACAGACGCCACGCATACCTATACGCAGACCAAAAGCCAGGCGCTGACGGCGGCCAGTCCCTTTTTCGACTGGACCTTCCCCGTCATCGACGAAAAGGCGGGCAAGGTCACCTACAAGGCCATGATCGCTTACAAGGACGGCACGACGGACACGGTGCCGGTGACGGACGCTGCGTCCGGAACCATCGTGCTGCCGCCGCCGGCGGAAGCGTTCCTCGAAGTGCAGATCATCGCTGACCTGATCAACTGGGAGCAGGTGAAATTGGCGCGCGTGTCGCTCAATTACGACGATCTCGCCAGCGATGTCTCACAAGCCAAGGATTTCGTCTTCAGTGCCAGCAACAAGGCCAACACCACATGGAAGGTGGAGGTCAAGAACAAGGAGCAGGACGATTACACCTACGCCGTCAGCTACTACCTGGCGACCGGGCAGAAGAAGGATGTTCCGCCAACGTCTACCAGCGAGCTTGCCCTGATCCTCGACCCCGCCGCCTGACGCTTACGCCGCGAGTGAGACCTTCATGCTTTATCTCAAGCCTCCATTCCACATCGTCCGCGGCGTGGCGGTCTTTCCGGATCACGCGAACAACCGTGCGTTCTATTTCCTGCCGGCGGAGCCGCATCTCTCGATGGTGCTGGACACTGCCACAGGCGTGAAAGTGCCGCAGATACAATTGCTCAAGTTTCGCGGCGGAGCGGGAAACGGGGGCTTCCTGACGTTCCAGGTCGACCTGGGTCTGGATGATGGCGTGATGGACGACATCGCAGCGGAACTCCGCGGCTTGTATCCCGGAGAGGGGCCTATCCAACTGGCGCCCGTTATCCTCGAAGGGGGGAGCGTGCGCCTGATCATGCTCGGCCGCGCCACAGACGAGCAGGGCAAGCCAATGTGGGATACGGAGCAGCAACAGCGTTTCGTCGTGCGCATCACGCATCCCTCGAAGCCTTCGCTCTATGGAAACAATCAGGCGATCTTCAGTGTCGAACTCGATCAGGAAGGCGTCGAACTGGTCGAGAACTCCATATTGCACAGCGAGCTGATGCCAATCGGAGTCGTCTATCAGCTGGACTTCTTCGCCCTGCGCCCCGCCTTCTCGGTCAAGATTTCGGCCGATTGGAACCGCGTGCAGACCCACATGGAGGAGAGTTTCACGACCGATGTCCTGTTCGCGTCCACCGAGATCGACAAGGTCGTCGACAAGCTGGTCGAGACCCAGGTGGTGCAGATCGATGTCGATTCATTCCTTCCGGAGGGCGAGGACGCGGGCTCCTGGGTCGGGCGGCGCGATCAGGCAATCGATCAGTTCAAGGACATGGTGCTGGAGAATTTCTTCAAGCCCAGTCTTGAACCGATGAAGGAAGAAAAAGACGGCTGGGATCGCTTCACCGATACGGCGGAGCGCCTGGCGCTTCTGGGCGCGACCGGCGGCTGGGGCGGCGTCGCCAAGTTCAGTTATGTGAAGAAGGACCTGCAGCGCATCGACCAGAAGCGCGCCAGTCTGCAGATGAACGAGCGCGTGACGGTGAAGCGCAGCATCTACCCGCAGACGACGCTGAAGGGGTTGGGCAAGATGTTGCGCGACGCGCAGGGGCAGATTGATGCCGGTCGCTTCATTCAGGAGGTGACGCTCGACGATCCATGGTTCGAGAAGCGGAAGATCAAGGCCTACTCACTCGTCAACTTCGAGCACGATGAAGTCGATTCGGTGAACCTGACGCTGACCTATGATGGCCAGCCGCGAACCATCCGGCTGAGCAAGGATCAACTGGACGGCAGCCAGGAATGGAACAGCCTCGTGGACGGCGGCAAGATGGTCCGCGGCATCCCCTATGAGTATCGGGTCACGTTCCACGATGTCGACTCTGGTGAGCGGCCCGGCGTCGTCAATACCGGCACGCTGACAACCATCGGCGACGAGTTCGAAGTCTCGCCGCGCAGCGACGGCCTCTATTTCATCGACGATATCCAGATCGGGGCGAGCCTGCTTCCCTGGGATCGCTTTCCGCAGGTTGCCGTCGAGGTGCGCTACAACGATCCGGTGAACCGGATCGATCTCGCCGAGAGCTTCCTGCTCACCCAGGACAAGCCGGAAGTCACCTGGAAACGGTTCCGCCTCGACAGCACCCTGGACCGCTACGACCTGAAAATGACGTTCATGGCGGCCGACCACAGGGACATCGTCCTCGACTGGGCGCCGACCGACCAGGAGCGCCTGATTGTGCGCGATCCTCATCCGCAGAAGCGGACGCTACAGGTCGCGCCTGCCGTGGACTGGCGCCTCGTCGCCATGATTCTCGTTGACCTGCGCTATGTCGATGCCGCGAACGGCATCGACGAACAGCAGACGCTCACCTTCTATGACACGCCGACGGACCGCAATCCCAAGGCGTTCTTGGTTAATCTCGCCGATGCGAGCCAGCGTCTCGTGAGCTACGCAGCCACGATCATACTGAAGGACAATCGCGTCATCACCATTCCCAACTCGATGACAACCGGATCGACCATCGCGCTGCGCACCGACATGGTCGGGCACAAGGTGGTGACGGTTACGCCACCGGACATCGATTTTACCTCGCGCGGCATCGAGCGCGTCGAAGCGCAGCTCTCATACCGCGACAACGATGCAGGGTTGAGCTTTCAGGACCGGCTGGTTTTCACCAAGCCGCGCGACATCGGCTTCTTCGAGTTCGACTACGTTTCGCCCGACCACTCGAGCTACGGCTGCCTGGCCACGCTGGTCTTGTCCAACGGCCTCGTCCTCGAGCGGGACCTGGGGAGCCTCGGCCTTGATCGGCTGGCGCTGCCGGCGGGTTGAGGAGCGTGTAATGCCGGGAGCTGAGCCATGCTGATGATGGGAAGCAAGACGGTTACGGTCGAAGGCGTTACGGTATTCGCCGATCATGCCGACCCGGCGCAATTCTGGTACCTGCCGGCGCCGGTCGTTCTTGCCGAGCGCGAGGGCGTGCCGCAATTCACGCTCATCCGCTACCGGCCGGCGGTGGCGGGCGCGGGCGTAAAGGGTGGCGGCTTCCTCATGATGGAGGTCGAACTGCGTCTTGATCCGGAGGTGGAACGCAAGATCATCGGTGCGGTAGCGCGCTTCAGCAATGGCACGCCTCGGCTCACCCCTGTTCCCTTCGATGACGGCAAGGTGCAGGTAATCGCGCTCAATGTCCAGGGAAGCGGCGGCACCATGGCGACGCCGTCACCGGCCGGCGCCTTCGTGGCGGTGGAGGCAGTGCTCGGCGCAACCAAGCCATCGCTCGGCGGCAACAATACGGCGATCTTCAGCCTGACGCTCAGCGAGGAGGGGTCGACCATCCTCGACCAGGCATTCAGGCAGGGCGCCACGCCCGTCGGCGTCATCTACGACCTCAAATACACCGCGCTGCGGCCGGCGCTCGATGTCAAGATAACCGCGAATTTCAAGCGGATCTACGATCGCCTGAACTTCAGCGTCGACCTGACCGCCGGCGCCGTCATCTATGGCGTTCCCGTCTATCTCGAGGCGGGCATCGACATGGCTTTCGAGAAGCTGAAGCAGGACGGCGTCATCGACATTAAGGTCATCAATTTCTCCAGTGCCGCCGACCAGGACGACAAGGAGAAATGGGCGCTCGACTTCTTCAAGCAGAATCTGCTGCAGCAATGGTTCCAGCCGACACTGGCTCCCGTCACCTTCGATCGAAAGCCACCGGCTGGCGGCACGCCGCCGGCCGGTGGTGGCGGTGCAGTGCCTGCCAGCGGTGGTGCATCGCCACCCGCCGGAGGAGCGCCGGCTGGCGGCAGCGCGCCGTCCGGTGGGAGTTCGCCGCGTCCGGCCGGCGGCGAGATGGCAAGCGAGTCGACCGTCATGCCAATGCGCTATGAAACGCGCGAAGTGTGGGCCTATGCCTTTCTCGAAGCGGCCGGACGAGCCCCGGCGCAGTTCACCCGCACGATCGATCCGGAAACCCCGGGTTATGACGTGCAGATGACTCAGCGCGCCGACAGCGACGAGGTGACGCTGCTATTTCTCGGTGCAAGCGAGCCCCCCATCGTGTTCATCAACGGAACACAAGAAGCGCTGTCAGATGACCGGCAGGCGACGCTCACCCTCGCGGCGGGCGCCACCGTCCAGGTCGAAGCGACCTATCGTCCCACGCCCGGCGGCCAGCAGGAATTCCGGCTCTATTTCGATTTTGACAAACCGCGCGCGCAGGGCTGGTCCGTATCGCCGCCCTCGGCCGCCTATGGCGGCTACCTGGCCAACCGCACCACTCCGCTGGATTCGCGGTTTGAAACGAGTACGGGTCAGCCGGGCGTTGGCGGCGATGGCGCGCATGGCGCCGACGCCTTGCGCGGCTGGCTCGGGAATACGCTCGGTTCGCCAAGGCGCGTGACGGTCGAGAGCCATGCGAGCTACGAGGGCAATGATGGCGCGGCGAGCCTCAACCAGGATCTCACGCAGCGCCGCGCCGATGTCGCCGTGGGCATCATCGGCACCGATGCGCAAGTCACGTCGGTCACGCCCATGGGCTTCAGTGTGGCGCGGGCCGCCGGCCGATCCGGCAGTCCCGAGGATCGCTATGCGCTGGTGCGCGGCGCTTCAGCCGAAGGGCGGGCGGTGACAATTCGCGGAACGCTTTCGCGCGCGGCCGCTCCTTCGAATGGCGGCGCCACGCCGCCGGCCTCCGATGGCGGTGGTTCAGCACCTCCGGCTTCCGGCGGCGGCACAACGCCTCCAGCTTCGGGTGGCGGTTCAGCGCCTCCAGCCTCGGGTGGAGGGGGAACGGCGCCTCCAGCTTCAGGTGGCGCCACGCCGCCTCCGGCTTCGGGCGGCGCTGCCGCACCCAAGCCCGGCACCACGGCGCCGACGATCCCGCAGCAGCCGCCGCTCGGCGTGAAGCTCGCGTTCCGGCTCCAGAAGATCGAGCAGATCGAAGACAAGACCGTGACGCTGCAATACAATCGCCAATCGGCGGAACAGCGCAGCTTTGCGCCACAAGGATTGATCGGGCTGCTTGCCGACGATCTCGACGGACCGCCGCATTTCATAGAGGTCGATCTCGACAGCCCCTTCTTCCGGGAACTCGCTATTCAGATCGACGCGCCTTCCGTCTTCGATCCGATCGGTCTGATGAAGGCCGATGTCGCCATCGAATACGGCCGCGCAACGGACCCGGTCGGCATCAAGCACAAGGACATCAGCTTCAGGCCCGGCGGCGCGAACCAGGACAAGGCGTCGTTCTTCCTGAACCCGAAGTTCGACTTGAGCTACACGCTCTCATTGCAATATCACTTCAACCCGCTCTCTGGCTGGGATGGCGAGAAGCTTAGCTACGACCTGCCGCCGGTGTCGTCCTTAGACCGCACGCTGCTGGTCAATCCGTTCCGCGATTTTGGATTCCATGAAATTCGGATCGTGCCGGGGGACATCGATCCCGACATGGTCGATTCCACCGATGTGTTTCTGCACTACGAGCATCCCGGCCAGTGGTCGCGCGACACCATGATCACCGTCACGCCCGGCGATGTCCCCAAGAGTTGGAAGCTGCGTCTCAGCGATCCGGAGCAGCGCTGGTTCACCTATCGCTGGGTTCACCGCCTCAAGGATGGGAGCACGAAGGAAATCGCTCCCCTGCGGACCAACATTCCTCTGATCACGGTGAACGACCCGTTCGACGAGCCGCTGATTATCGAACTCTACCCAAATTACGATGCCTCCCAGATCCGCCTGGTCATTGTCGATTTGAGCTATCAGGAGAAAAACTCGACGAAGAAGCGCACGCAGCAGATCAAGTTCCAGCCAACCGAGGTGGACTCGCGGCGTATCCGCTTTGGCCGCACGGATCGCAGTCAGAACACCTACACGATGCAGATCACCGTTCTGGGCGTCGACAACTCGGTACGCCGGCTTCCACCTGTCAACCCTGCAACCACAACAGTGTTCTTGGGCGAATACATGGCCCAGGAGACATTACGAAGGAGAGTGCTATGAGCAGTGCAACAAGTGCTACCTTACAGGCCAAGGAAGCGAAGCCGGCGCGCGAAGGAAAGAGCTACGGCTATCAGAAGCCTGCCGAAGCAGCGGCGGCGCCCGTCGTAGTCGCAGTCTCCGCTGTCGAGACGCAGAAGCAGAAAGTGGTCTCCGCCTTCGACGATTTTCTTGACGCCTTGGCGGACCAGGTTTCGCCCGGCGGCACCGGTGGAACCACTCCGAGCAACGGCTCCACTCCCAACGCGCCGGGCACCGGGTCGGGCACAACATATCCCGCAGGCACCGGAGGAACGGGCACCGGAGGAGCGGGAAGCGGCAGCGGAACCGGAACGACGACGGGCGCGGGAACCGGAACGTCAGGGACCGGCGCGCCGAGCGGCGGCACGGGAACGACAGGAACCACAGCGCCTTCGACCGGGGGAGAAACTGCAGATAGCGAAGCGGCCAAGAAGGAAGCATTTGAGCGCAACGTCGCCGTGCAGAAGGAAGCCTATGTTCTTGATCGCTTCCGCGAATCCACCAAATTGAGAAGGAAGCAATCCGAGTCAGCTCCGTCTCCCGCCGCGACCCTCATAGCCGCGGTCAACATGCATCAGTCGGACTCCAATCGCGCGCCGCTGACGGAGTCGAAGGAGTTCAAGTCGTATTTCGGGGCCCAGGGCCGCTCGCAGGCGCCGACAATCGAGAAGATGGCGACGCCGCGCTCGGAGCGGCCGGAGACGGTTCCAGCCCCGGGCGTCGTCAACCTGAAGCCCATCGACGCCTACTGGGGCAGCTATGGCAACGCGATCGAGCGGGCGGCGGCGCGAGCGCAACTGGTCAGCACCAAGCTTTACGAGGTCATTCTTGGAAGCGACGACCGTGTGCGCGTCACCAACAACCAGCTTTACCCGTGGCGCTGCATCTGCTCGCTCCTGATTACAGCCAATACCGGGGCCCAATATGTCGGAACCGGCTGGTTGGTCGGGCCTCGGCTGCTGTTGACGGCGGGGCATTGCGTCTACATGTCGGACGAGGGTGGTTGGGTCAGCCAGATCGAAGTGGCTCCGGGCCGCGATGCCGACAACCGTCCGTTCGGCACGGTTGTCGCCACCGACATGCGCAGCGTGACCGGATGGACGCGTGACGGAAATTCCGATTTCGACTATGGTGCGATCATCCTGCCCACTGACAAACGCCTCGGCGATCAGCTTGGCTGGTTCGGCTATGCCAATCGGCCGGACGACTACCTGCGCAACGTCACGCTGAACCTGTCTGGATATCCGGGCGACGGCGGTCCGGCCCATGTCGACGGCACTCAATGGTTCCACAGCCGGACGGTGAAAGACGTCTTCGAAAAACAGCTCACCTATGAGATCGACACATATGGCGGACAGAGCGGCTCGCCGGTCTGGGAAATGACCAGCGAAGGCTATCGCTATGGCGTGGCGATCCACACTTTCGGAACCTCGGTCAACAATGGCGGCACCCGCATCACCGGCGAAGTTCACCAGAACATCCTGAACTGGTCCGGCGAGGCGGCCTAGGGGGGCGGGGCATGGCGAAGGGATCGATCATCGGCATGGTCCGGGATGAAAAGGGTGGGCCGGTCGCCGGTGCGACGGTTGCGATCACGCAAAGCTCGCAGCCCCATCGCGACATGGCCGCCATCACCTCCGGCGACGGCTCCTTTCGGCTGAACGGCCTGAGGGGGGGAAGCTATTCGCTGGAGGCCCGCCGCGGCAACGGGCTCGGCGGCGCCAGCGTGGAATTGGTCGAGGGCGGCCTAGCAACGGTGGAGATCGCGCTTGCCTAGCATGGCCGCCCGCCGCGCGAACGAGCAGGCCGCGCCGTCTACTCATTCGAGCATCGACGCGGCGATCAGGCATGTGCTCGCCTGCTATCGCGATGTTGCCCCCGACATGCCGGATGTGATCGCTGCGATTCTCGCTTCGCGGCTCTACGCCGAAGGTCCCGACGCCTTCGGCGGCAGCAAGCTGACGGGCGACGGCTTTCCCGTCGAGTTCGCCGTTTCGACGGCCGACGAGACGTTGCGCGTGACGGTGGAAGCCGGCGCGCGCAACCTGACGACCAGGCAGCGGCTCGAGCTTGCCATCAGCCTGATCGGATCGATCGACGCTAATGCCTTGGGGGAGGAAACGCTCGCGTTGGTCCGCAGTATTGTCCAGGCCGATTCACCGCCTGCCTACGGCGCATGGATCGGCCTCCGCTTCGGCGGCGGCGCGAGGCGGGCCAAGCTCTATGCGCAGATTGCTCCCAATGTCGATCCCGGCTTGCTGCCGCTTCGGCTTCCGCGCCTGCCCGACCGGCCCGCGATTCCTCGCATGATCGGCTGCTCGGCAAGGGGTATCGAACTTTACCTGAAGCTGCCATCGCTGTTGCCGGCGGAACTGGCGGCGGTTCTCGAGCCTGCCGGCTTTGCCAAAAGCGCCCGCGAGGTTCTGGACTTCATCGAGAACCTGTACAGCCATGAGATCCGCGGACGCCTGCCGGGTCCGTCGGTCGGGGTCAGCTTCGCGCAAGCGTCCGGCCAAGTTTGCGTGACCCTCTTTTTCTTCGCTCGTTCGCTCTGGGGGGCGGATTCGCGTATCCGTCGGCGCTTCGTTCAGGCAGCCGGCGTCGCATGGAGCGGTGCCCACAATTATCTTGAGGCCACCGCCCCCATAGCGGACCGGGAAAAATGGACGACGTTCCATGGTCTTGTCGGCATCACGCTTCGTACCGGTGCAGGCCCGAGCCTCTCAATCGGCTTTCGCCCGGTGTCGCCATGAATGGGAACGAATTCAGCGCGCTGGCAAGCTTGCAGCGTGCCGACGGCGCGTTCCCCTCGGTAATCGTCTCGCCAGACGGGCAGGCCGTCTCCGACTTCAATTGTTTCACGGCGGCGATCGTGCTGCGCAGGCTGCGCAACGCGCCACCGTCTCCAGAACGCGACAAGATCGTCGGCCGTGGTCTCGACTGGCTCACCGCTTGCCGTTCGGCTCGCCCGCCCAATGCTTTTTCGTTCTGGCCCGACGACGACAGGCCTGCCTGGGCAACGGGCGTGCCTGCTGATGTAGACGATACCGCGATCATCCTGTGCGAACTGCTGCGTCATGGGCGGATCGGCCGCGCAGCGACGCTGCGCATTGTCTGCGACGCCATTCTGCCCTGCCGGGTGAAAGCCGCCATGTTGCCCGTTCTGCCGCCATGGGTAGCGGAAGGCAGCTTCTTCACCTGGATCCCTCCCGAATCCTCACGCGCCGAGCCGGCGAAACCCTTCGCCAATATCGTCGACTGCTGCGTCAATGCCAACGTGGCGGCGCTGCTGGCGCTGCTCGGCACAAACTCGTTTCCGGGCCACGATGCGGCTATCCAGACAATCGTCGGCGGATTGCAGTGGGCGGGACAGGATCCAGCGCGGCTGTCGTCTCTCACGCCCTTCTATCCCTCTCTCATCTATCTGGCGGAAGCGGTCGACCATGCGGTCGAATGCGGTGTGACGAAACAGCTGGAGGCGCTTGCCCAATTGCGGCTGCTGGCCGCGGGAGCACCGGATGGTGCAGCCGGCATCTGTCGCAGCGCCTATAGTCGCACGGTCTGGCACGCACCGGCGGCTGACATTGCGCGTGCGATCTCGTCACAACATGTGTTGAGAGTCGGGTCAGGTCGAACCGAGAAAGATGGATTTCGAGAACCGGAGCGCAGCGCACATTCTCCGATCCTTTAGTTCTTACGCAGTTCCGGATGGAAAACCGCTGCGCACCTTTCACGGAATTGCCCTGGCAGGAGGCCGGAATGGCGCTCATCGACAGTGCAGATTGGGACCGGCCCGTTTCTTTTGACAGGGGACGCATCTTCCAGGGCTTTGGTGGCGGTCCGTTTCGGCTTGAGCCGGCTGGCGGCACGGTAGGCTCATCGAGCACCGGTGAGCTGGCCTTCAGGCTCGATCTCATTCGCAGCCTCAAGGAAAGCCAGTCGCGGGCAGTGCTGTCTTGCGGCATCGTTGCCGAATACGCTACCGACCCGGCTCTCGAGCGCGCTCGAGAAATCAATGCCGACGCATCCATCTCACCGGTCGTGCTGACCGATTGGATTTTCAGGTTCACCCCATCGCCGGTCTTGCAACCTTTCGCCAGCTTGCTTGAGCCGATTGCTCTCGTGTCGAACGGGCTGGGCAGCGCCCGACTTCTTATGGAACTCGACATCGGCGCGGGGCAAATGCTGGAGGCCATGCTGCAGACCCGTGACAGTCTCCCCGCCATCGCCGAAGCCCAGACCATGGGCGTGTCGCCGCGCGTGCCGGTGGTGGTGCGTTTCAGCGGATCCCGGTTGCTGGAGGAGCTACTCGTCCTGGCGGATGCGACCGGTGCCGTGCCGCGATCGCTGATTGCCGACCATTTCAGCCGCGACCTCGCGGCTCTGCCCATTGGTATCGACGGCATCGTCGACGCCGGCATGGCGAAGAGTTTCGCCGAAACCATGACGGACCGAATCATCGCGCGTTTCGGGCACTTCATTCCCGCCCGGTTGCTCGGGGATTCTCCCGTCATCCGCTTGGAGCGGCAACCCGGAGACGTCGATCTCGTCTGGTCGTTGTCGCAGCCTTTCCTTGCCGCGCGGCGCATGCTGCTGCCCGTCGACCTGCTGTCGGCGGCGCAGGAGCAGGCCGAGCGTCTCGGCATCGGCTCGGTCGTTATTCGTCGCGACATGAGCACGCTACCGCCGGTCGGCCAGTCGCGTGTTTCGGTGTTATTCAACCTGCCGGCATCGCGTACCGGGGTAGAAGCGCTCGGCATCACGATGGTGTTTGCACCACGCCCGCCCTTGCGGCCGCAGCCGCGGATCGTGACGGCCGAACTCGGCGGCACAAGCGATATCGTCGACATCGATGTCATGCTGTCGCCCGGTGAGCCCCTCGTCTATCGCTTTTCGACTTTCGCGGTGTTGAAGGACGAGAACGGTGTCACCCAGGTCGACGGGCCGGAAACGCAGGCGAGCGGAAGTCCGCTGCGCCTCGGCCCGGATATGTTTCCTTTTGAACTGACGCGGGTCGAGGCAACGCCGGCCCTCATTCAACTGGCCATCGTCAGCGGCCTCTGCACCTACACGGCCGGGGGAAAAGAGCATACGACGCCGTTCGTGCTCGACAGCGGACGGCTTTCCACCGCCATAGCCATCCCGCGCGGGTGCGACGCGGTCCGCATCGAAGCCGTTGCAACCGCGCGGGACGGCTCCGGTACGCTTCGCCTCAATACGGTGGACGGCACTGACGCGCGGTTCGATCTCGCATCCTTTCCCTCCTATGGCCCAACTCAGGTCCAGATCACCTGCATCTTCGACGATGACGCGCAGATCCGGGCGCTCAGCGTGCTGCCGATCGGACTCGACGATATCCCCGACAACGTCACGACGTTGGCCTTCACGCCGGCGGAACCGACGAGGACTTTCCGGTGGTTCGCATCCACGCCGTTCACGGCGGGTCTGCGTTATCGCGGCTCCGCCGCCATGGGATCGCTCTGGTCGGTCTCGCCCGCCGATAAACCATTGGCCGTCAAAAGCTCGCGGTTAAAGCGCCAAGAGCGGGCACGCCCGGTGGCAGCGCGCGCGGCGCAGCCAGTCCGCGAAGTGCTGCCAAAGAACCTGGATCGCCGCAGAGAGTCGTCTCCGGCCGGCCTTGAAGACGCGGTCGTGGCGGTTGGGCGCAGCCCGCAAGAAGAGCCGACCGATCAGCTTGTCTACACGCTCCTCTCCGACGACAGCCGCAAACTGTATGTTCCGGTCTATCGGCTCGGCACCGACAATGTCGAGGGCGGGCAGCGCTTTCAGATTGCGCTTTCGCAGCAGCACGCTACCTCGACTCTGACGGTCGGCCTCGAGGCTTTCCCGGCTGCTTCGGTCTTGGCGCAGGCGCCCGACTCCACGGAATATCAGCACAGAGTGCTGATCGAGCTAAGCTTCCTGATGGCACCGCCGTCCGGCGCGCGTAAGACGCTGGAGTTCACCGATGTCACTCGCGAGAGCGATCACATCTGGGCCAAATTGACCTTTGCCACGCTGATGGAGCGTGACGAGGTTTATCGCGCGCTGACCGAGCAGGAGCGAGCCGCCCGCCTTACTATTCGTCGCGTGATTGACGTGGAAATTCCCGATCCTCCGCCAAGGCCGCATGGGGGAGGCGGGTCCGGCACGGGCAATGGCAGGCCGCTCGGCCCCTTCCTGCCGAAGAAAATTTCGGTCGTGTGGCCGCCGAACAAGATCCTGACATTCGAACCGGACAGCATACGCGACAAGATAATTACGGCAAATGCCACCTCGAAAACGAGCCTCGCCACCCTGCAGCGGGGCATCGTGGCGAATTTGATGATTGCCGCGCATGAGGCGGGCTTCGTGAAGGCGGCCATTCCGTCCGTCCGGCTCGCCATCGGTACGCTTGTGCGGCAACCGCCGATTCCCATCGTGGATGCGCTGCCGATACCGCGGCTGTCCATCCTCGGTGTCGAGGACCAGTCGGACGGTTCGACTATTACCCTCGCAATCGACAATTGGGCGGACTATTCCGACGATTTCTTCGCCCCGTCGCCTGACCTCCCGCCGGGTGGCGTGAATGCCTCGGCTTCGCGAACCTGGATCGATGTCGTCGATGCCGACAGCGGCAAGCGTCTCCACGGCTTCTGCGACCTCGATTCTGCGCGCCAGCTTTCCGCGCTCATTGTTCCCATTCCCGCTGGCACCGATGCGCCATCGGCCTTGCGCGTATCGCTCACCGACAGGCGCTCGAACATCGAGCGGCAGTCCGAGCCTGTCGCAACCGTCGACTTGCGTCGATCGCAACGGACATACACGGCCGTGCGGCGTGAGCTGGAACAGACGATTACGCCCGAGCCGTTTTGCTTCTCGCCCGCCCTGCACGGTTATATCTTTCAGGGAGTCGCGGCGTCCGCGGGAGGCGCAAGCCAGTTGATCCGCCATGCGCTTGCCTGGAAAGACAATTTCTACACCTATCTCCAGGACGCTTCACGCCGGTCGATCATCTATATCTTTCCCGACCGTTACAAGATTGCGCGGCGACGCGATCCGCCCTTCACGCCCTTCGCCACCGTTCGTGTCACCTCAAAGCCCGATGGATCGGACACGACGATGATCCTTGACTATGTCGTCGCGCCGTTCATCGATCCCAAGCGGCTAAAGGATGCACGCGACCAGCTTCTGGCCCTTCCACAGTTCGGCGCGTCGAGCATCGACTTCCAGCCTTTGCCGACCAGCGATATACGCTTCTTCGTTGACCGGCCGACGCAATCGGGTTCGGTTCACGAACAGCGGCCGGATATCGCGACAGTGCTGCACGGCGCGCTGAAAGACACGCTGTCCATGCCGTTGCCCGACTTCCGCCTTCTGTTCGATGCGATGCATCAGACCACCGCCGCTCTGTTCATCGGCAAGGTCGAGGTGGATGTCCCAAACGGGCGCACGGAGATCATTCCGTTCGAGGCCAGATTCGACGATCTCGAGGGCGACATCTTTTCCTATATCGCCATCGCCGAGGCCGGAACGCTGCGTGTCGTGCTGACCAATGCTATCGAGAGCCCGGTCGATATCCAAACCCTCGACGCGGCGATCGGCACGGGCGGCGAGGCGATCCCGGCTTCGATCGCACCGGGTGCGTTGCCGAAGCAAAATGTGGCGCCGGGGGAAGCGGTTGAACTGTTTGTCACGTCATCGGCGCCCTTCGCGCTGGCGCCGGACATAGCCTTCGATCTCAGCGGCGTGCGCGTGAATGTGGATCCGGAGGCGGTGTGGAATCACATCTTCGACGGTAGTTCCGTCGACTATTTCCGACTGGTCACGGCTAAGGCCGTTGCTGGCTTGTTCGAACCGATCGCCGGACGTGAGAGCGAGCGCATCGTCGCGATCCTCGTGGAATTCGAGGCAGGCGGCACGGCTGAATTGAACGCCGATACGCTCGCTGCCCAGGTGCGGATTGATTATCCGATCACCGCCATTATCTTGAACCGGCCCGTTGCCGCCGGCTACCGCTATTCGGTAACGGTCATCCGCGCCAATGGCCGTCAGGATCAGGACCCGCAACCAAGGACAGGCACAGGCGCAACCTTCTTCGTCAATGTCCAGCCGTGACCTGACTGGAACTGCGCACGGACCGGTCGGCGCAAGGGTCCCCGAGCTGCCGTGCCTCGCTGCTGCCGACGAACACCTTGAACATGGCATTGCCGGCGCAGTGCCCGACATACCGGAGGGCCGCTTTGTTTCAAAATCGCGACTTCCTGCTATCCGACCGCAAAGGTCGCGAAATGGCCCTCCTTGCCCGTTCGGGTGGACAAAACAAACAGCGGCTGTCCACCTCTGGGCGGCAGTTTATTAAAGGTGCCGAGCGTTGGATTTTGGCCACCCTCATAGGTGTGGATAATGCCGATGTGCTTGGCCGTGAAAGCGGCGAGACAATCACTGATCCGGCAAAGCTGATCGCGCCGATGCTGGCACGGTTCATGACAACCGAAAGAGGCTTTGCCAGAGCCCAACGCACTCTGAACCCGGTGCGCTTTTGGCCGCTGCGGGCTATCGCCAAATCTCAGTATTGACACAGGGTGAGCAGTCCAACCTCCTTACAAGAACAATAATGAAGACACGGTGCGTGGCGCAATTATTTCGGAACGGTTGTCCGCATGGCCAACCGCCCTCGGCACGTGCTGCTGTATCTAGTCCAGTATTGGACGCCCAATTTGTGGGGCGATCTTGCCCCTATCTTTGCATGAAGCGCTTGCCTTTGGCACTACCAAGATTTGGCGAGTGACAGCATGGATCAGTCATACGCATCATCTGTCAATTCCAGGTGAGGAGATGACGTGGTGACAAAGACGGGGATGACGAGATCTGGCCATCGGACAAGCTCGGACAACATCAACAACGAGACTATCAGGCTGCCTCTGGCGGTAGGCGTCGGACGAGCGCACGCCCACCATGGGGAATTCCTCCAAGGCGTCTTTGAAGGGGAAAAAGGAAGGCTTTGTCGCGGACTCGTAACCCTGCCGCTCACGTCGCAAGAATCGCTAGCGACTTTCTGGCCGCATGAACAAATTGGGATTCGACCGCGGCCTGCAAACCGGACCAAAGCGGCACGCGCGGCAGCCCTTACGCTCGAGCATATCGGAGTAGCTGAAGGAGGTGGAGAACTTACGATCGAAAGCCCTATTATGATAGGGCATGGCTATGGTTCCTCGACCGCAGACGTCATTGCTGCGATTCGTGCGGTGGCAGCCGCAGCGGGCCTCACGCTGCGCCAGTCAACGATTGCGCGACTGGCGGTGGCCGCGGAAGGCGCAAGCGACGCCATTGCCTACGGCGACCAACCTCTCCTCTTCGCCCACCGGGAAGGCCGTACGATCGAACACTTCGGTGGCGAGTTCCCGCCCCTTCTCCTGGTAGGTTTCAGGGACGGCAGTGCCCGGCCGATCGATACGCTGAGCATGCCACGGGCACGCTACGATGGTGAGGAAATCGGGCTGTTCCGTGTTCTGCGGGGACTGGCGAACCACTCCATCCGGCAACAAGATCCCCGCTTGCTTGGACGTGTCGCAACCATCAGCGCCAGTATCAGCCAGAGGCATTTGCCGAAGGCATCCTTCAATACCGTTTTGGATATAGCACGGGCGCATGACGCGTGCGGTGTGCAGGTGGCCCACAGTGGCACGTTGATCGGCATCCTTCTGGATGCCAACGCACCCAGGGCGGGCATGCGCGCTGCTGAGCTCGCAAGGCAGGTGAGCGGCGCAGGCCTCCAAGGCGTCCATACGTTTGCCCTTAACGCCGAAACGGGGCTAATCCAGTGAGCGCGGCGCAAGACTATTTACGCGCCTACGAGACGCCGCGTTTTGCCCAACTCGCACCTAACCTCAACGCCGCCTGCTTTTCCCTTATGAAGCTGATGCCCGCCCGATTCATGGTCGATCAGGCGGAAGCGTCAGGGCGCCTCAGGCGGGAAGGTCACATCATCGAAACGACGTCGGGCACATTCGGCCTCGCCATCGCCATGCTGGCTGCGGCTCGTGGCTATGCGCTTACACTTGTCACGGCCTCCACCCTCATCGACCTGAAACTCAGGCGGCGACTGGAACAACTTGGTGCCAAAGTCATGGCCATCGACGATCCTCAAGGAGACGGCAATCAGCGCGGTCGGCTCCAGTATCTTCAGCAGACGCTGCAAGATAGCCCGGGCACGTATTGGCCTCGGCAATACGACAGTCCGGAAAACCGCCTGGCCTACGCGCGCCTGGCCGACCTCGTTGTTCGATCATTCGGCCGTATCGATTGCCTCGTCGGCTGCGTGGGCACTGGGGGATCGCTTTGTGGAACCGGAGGCTTCCTTCGTGAGCTCTTTCCTGATCTCAGGATGATTGCAGTCGATACCCACAGAAGCATGCTCTTTGGCCAGCCTGTCGGACGTCGCATGTTGCGCGGGCTGGGCAACAGTGTTTTGCCGGAAAATGTTCGTCATCAGATGATCGACGATATTCATTGGGTGGGCGCATTGCCGGCCTACGCAATGGCGCATGGGCTGTTTCGCGATCACGGGCTGTTCATGGGGCCGACCAGCGGCGCCGCAGCCTTGGTCGGCGCCTGGTTCGCCAGGCACAATCCGGACGCCTCCACCGTCGTGATAATGCCAGATGAAGGGCATCGTCATTCAGATACAGTCTACAACCCCGACTGGCTCGCCGGTTTGAAGGATTGGCCAATCTCAATTCCTCTTGAACCAACTGTTCTCACGCAAATTCATCCGGCCGAAGAGACGGCATGGACGAGATTCCCTTGGAACCGCAGAACTTTAAACGCCGTGGTCGCGGGGGCGGACGGCTTGGTCCCTACGCAGTGACAGGTCCGAATTCAGAGTTGGACGCGACAAACCAGCGCCCGAGTCACACGGGGTGCATAACCCGATGAAGAAAGTCCTTAGTGCGTTCGTGTCTCGGATTTCGAAGCAGTTCCTTGGCCGGACCTTGCTCAACGATCCGGCCGCCGTCGAGAAAGAGGACGCTGTCGGAAACCTCGCGGGCGAACTGAATTTCGTGCGTAACCACGAGCATGGTCATGTTCTCGTATGCGAGCGCGCGCATGACCTGCAGGACCTCGCCGACCGTTTCCGGGTCAAGTGCGGAGGTGGGCTCGTCGAAAAGAATGGCCTGTGGGCGCATCGCCAGGGCACGGGCGATGGCCACGCGCTGCTGTTGACCCCCCGACAATGACGCGGGATAGGCATTCGTCTTGTCGGCCAACCCGACGCGATTGAGCAATGCCGTGGCCCGCTCCCGGACCTGGTTCCTATTTTCCTTCAGCACGTAGAGCGGCCCTTCCATGACATTTTCCAGGGCTGTGCGGTGCGGAAACAGGTTGAAACGTTGGAAAACCATGGAAACGCGGGTGCAGATGGCGTGAACCTGGGGCGAGGCGGCATCGACCACGGTGCCGTCGATGCTGATGCGACCGCGCTGATAGGTCTCAAGCCCGTTCACACATCGCAGAAGCGTCGATTTGCCGGAACCCGAGGGCCCAATCAGACATACGACCTGTCCTTTGGCGATCTCGGCGTTGATCCCCTTGAGGACTTCGTGGGAGCCGAAGGACTTGTGCACGTTTTCAAAGGTGATCATCCCGCCGCCCCAAGATAGGTTTCGATTCTACGCATAAACAGGTTCAGCGGAACCGTCAGGCACAGGTAAAGCAGTGCCACCAAGGTAAAAACTGTCATGTTGTCGAATGTGGACGACGCAAGCATCTTGCCCTGCATGGTCAACTCCTGAACCGAAATCACCGAGACAAGCGAGGAGTCCTTCAGCAGCATGACCATATTGTTGGCGTAAGGCGGCAGGATGATCTTGAATGCCTGCGGCAGCACGACGCGGCGCATCATCAACGGACGCTTCATGCCGATCGATTTTGCCGCTTCGACCTGACCCTTATCGACCGCCTCGATGCCAGCCCGGAAGGTTTCCCCGAGATAGCAGGAGTGCGCCAGCCCCAGCCCGATCGTGCCAGCCTGGAGCGCAGTCAGGTTGATGCCGATCTCGGGCGCGACGAAGTAGATATAAAAGAGAACCACCAACAATGGTATGCCGCGCACGAAGTCGACAAGGAGCCGCGTCGGCATGGCGAGACAGCGTATCCCCGATGTCCTGAATAGCGCCCAGACAAGGCCGAGCGCCGTCGCAAGACACAGCGCAAGAAGGGTTATCATGACGGTCAGCCAAACGCCGTTAAGAAGAAGCGGCAGATATTCCGTTGCATGCGCGATGAATTTGGTCATGGCCGGCTTCCTCTTGGCACGTACCCCGGCCGTCAAAGCCGGTCATTCCGATGCGATCCTTTGGTCCTGCCAGCCGGCGCTTCTGTCGAGGTCAGTGCGGGTCGGCCTCAAAGGCCATATTTGGCAAATATTCGGCTTAATTCGCCGCTTTCCTTCAGCTTGGCGATGGAGGCATTCACCTTTTCGAGAAGCAGTGGATTTTCCTTAGCAACCGCCAACGCGACCTCGCCTTTTTTCATCGGCTGATAGCCGTCGACGAGGCGAACACCCAGCTCGGGATTCTTTGAAAGCTGATATGCGACGATCGGGGCGTCACCGAAACCGGCCTTGATGCGGCCCAGAACCACATCGCGCATCATGTCAGCGATTGAGTCGTAGAGCTTGACTTGACCGAAGACGCCAAGCGCTTCCAGAGCGTCAGCGTAGGTCGAGCCGATCTGCGCCCCGACGGTCGCACCTCTGAGCTCCTCGATCGTGTAGTCTTTGCTATCGCCGGCAGCAACAAACATCGCCTCGCCATAGGCGTAAACCGGCGTGCTGAAATCGATCACCTGCTTTCGTTTGTCCGTTATGAACATGCTGGCGGAAATCAGATTGATTTTGTCGGTCGTCAATGCCGGGATCAGGGCTGGAAAAGCGTTTACTTGAAAATCGGCGGTCGTGCCAAGGCTCGCGGCAATCGCACTTGCCAGATCGACCATCGCGCCTGTCGGCTTTTGGGTTGCGGTGTCGACAAACGTGAACGGCACTCCGGTTGGCGTGACGCCGACTCTGAGCGTTTCCTCAGCCATCGTCTGAGTTGCCATTGCGACACTGAGGGCTGCGAGCCAGCCTATGAGCGTTTTGCGAAGCATGAACATTCCCCTTACATCATGTTTGAATCGAGATTCCGCTCGCTAAGCGAGTTGAATTTGCCTCTCCCGGATAGCTTTTAGGAAGTCGCAATACCGTCCAATGGTGGACGAGATCATCAATCGATCAGAAATCGCATCCGCTCATGATCGCCTCTATCTTCTCTTCAGGACATCTTGGTCGCGCGCCGTTCAAGTGAGGGCGTGAAATAGTCACGGCCCTCGGCAACGTATTCCCACGCTTCGGCAACTGAGTGAAACGATGGTTGTGCTTTGTTCGGACCGGTCGAACGATCCAAATCCTTGAGGCCGCTCGCTGTCACGATGGCAACGACGCTGTCCGACCGCGCGATGGTGCCTTCTCGCCTCAAGGATTCGATAGCTGCAAATGGCGTCACCGAGGCAAGCTCGGCAAAAACACCCTC
This sequence comes from Mesorhizobium sp. M0954, assembly GCF_040319155.1. Lineage (NCBI taxonomy): Bacteria > Pseudomonadati > Pseudomonadota > Alphaproteobacteria > Hyphomicrobiales > Phyllobacteriaceae > Mesorhizobium > Mesorhizobium sp. M0954. The sequence goes on along the minus strand of NZ_JAMYNR010000002.1, from coordinate 82,809 downwards.
GGTGGCCGCAAGCTGCTGCTGCATCGCTATCAAGCCGATATTGCCGACCGGCATTGCCGTGCCGCCAGATTCACGCAGGGCGTTGAGCGCCTGAAACGTGCTTCGTGTGGTGCCGATCGAGATGGCAAGCGTGTCGAAGCTTGCGGGCACTTCGGCAACCAGATCTCCCTTGCCGGCAAGGGCTCTGGCCAAAGATCCATGCACTTCCGCCGCCACGAGTCTCGGCAACCGCTCGATCTTGCCTTGGCTGAGAAGATCCTTGAATCCGGCCCACAGGCCGGCAAGCGCGTCCCCGTAGCAAACAGGCAAGGCGCACCAGTCCGGCACTGCACCGTGCATTTGTTCGACGATTTCGTAAGCCAGGGTCTTGTAGCCCTCGATCCCGACAGGATGACTGCCCACCACGGGGCTGTGAAACGGTGATGTTGCAAACCATCCGAGGCGCTCGGTACCAGCGGCAAGCAATGGCCAGCGATGGGACTTGTCGGCCAGGGATATGACGCTTGCGCCGTATTTGCGGATCTGCGCCAACATTGCGCCGGCGGTGCCTGAGAATGTGACAACGACGCATTTCAGGCCCGCCCGTGCAGCATAGGCGGCAAGTGAGGCCCCGGCGTTCCCCGACGAAGCAGTCGCCACCACGCGTGCGCCACTCAAACGTGCCATCGACACCGCCACCGTTGAGAAGCGGTCCTTGTGGGACCAGGTAGGGTTTGCGCCCTCGTCCTTGATAAGCAGCTTGGGGACGCCGAGCTGCTTTCCCAGCTTCTCGGCGCTCAGCAACGGCGTCAGGCCCTCGCCCAAGGAGATTGCATCGCTGAGTCCACAAGGAAGCATGTCGGCATAGCGCCAGAGCGAGGGCAGGGCGGCACCCGCTGTGGAAGCGGTCGATGTAGCTCCGGACGGATCGTAGACGACCTTAAGATTGGCCGGTGCTTCGGCACAGCATTTCGGGCAGCCGCGCGAGTCGATTTTGGTATCGATCCGGAACAAGGCGCCGCATCGAATACAGGAAAACCCTGCCGCGCGGCTCATAACGGCACCCGGGTGATTGCATCGTGCGTCTGCGTCAGCCGCTCCACTCCGCGCTGGCGAACAACCACCATGTCCTCCACCTGGAGTCCCCAGCGGCCGATTTCGTAGTAGGGGGTCTCCACGCACAGCACCATTCCTTCTTCAAGGATGTCTGCACTGCGCGCCGAGAGCGTCGGCGCATCATAACCATCAAGGCCGATGCCATGTCCGACGTGATCGCGCTCGTAGTGGGCAATTCCTTCGCGCTTCACCACACGCACGACCGTCTCGAAGAGCTGTGCTGCTGCCATGCCCGGACGGATAATGTCGCAGGCATGCTGAACGCCGCGCAGCAGCGCCTGCTGAAGTCGATGCGCCTGCGGCGGCGGCTCGCCCAGCGTGGCGATGCGGGCAATGTCGGCGCGGTAGTGCCGGAACCGGCCACCGACGTCGAAGCGGATGATTTCTCCAGCGCGCAACCTGCGGTCAGACGGCTGGACGTTCATGAGCGCGCTGCGCTCGCCAAAGCCGATGCATCCCAGTACGGGCAGGGCGCCTTCCTCGACTGTCCTGACATGAAAAGCGCGCGCCAGATCTGCTTCGGTGGCGCCTTCCTGAGCAACGCCGAGTGCTGCTTGAATAGAGCGTTCGGCAATCTGGGCAACTTGGCCGAGCCGTTCGATTTCATCTGCCGTTTTTACGGCACGAACCTCGCGAAGCAATGCGGTGGCTGGTAGGAACGACGCATTGGGAAAATGGGCTCTGAGGGTTTCCTGGTATCCTGGTGCGAGCCCGGCCTCGTCTATGCCGATCCGCCCACGGCCGAGCTGAGCTTCTTCCAATGCGGCGACCAAAGCCGCGATGGCATCGCCATGCCTCGGCAGGTCTCGAAGCTGGAGGTGCCGTTCATTGGCGAGGTCCACGGTCGTCGAGGAACCGACATCGGCGTAAAAGTCGCCATAGCGCCGAACCTTGCTTACCCACAGTTCCTGATCGGCTACGAGGTCGAGCGTGCTGGAGCTGGCGATGATTTCAGGCGTGCCCTTGTCAGGAGCCGGCCACACCACATAAGCCTGCGGGCCGCGACGGATCCATTGCGGCAGAGCCCAGAAGCCGCTCATATAGGTCACGTTTTCCGGGGCAGTCGCTATAATTGCGTCAAGCCCGGCTGCCGTCATGCATTGTTTCAGGCGCGCTTCGTTAAGCAGCATGATGGGAATCCCGAGCCTGTTTTGCTTCCAGAAAGCCGAGGCCGGTGGAAATGCGCGCTGCAGCCGCCATTACTGCCTCTCCAATCTCAGCGATCTCCACATGCGGTCCCACTGACCGGGGGTAGGCCGCACTTATGGCCGCGATGATTGTGCCTGATGCATCGCGAAGCGGTGCGCCGACCGCAATCAGCCCGGTAAAGTTCTCGTCCAGGGATGTTGTGTAACCAATGGGCTCGGACGCTCTGATTTGAGCAATGAGCTTGTGCGGATCGGTGACTGTGCGAACGGCAACCTGCTCCAGTGGACCTCGGCCAAGAATCCCAATGACCGCCTCGCCGCTCAGCTCCATCAGGAGCGCCTTGCCCAATGCGGTAGAATGCAAGGGGAAGGTCTCGCCAGGTGAAGAACGAATGACGACCGGACTCTTGCTCTGCACGGTCAGGAGATAAATTCCGCAGTTGCCCCGCCTGATACCGAGGAATGCGTTGAAGCACCCTTCGGCGGCCAGCGCCTGCAGTTCGATTTCAGCCAAACCAACCAGGCGATCTCTGCCCAGGACCTTCCGCGCCAGAGCCAGCACGGAGTGACCCAGCCGGTAGCGCCGCGAGTCTGGCGACTGCTCGACATAGCCCTGCTCTGCCAGGGTATTCAGAATTCGCTGCACGGCGGGAGCACTCTGCTCAAGCCGGCGGGCGAGTTCGCGCACCCCGACTGCTTCGTCCGCTTCCTTGAGGACATTGAGAACCGCAAGCCCACGTTCCAACGAAAGATTTCCTGTCACTGACGTTCCTTATTTCGGAATGGCGTTCCTTAATATGATGAGAAAAGCAGCAATGGCCGCGCCTGTCAATGACGAATGTTCATTATAGTGTGTCGTCCTAAAGTGTGCCTAGCGACGACCATGCCGTTATGGACCTACGGTTGGTTGTCGGCCTCAACGTACAGAGGATTCGGCGCGCACAGGCCCTCTCTCAAGAGGAACTGTCGTTCCGTTCAGGATTCACGCGCGCCTATCTGAGTGGTCTCGAGGCCGGCCGTCGCAATCCCACACTCCTGTCGCTCGCAAAGCTTGCCACCGCATTGAGCGTCGACATCGAGGAGCTGACGAAACGGCCCGGCAAAAACGCCCGAGCCCTAGCTGGTGATTGTGCTGTGGCGCCGCGTGAGCGGCGCAAGGGAAAATCCTGATGCTCTCGGCGGCCTGCTGACCAGTGCATCACGGCGAGTTTCGACGGATGAGCTGCTCCACGTCAACTTGCAATGCCAACGCCAGTACCTCCAGCGTGTCGACGGTGGGTGAGTTTTCCTCCCGCTCCAGCTTGCCGACATAGTTGCGGTCGAGGCCGGCAAGGTCCGCGAGCTGCTCCTGCGACAAGCCGGTGCCCTGGCGAAGCAACCTCAGATTGCGAGCAAAAACAGACCTCAGCCTCATGCGGCGAGGCAGTCAGAACGCGCCCTTTAGTGCCACCTACTATAGTAGTCAAAAGTCATGCCGGACGTTGCGGTCGGACCTAAGTTCTTTATTTTGTTTTCTTTGTCTCAGTACATTGAAAGGGCCTGCAATGGCGGCGGTTCACGGGAGCGTCCTACAGGATCAGCTAATACAGATCTTTGAAGCAACGGCGCAGATTGACCGTGCAACCAGCGCCGCCGAGATCATTCGGCAACTGCGCAGGAGCATCGAATGTCACGGCTACGCAGCCTGTCTGGTCACCGAATTGCCACGCCAGGACACCGGATCGCTGGATGGACACATCCTTGTCAACGGTTGGCCGCAGGAATGGTACGACCGCTATATGGCTGCCGGACACTATCGCCATGACCCTTGTGTTGCTGTGTGCCGTGGTGCGATCGAGCCCTTCCTCTGGCGGGACGTCCATCACGGCTTGACGAACGGAAATGCCAGGAGGGTGATGGATGAAGCGAAAGAGTTTGGGCTTTGCGACGGGATCTGCATCCCGATCCAGGCTGCGTTTGGCGATCCGGCCTGTGTAACGGTTGCCGGAAATGAAATTGATTTGGCGCCGACGGTGCGCTGCACCATCCATGCCCTTGCGCGCCATGCCTATTCGGCTGCCGAACGCCTCGTTGGCAACTCGCGCAGGCGGCCGAGACAAAAGCTTTCCCAACGAGAGCGTGAAATCCTGCAGTGGGTCGCGGGAGGAAAGACCGCATGGGAGGTTTCCCGCATACTTGGCATCTCGGAAAACACTGTGACGACCCACCTGCGCAACATCAAGGAGAAGCTCAGCACCGCCAACGTTGTGCACGCGATCGTGGAGGCTTTTCGCAGGCACGAAATCGAACTTTGATCCATCCCCAGATCTGGGTATTTCCCGGGCAATCGTCGCGTGGTCGGATGGGGTTCCATCTCGAGGAACCGCAATGATTCAGGTCCATGTCGTCGACGCGTCAAACAGCTTTGCCTATCGAGGGGATCTCGACAGCTACTTCCGCCTGCGGCATGAAATCTATGTCGATGAACGTGGATGGCAGGACCTGAGACGCCCCGACGGTCGCGAGATCGACGCGTTTGATACTCCAGAAGCGATTCATCTGCTCGGCATCCAGCCAGGAAGAGGCGTCGTTGCCGGATCCCGTTTCGTGCCGAGCCTTCGGCCCCATCTGATGAGCGAAACCTTTCCGCAACTCGCCGAGGGCGGCGTTCCGCGCCGACCCAATATCTTTGAATGGACCAGGTTCTTCGTGGCGCGGGATCTTCGTGAGCCCGGCCGACCTTGCCAGGCAGCCGGCGTGATCTACTGCGGAATTTTGGAATTCTGTATCCAGCGACATATCAGCAATCTGACAATCGTGTGCGAGGAGTACTGGTTCGACCGCCTCGCATCGATTGGCTGGAATCCGAAGCAGCTTGGGCCTGCGCTCGCACATGGTGATATGACGATCATTGGTCTGATGGTTGATGTCAGCCCGTCAGCCTTGATCGCGACGCGACAATTCTACCGCATAACGGAGCCTGTGCTTTGGGCCGAAAGTGCAATCGGGCAGCTGGCCTGACCGCGGGCCGTCCGCTTTTGGGCGTCACGCCTCGAACGAACATGCTGCCTGGCACTCGCAGAGGGCGGCGATGTACTATCGCGTGCAAATCGGCTGTCTGCCTTGCGCCATAACAGCCATTCAAAGGCGGAGGTGTCCAAAGACGGGCGCGCGCTCAGGCGGGGCAAGCGGTACCAGCCTTGGCATCGAAATCGACGAAGAAGGCCTGGGAAAAGGACACACCGGATCTTGGAGAGTACGACTTCTCCTTCGATCCAATTTCTTTTTTTGGGCAGTTCACGCCTGATCGCCTGGTGAAGGTGAATCTTGGCGGCCAACCTCGGCTTTGATGAGAAGCCTGACGAACATTGGCGCGTGGCTCCGAACTGGAAGCAAAGGTTCTTCCGCGGGCCAACCTCGGACCCAACCCAAGAAAAAGCTGCAGTGGCGCGGCCGGAGGAGCGGGAGTCCTGGGGTTCAGCATCGCGAATGACGGGAGCGAGCGGCTCATCGCGCCGAAGGCCCTCGCCAAATTCAAGGCGCTGATCTGGGTAATGACACGCCGGACCCGGGGCATCAGTCTGCCGCAGCTGGTCAAGGAGCTGAAGCCATACCTCATCGGATGGCGCGGCTGCTTCGGCTTCTGCCGGACCCCGCGAAGTTCGGTGCACGCAGCGCCATGCGAACGAGCTGCAGCTGGCGAAAATGATGGTGCAGGGTCGATGCGCTCATTTGCACATGTGCCGCGAGCTCGTCGATGCTGAACTGTCGAGGCGGCGGTCATAGAACTGGCAAGCGAGGACCATTGGCTTGTCCGACTATCGTTGCGCCTTCAGCAGACGCTCGAGTGTTGAAAAGTCGCTCATGTCGCGGTAGGGCGTCAGGTCAAGATCCTTGGGGATCTTCTTGAGCGTCTCTTCGGAGATCGGTTTTTCGTTCTTTTTGTTGACGGCCTGGTAAGCGGACCAGCCAACACCCGCCGCCTTCACGGCATCGCGTTCGGCTCGAAGGGCGATTTGATGCGCGTGCAGATAATGAAGCCCGAGTTCGTCTAGGAGCGCCTTTTCAACGATCTCGTGCGTTAGCAGAAATGGGGCAAGCCGGACCTTGGCCGATTTCCAATCCATAGTGCGAGGCATATGGCGATCGATATAAATCGTCCTGCCATCTTTGCTGTATCCAGCAATGTAGGGGATATCGAAATCATGAACGATCTTCACCCGACGATGCAGCGCCCGCACAGCGTCACTCAGTACATCATCGTCCAAGTCTTCGGAAACGTGGCGGACTTCATCTTCAAGCTTCATTTTTTCCACACTGACACCAGCGGCGCTTCCTCCCATAGACCGGGAGCCTTCCCGTGGACGGCCAACTTGGGAATCGTTCGTAATGCCCGCTCATGTTCCTGGGCTGTCGTGCATTCGTCATAAGCGTCGGATGCGGGATAAGCGCCGACCACCAGGAAACCAGCAGACTCGGAGAGACATTGGTGACCGGTGCCGGCCGGAAGAACTGCCATGTCGCCGCCTTCAAGGACAATGTACGGCCCCTGTTGCCCCCGAACCGAACCTTGCCGGTTCCGCCCGCAACCCCAAGCACTTCATTTTTGCGCGAATGGTAATGGACGTAGTGGTAGATGCCGTGCCGCCAGCGCTACTCCTGCCATTGGCCTCGAAAAGCTCTTCCAGCACGGCTGCGGAATCAAATTGTTCCACCGACCTTACGGCGCCACGATAGACGACAAACGGCCAGAAGGGGTGGTTCGGCACGAGGCCGTCATCCTTGAACCGAAATTCGAGTGGCTTCTTCATCTTCACAAATTCGGCGAGTTCTTGCTTTCTCGGTCGCGCGATTCCCGTCGCCTGCTCGGTAGCTTTCTTCAGGCTCGCGAGAATGCCCACGGCGAAACCTTGCGCTGGATGAGACAGCGGGGAAAGCCTCCGCTCTGGTCTCAACAAATCTCAACCAGCGACACCGCACTTTGTTCCTTTTGCCGCCACGATTAAGCTGGGGCCCGCGAGGAGGACTGAAAGTCAGAGAAGCGCCGGCATGTCGGCCGCTCAGCTTGTGCCTGCCGGAGTTGAACGAGAATTGTCTTGGCGGTGCTGCGCCAGAAGGCATTCGCGTCCTCCAAGTTTTTGGATTCTAGGACCCGGGCGATACCTTCGACCAATTTCCGCCGCCGATTCAGCGGAAACGCGCTTATGTTGAATCATCGATCACCTCACCCGGATCGCCCAGGCGCAAAGTACGGATGCGACAGTGACATTCCGCAGCCAGAACGGCGTTGTGCGGCTCTCGGAGCTTAAGAAGGTCGATGCTTAAGGCGTGCCCCTATGAATGCCTCGCGGTGATGCTCCCGCCCGGTGCCACTCATCGCAGCGCGAGGCGGCTAAAAGACGTCCTTCTTCTCCCTTTTGAGGTTCCGCCACCGCTCCGTCCGCAGCACCCTCCAGCGCCACCATTTTCTTGACCATGGCCAGCAGATCGCGCTTGGTGCCGTGCGGCAGGGACACGACCTGTGTGCGAGTTCCATGCTGTCGCGCGCTTCCTCCGGCGTGCGGCCGCACAGATGCGGGGCAGCGTTGAACAGCATTTCCATCGGCATGAACCCGAGGATTTCGCACACGCAAGGCGCTTGGCAGCGCCATCTTAACGAGGCCGGACGATGGGCGGCCGAACGGGTGATGAAAGCCATCACCGCCGAGGGCGCCGCGTGAGCGGCGCCCCATGATCGAAGCGAAGTCAGAGCAATCACCATGACCACGGACACGGCCAGAATGGCGATCCGTTCGTTGGTGGCGATGCCGAGGGGAAATAATCGATCGAAACGCCTCGCGAGATGCGATCCCCGCGGTCGCCCTAGCCATGCCCCTAGCTGCAACGCGTCCAACGGTCTGTTCATCCTGACATGACTGCGCTGGCAGTCGTGCTAGCGTGAGAGCGCGGCCGGCCGGTGTTACGACACCGATCTGGCAGCCTGCCGTGAAGCGGAGAGGAGAGGAGAGGAGAGGAGAGGAGAGGAGAGGAGAGTTCACCATGTCCAGGATCAATCGCCGCGCCTTGCTTCTCAGCGCCGGCAGCGCCGTTATCGCCTCGACGGTTGCGGCAACAGCTCTCGCCACAGAGACGCGACGCCGGGACCGGGAACCGTCCAGCGATCTGCGGGCGCTGATCAAGGCGCACAAGGCAATGTACGCTGCGTTCGGCAAGGCGATCCACGAAATGGACGGCAGTAATCGCAACCACGACAGAGCCAGCGGGGCTGAGGAAAGGGCGCTGCTGGCTGTATGCGCCTATCCTGCGGTCAGGGAAGGTGATCGCCGGGCCAAGGCACGATATCTTTTGAAGATCGAGGCGCGCGGTGAGCTCGACCTGGCAGAGCACATGCAGGCTCTTCTCCGCTCGACGATGTGGAAAGGATAGAACGGCTTCCCCGTCGTGTACGACGTCCGCCTCCTAATGCGCCAAAACCCGATCGCGTCCATGTTTGAGAGGTTCGCGTTGATACAGCGCTAACGGAGAACAAGCGCTGATTTGGTGGCGATCATTATGATCGCTGCCTGGGTCACTCGCAGTCAACTCTGCCGGCTGTGGAATGAGCAAGGAGCGCCAATTGCCGACCTTTCCGGCGCTTCTGCGAAGCTGACGTTTGCGGTGCGGCCGGAATGCCACCGAACCTGCCGACATCATAGCCATGCCTCGAGTAGAGGCTTCGTCTCGAGCACCTCGGCATGGTTCCGTTCGCGCGATAGAAGCAGCGGTTGGCGATTGAGCAGCATGGAATCGCCGAATTCATGCGCGCGGTATCGATACGCGATGAAGGCTGCGGAGGCCTTGGCGAGCAGAGCATCGTCGGCAAAGGCGCGCAGGAGCTCGAAATGGCTTTCGCCGGGCTGGTGGACGCCTGTGAGAATGGCATCGACCACGCGAAGCGGCGTGCCCCGCGTGATGCGCCCTGTCGCAATGCCATCTCCGGTACGCACGTTGCCGCCGGGATTGGCGGCTGCCTCAAGTGCGCGCACTACGCTCGTGCCGATCGCAATGATGCGGCTGCCGCGCAGCTTCGCCCCCGCGACCTGTGCCGCTGTGTGCTCGGGAATGTGGTAGGGCTCGTCGAAGGGAAGGCGCGAGTCGAGCGCGGGATCGCCGGTGGAAGAGACGCCCGCAGCATGCGTGAGTGTTGCAAAGCCAACGTCGTGCCGACGCCAGGCTTGGATTGTGCGCCAGTCGAGCGCGAAGCCTGCCGACGGCGCCTCGAACGCGACCGGCCCGGCGGCAATCTTCGTCCAAATATCCCACAGTGCCAAGGGCTCGGGAACATGCGCGTATTGGATCGGCCGGCCGTGCTGCGCCAGTCCTGCAAAGACCGCTGCGCGGTTGCCGGAGAAGCGCAACTCGAGAAGGCGGGGATGGTCGAGAAGGCACTCTACGACGGCTTTAAGCGGGCCGAGCCGGAGGTAGTCGCCTGGTGACAGCGGTGGTGGAGGCAGTCGGTCTTCCGTGCGCGTGCGGTGATCGCCCGAGCCGAAGGCAATCGCCACGAAGCGGGTTGGATCGGGAAGTGACAGCCAGCCCGCCAGGCGGATCTCGATCGCCTCACCGCTTGGGACATGCGTGCCGTGCAAGCTGGCAGGCAAGGTCGCGGCATCATTGGCGACGACCAGATCGCCGGGGTTGAACAGCGTCGCGAGTCCAGCTCGCGGCAGGTCGCGCATCGTGCCGTCCGCCTCGACGACGAACAGCCTGGCGGAGCGCCGATCGGGACGATCGGCGGCAATCATCCATGTGCTCCGGCCAGACGCGTAGAGCGGACCGGCAACGCGTCGAGCATCTTTTCGATGATCTCGGCAGCTGCCTCCTCGGGGCGCTTCAAGGTCGCCGGATCGGCATCAGGGATCGCGAGCGCGTGCAGTGGGGTGTCCATATCGCCGGGGTCAAGCGAGAGGAGCCGGATGCCGTCTGCTTTCGCCTCCTCGTCCCAAATCGCCGTCAGATGGGCAAGAGCGGCCTTGCTCGCGCCGTATGCTCCCCAGCCGGGATAGGCGTTCACCGCGGCGTCGCTGGAAATGTTGATGACCAGCGCGCCGCGGCCCTCGCGTGCGGACGCGGCAAGCGCACCGAACAGGGCTTTCGTCAGCCGGAAGGCGCCGACGAGGTTGACCGCGAGCGCCATTTCCAGCTCCTCGCACTCGGTATCGGCAAGGAGCGCCAGAGGGACAGGGCCGAGGCTCGACGCATTGTTGATCAGGACGTCGAGCCCGCCAAGGTTTGCCGTGACCTGCAGCGCGATCGAGTAGGTGTCCGCCTTCTTGCCGACGTCGCCGACAATGCCGTGCGCGCCCGTCTCATCGGCGATGCGTTCGACATTCGCGGCGGTGCGGGCGACGAAGGCGACGCACGCATTCATCGCGGCAAGCTGCCGCACAAGCGCCAGTCCGAGGCCGGACGTGCCGCCCGTGACCGCCACGCGAAGTCCCTGAAGTTCGACATTCGTCTGCATTGCCAGTGCTCCTTTAATCCGTATGCCTCTTGCTACAAGTTCAAGTTAACTTGAAGTCAAGTGGGAATTGTGCTTTCGTTCATGCATGGATTCCATGCTGACCATCACCGACGTGTCACGGCGCAGCGGCGTCGCCTCATCGGCCCTGCGCTTCTACGAGGAGCGCGGGCTGATCGCGTCCGAGCGGGCCGGCTCGGGACATCGACGCTATCCGCGATCCGTGCTGCGCCGGATCGCCTTCATCGTCTTCGCGCAGCGAATTGGGCTGACGCTCGAGGAGATCGGCGCCGAGCTGGCCAAGTTGCCAGCCGATCGCGTGCCGTCGCGTCGGGATTGGTCACGGTTGTCGGGCCAGTGGACCAAGCGCATCGACCAGCGCATCGCCGAGTTGCAGCGCCTGAGGTCGGGGCTTACCGAGTGCATCGGTTGCGGCTGCCTGTCGATCGACCGGTGTAGCCTTGCGAACCCTGCCGATATGGCAGGACGCAAGGGGCCGGGGCCAAGGTATTGGCTGGGGTGAGTTGGCAGCGTGCCTGTCACTATTGCAGAACTCGGCTGCAGAACTCGGCAGCGCAAGACTTCGCCAAGTGCGAGACGCCGCGGCCCCAGTAAGGTCAGGGCGCGGCGGCCCTGATGTCAATTCAGGAATCGCGCTGAACCGGACAGCTCCTGCATTTGTCTCAAAACCGCGGTCAACAAGAGGTCAGAACAGGAGCTGCTCAAAATCGACGGGATGGAATGCTCCAGCTCCGCCGGTGGTTGGCATTGTTAGGATTGACAAACCGGGAGCGTAAGACTCCTGCGGCGGATTTGATTCGTGATCGTCGCGCAGCCGTACCAGCAGTGCCGCCCGCAGGCCCGCTGCGTCTCTTCCTGCGATCCGATCGCCTGTCGCGAGCGAGTCAGGTGCTCTTCAGGGTCCCGTTCATCCCTTCCGGATAGAAGCCGCCCTTGCTCACGCCGTCCTTATCGGTGAGATAGACGATCCGCAGCACTTCCTGCGGCGTCCTGGTGAACGCGATCGCGTCGGACGTCGAGGGAACGAAATTGGCCTTGCCGTTCACCTGGATGCCCTGGTCCTTGTCTTCCGGCCCGTCGATCTTGTCTCGTGCGTCCGAGACGGCATTGGCGGCCTTCCAGGCTTTCTCTCCCTTCCGGTACAGAGTGGAGCGCGCCATTCCCATGTGATAGGCCTCGACCGCCAATATGCCGGCGGCGGCGGCGAGAAACTCCTTGTTTTTCAGAACCGTCGCGGCACCGGCATAGGCGGTGACGCCGACATCCTCGAACAGCATGCCGCCGAGAACGAAGTTCGTTTCGTTGCCGAAGGGGTCGAAGTCCCGCCCGAGGCCCGCTGCCTCCGCAACCGCGTTGAACCCCGCATCGAAATCGATGGCTGGCCTGTCGACAGCGTTCTTTGCAAGCGTCTTGCGGTAGAACCGTACATGCGCGAGTTCGTTTTCAGCAACCTCCTGCATGAATTCGCCGATGGCGGGTGTTTCGAAGGACACTTTCTTTCCGCCGACGACATCGCCGGGTTTCGAACCGGCATCGGCGGCGTCGATGCCTTTTCCGGTGGTGCCGCGAAGATAATATTCGGCCTCCATGTATTCCAGGTTGAGCGCAAAGCGGAAAATGTCCTCATCCTGCACTTCCTCCTTGGCATAGGCGCGAGAAACCGGCGCCAGGCCCGTCGTGGCGGCGAGGCTGGCTCCCAGCCCAAATTGCAATGCGCGGCGACGGGAAAGGTGGAGTGAAGGGATGGCACGTATCATGACTTCCTCCCAAAAGCCCGCCGGCACCACCGTTGGCACCTTATCGCGGGCAACGCGCCCAACTCCGCGATAGGCGAAATGTTCCTGTAAAGGTCGGACTTTGCAGGGGCCGTGCTCCGGATCATCGGCTTTTTGGGCGCGTAACGTCGGAGTTGGCATCGACTATTTGTGACCAAGCCTCGAGCCTAGACATTGAGGTGACACATTATGAGCCGGATAGGCTACGCCCGCGTCGGAACTGGGAGAAACGTCCGCTACCGAACGACCACTTTTCGTTCGCGCGGTGAAGCTGCGGAACAACAAAAGGCTGCTCAAGCTCGATCGCAGAAAAGCGATGCACTTGGTTTGGACCGAACGAGATTCCCGGAAGGTGTGATGCCAGATAAAGCGGGCAGAGGTGCAGTCGCCTCTCTGTACTTTTCATTGCGTAATCAAGCCGGTCCGCGATCCCGGTTGCACTCGCCGCCAAACCGGCACCCTGGCCACGGACGAGACAGGCCAAGCCTAGCTGCCGGGCCGCCAAGGCAAGCGAAAACCGCAAAATACATGTGGGGTATCGAGTTTGACACAGCTTCACAAAACCCAGAAAGGCCGGCGTATTCTGCAGATGATTGACGTCAGTCGCCGGCCCCCGATCCAGCTGTTCCAGTTCGTGGAGAATATCGACAGCAGGACCAACCGTGACGTTCATGATGACCGCCGTTTCGGCGGAGCTCGATAGAGGATGATCCGTCCCGTCGGCAGAACCTGGGTGAGGAAATCAAAATCGCGGACGTTGCCGGTCAGCACGCTCGCACCCAACTGACGCGCCTGCAGGAACACGAGGGCGTCATTTAGGAAGCGGCGCTCGTGCCCCTCCCTCTTGGGCAGATTGCTCAGCCGGAAGAGCAAGCCAGCCAAGACCCCGGCCTGTCCCCAGATCGCATCGTCCGGTGCATGAAGTCGGTGGTCCGGAATGTCCTCTACCGTGGCTTCAATCGTCTCGAGGACAGCTTTTGTGGAGGCATGCTTAGGGTCCAGCCGACCAAAGGCTTGGGTCAGCTCAGACAGGCAGACAGCGGAATGGTGGCATCGGCGATAGGTAAGCAGCGTATCGACTTCAACCGGCGATCGTCCCTGCAGGACATCCAGATAGACGCTCGTATCCAGAAACAGCGGTCCCCCGATCGCAGGTTCGTCAGCAACCCATGGGAGATCGTCGTCGGCCCTGCGCTTCAGCGTTCCGTTGTGCTTTTGGGGCTTTAGCGATCGGAGGGTTTCGGAAAGATCAAACCCCAAGATCTATGTCCGCCGGGATGCTGCCCTTACGTCCGACCAGGCGGGCGCCAAAGTCATCTTCGAGGGCCAGGCGCGACAGCGCCAGTTCCAACAGCTCCGTGTCCGAGGTGACATGGGCGCGCTTCTTGGCCGCCTCGATCAACTCCGAGGGCACCCGCCCCGAAAGACGGGTATTCTTCGCGGCGCCGAGGAGGCCGGCGGCTTTCGCTTGCTCCAGTACAAGTTTATTGCGGGTCGATGCGACCGTTGCTTCGCTTTCTGCAGCCCTCCGTGTCTGCGCAGCCATGAGAACCTCCTGTGTTGAACAGAATATAGATTGCGTTGAACGCATAGGCAAGGCTTAGTGGCCGCTGGCCGTCGGGACCATCGCTCGCGGATGATGAAGCGGACATCTGACGCTTTCGCACTCATCACGCGCGGTCTCGGGTTGGGTCGCAAGCCCCGAATACTAATTCACGAGCTCACGTAGTTGGCTGCTGCGGCGTGGGATGAGTTGAGGCTGCAAACTGAAAGTAAACGGCGGGGCCGTCAGAAACACACCGCGAAAGGACGGCGAGTGCCACGGAGTCGGGGAACGCATTCCCATCCTCCGCCGGCAAGCCGAAAGCTCCAAGCTGGGCAGCCCGTGCGAAGCCTGGGCGGCTGGCTCACTCCACGTGGGTTCCCAACGTCCGGCCTAGCAGCGCACGCCGCTGCTCTCGCCGGTCCAACCCGCGGGAGGTCTTGGCATGCCCAATATTCATTCCGGCCATTGCGACAGCGCCGACGGCGACGGCGATTTGACGCTCTGGGAACTGGCCAACCCAGCAGCTGCGCTACGGGCAGCTATTGAGCTGTATGGCACAAGCGCAGTTACTGCTGCTGCATGGTGCGCGTGCGCGTTGACTGCACATTTTGACGGGCGCAAGCGCGACTAGCAGTTCTGGTGTGCAGTTTTCTCAGAGTTGGGTACCGTCACGCAGGCCTGACCCAGCCGGCAGCCGGGATTTTCCCGGAACGAATTCGTTCGCCCGGTATCTAGTTCGCTCGGTATCGCTTCTAACTGCTGACGCCACCCGTTCAAGTCGGTACACCAGGATGACAAAGCAAAAGCACAGCGCCCAGACTCCCGCCGTTTCGCGAGGAGAATCCAATGCTAATGACGCAGTGCCGCCGACCATTCCTGCCAAGCGTCAGACCACCGGAAAGAGACGGCGTTCTTCGTTGCGCAAAATCTGCAGACCCCTCCAGTGCCATGGCGCGCTATGTCGAGCGGCACCGGCGCTTTTCTGATCGCCTCTGACGGTTTTCCCGGAAGAGGACCGCCAAATGGTGGGCGTCCCGCGCCATTGCAGCCTGGTTGGCTTTGGCGGTCAGCCAGGTTCTTGAGCAATCCGCGCGGCGGCGGCTGATGCGCCGGAAGGCAGGCGATGCTCGCGAGGCCCAACAAAAAATTCTTTATCTAATCGCCGCAATCATGACGCATAAGCTCCAGTTGCAGCCGGCGGAAATACCAGAAATCACAGCCAGTGTTGAGGCGTACCGAACCCATATTGCCCACTTGCTGCAAGACCTGCGACACGCGGGTCCGTCCGAAAAAATCATGCCTCTACCGGCAACCGGTTCGATCGCTTGATCTGGGCAAGCGCGAAGCTGGACTCAATCGAGGAGACGCCATCGAGCCGCGTCAGCTTTTCCTTCAGGAAGCGCTCATAGGCGTGCAGGTCGCGCACCACCACACGCAGCAGATAATCGCGCTGGCCAGTCATCAGATAGCAATCGACCACCTCCGGCCAGCGCGCGATTGCCGCGTTGAACCGCTTCAGCTCGCTCTCGCGCTGGCGCTCAAGCTTGATCGAGGCAAACACCGAGATCGGCAGATCGACCATGTCCTGGTCGATCAGGGCGGCATAGCCGGTGATCACCCCCATATCCTCCATCAGGCGGACCCGGCGGGCGCAGGGCGAGGCCGAAAGGCCGACCCGCTCGGCAAGCTGCTGCGCCGTCATCCTGCCATCGACCTGCAGCGCGGCAATGATCTTTCGGTCGATATTGTCCAGTCGACGCTTTGGCATCGAACGTTACTCCATTGGCTGATATTGGCACAACCAGCTAATGCAGCTGCCAATCTCATGCAAGTTTAGCGACAATTGGTCTTTGCTCAGCCCTATGATTGAGACATCGCAACCGGGAGTCTTGCAGCATGGACAAACAAGAACTGGAGGCACTTTCGGCACTGGAGAAAAAGGTGCTCTGGCTGTCGACATGGATGATCCATAACGCCAATCACCTGCGGGAAAATACGGACGGCTTGAAGGTTGGCGGACACCAGGCATCCTCGGCGTCGCTGGTGACGATCATGACCGCGCTCTATTTCTCGGTGCTGAGGCCACACGACCGCGTCGCGGTAAAGCCGCATGCCTCGCCAGTGTTTCACGCCGTCCAGTATCTTCTGGGCAATCAGACGAGGGAGAACCTCGAAGGGTTTCGCGCCTTCGGTGGCGCGCAAAGCTATCCGTCGCGGACCAAGGATGTCGACGACGTCGATTTCTCCACCGGCTCAGTTGGCCTCGGCGTCGCGCAGACACTGTTTGCCTCCCTTGTGCAGGATTATCTCGGCGCCCGCGACGAAAGCATGCCCGAGGGCCGCATGGTGGCGCTGATCGGCGATGCCGAGATGGACGAAGGCAACATCTTCGAGGCGCTGCTCGAAGGATGGAAACACGGCCTGCGCAACTGCTGGTGGATCGTCGACTACAACCGACAGAGCCTCGATGCCGTGGTTCGCGAAGGCCTTTGGGAGCGCTTCGAAAACATTTTCCGGAATTTCGGCTGGGACGTCGTGATCCTGAAATACGGCTCGCTGCTCGAAGCCTCCTTCACCGAACCGGGGGGCGAGGCGCTGAAGGTTTGGATCGACGCCTGCCCGAACCAGCTCTATTCGGCGCTGACGTTTCAAGGCGGCTCCGCCTGGCGCAAGCGCCTGATCGCCGACATCGGAGACAAGCCGGGCCTGGCATCGCTTCTCGACCGGCGCTCCGATGCCGAGCTCGCCGCGCTGATGACCAATCTCGGCGGCCACGACCTGCCATGCCTGATCGAGGCCTTCGGGACGGCACGCGGCAACGATCGGCCGACATGCTTCATTGCATATACGATCAAGGGCTTCGGCCTGCCGCTCGCCGGCCACAAGGACAACCACGCCGGCCTGATGACCAGGGATCAGGTGGCGGTCCTTCGTGCCTCGATGTCGGTCGGCGACGGGCGGGAGTGGGACGCCTTCGAGGGATTGGCTGTTGGGGATCTGGAGCTGCAACGGTTCCTCGACGCCGTTCCGTTCGCGGCAAAGGGCCAGCGGCACCGGCACGTCCAGCGCATCGTGGTCCCTGGTCGTCTCGTCGCGGAAGCCAAAGGCAGCGTCTCCACGCAGGTCGGCTTCGGCAGAATTCTGGACGAGATTGCGCGCGCTGGCGGGCCGCTCGCCGACGCGATCGTGACGGCATCGCCCGATGTCACGGTTTCGACCAATCTCGGCCCCTGGGTCAACCGGCGCGGCCTGTTCGCGCGTCAGTCACTCGCCGACACTTTCCGCAGCGAACGCATCGCTTCGGCGCAGAAATGGGAATTCGGCACCTCCGGCCAGCACATTGAACTCGGCATCGCCGAGAACAATCTGTTCATCCTGCTGTCGGCACTTGGGCTGTCGCATTCGATTTTCGGCAAACGGCTGCTGCCGATCGGCACGCTCTACGATCCGTTCATTCAGCGCGGTCTCGATGCGCTCAACTATGCCTGCTATCAGGACGCGCGCTTCCTGCTGGTCGCGACGCCGTCCGGGGTCACATTGGCGCCGGAAGGCGGGGCGCATCAGTCGATCGCCACACCGTTGATCGGCATAGCGCAAGACGGGCTTGCGGCTTACGAGCCGGCCTTCGTCGACGAGTTGGGCGTCATCATGCGCTTTGCGCTGGATTATATGCAGCGCGACGGCGACGCCGTGCAGTCGGAGCGCACCTGGCTGCGCGACGAGACGGGCGGTTCGGTCTATCTGCGGCTCTCGACGCGCCCGGTCGAGCAGATCATTCGTCCCATGATGCCACTGCTCGAGCAGGACATCATCGACGGGGGCTACTGGCTGCGGCCTCCGGGTCCGAATGCCGAAGTGATTGTTGCCTACACCGGCGCGGTTGCGCCGGAGGCCATCGGGGCTATCGGCATGATGGCGGAGGACCGTCGCGATGTCGGTCTTTTGGCCGTGACTTCGGCCGATCGGCTGAACGCAGGCTGGACTGCCGCGAGCCGGGCACGCGAACGCGGCCTTGTTCACGCCAGGAGCCATGTCGAAAGGCTGTTTGCCGATCTCCCGGCGCACTGCGCCATCGTCACCGTCACCGACGGTCATCCGGCGGTACTCGGCTGGCTGGGTTCGGTGTACGGCCATCGCACGCGCAGTCTCGGCGTCGAGCATTTTGGCCAGTCGGGCACGATCGGCGACCTTTACCGCCATTTCGGCATCGACGCCAATTCCATAGCGACAGCGGCCGAGCGGATTGCCGGTGGCCGCCCCATCCGGTATCTGCGCGCGCTGGATTGATGCTGGCGACATTCTGTGGCCGAGGCCTGATCGTGGATCCGAAGTCATGCCACTCGCTGCCCGGGTAACGCAATATCTGAACGGCGCGCCTCTGTCGGACCGGGCTAGTGCTGAAGCCCGGTGATCATGGCGACGATCTCGTTCTTGTCGGTCTCGCTGGTCTTGCGCACGCCGATCTGTTTGCCACGTCGCAGAACACAGATCCGATCTGAGAGCCTGAACACCTGGTCGAGGCTGTGGCTGATGATCAGCACGCCGATATTGCGCTGCTTCAGCGACAGAACAATCGTCTCGACCTTGGCGGTCTCGGCAACGCCGAGCGCGGCGGTTGGCTCGTCGAGCAGGATCAGCTTGCTTGCCCAGTGCGTGGCGCGCGCGATCGCCACGCCCTGGCGCTGGCCGCCCGAAAGATCGCGGATGGTGGCGTGAGCCGATGGGATGCGAACGTCGAGATCCTTCACCAGCTTTTCGGTGTCGTCGATCATCCGGCGTCGGTCGAGCAGGCCGAAGCGGTTCACCGGCTCGCGGCCAAGAAACATGTTCATGTAGACGGTCTGCTGATCGGCGAGCGCCAGGTCCTGATAGACCACCTCAATGCCGTGCGCGCGCGCCATGGTGGCGCTCGACATTGCCACCGCCTGCCCCTCGATGATGATCGTCCCGGATGTCGGAGCATGCACCCCCGTCACGATCTTGACCAGCGTCGACTTGCCGGCACCGTTATCGCCGACCAACGCCACTATCTCGCCGGGATAGAGCTCGAGCGAGAAATTTTCGATGGCGGTGAGGCCGCCGAAATTCTTGCGGATGTCGCGCAGCTGCAAAACAGGGGGCATGCCGGTCGTGGTCGCGTTCATCACTTGCTCCTAGACAGGCCAGGCAGCGGTTTCGCCAAAACCGTTTTCGATCGTTTCGACTTGGGGCGCCCCCTTTGAGACACCGGAGATGCCGACCACGTAGGCGCGGGTCACGAACGCCTGGCCGCGAAAGCCGAACACCGCCGTGTCGCCGGGGCGTGGAGCATTGGCGCCGCTAGCGTCAATCATTGCGTAGTAGTCGATTGCCGCAGGCGGCGGCACCTCGACGCTTCTGAGCGCGGCGGCGGCCGTGGTGGGTTCTGCGGACACGATTGCCTTCACCTCATAATCCGGAAAGATCGGATCGATATAGAAGCCGCCACCCAGGCAGTAGGCTTTGCCGCCAGACAAATGCGAGACCTCGGTCAAATACAGAACGGCAGGGAGCTCCGGCAGATCATCCATGACGTGCAGCGCGGTGGTGCCGGCCAAGCCATTGCCCGGTTCACATTGCGTGGCGCCGGCTTCGGCCAGCGCGCCAAGCAGGACACTCGACGTTGTGCCGGGCGCGTTCACCTCTATGTCGCTGCGGCCGGACTTGGCGAGCGCTTCGGCAGCTCTGCCCAGTGTCGCCAGATTGTGTGTCGGCAGGACCGTTCGCGTGGTCTGGTCGAACAACAGCGCCGGGAAGGTGGTGATGCCAGCGAACCGTGCGCCGTCGAGACCATCCAGTTTTTCGGCGACCGCGGCGATATCAGCCGCCTCAAAACCACCTTCGTGGCCGCGGTAGAAAACGTCACCATCGGCGCGGATGCGGGCAAGCAGGTTTTGCGTGTACCCGGCGAGCCTTGCGCCGGCAGCGGCTTCTTCAGCCTTGGTGTCGTTGAAGACGGTCCAATAGTCCGGCCTGAACGTTTTGGCCGCCGCATTGGCCTCGTGCCTTGCGATCTGCTGCAGGTGGCCAAGATGACCGAGCCTCAGGCCTGCTCTGTGCGTTGCCCGCGCGCAGGCCATGTCGACGGCGACGGCCTGATCGATGCCGCCACGCTTGAGCGCATGGCAGAACGAACTGGCGCGGCCGACCTGCTTGGTCATGGCGAAAATCTTCAGGCCGAACCGGTCGGCCTCGCGCTTCAGGACCCGCGCATTGCTTTCGACGGCATCGAGGTCGAGCACATAGGAATTAGCCGGCAGCTTTCCTTCCTGGTGCAGGCGCATGGCATTTTCTATAAAGCTCGGATTGCGGCGCCGCAGAACATCGAGGAACATGACAAAACTCCTTCAACGGGACTTTTCGCGCAGCGATACAGCGACGGCCGCAAGAATGATCAAGCCACGCACGATCATCTGGTCGGAGACGGACAGGCCCATCAGGATGAGGCCGTTGTTCAGCATGCCCATCATCAGCGAGCCGACCAGCGCACCGACAATCGATCCCTTGCCGCCGTTGAGCAGGGTTCCGCCGACAATGACGGCCGCTATCACCGTCATAAGGTCGGTTTCGCCGAGCGTGTATTTCGCAGCCTGCAGCCGGCCTGCATAGAGCAGCCCGGCAAGGCCGGCGAGCCCGCCGCTTGTGGTCAGAACGGCAAGCCTTATCTGCGCCACGCTGATGCCGGAAACACTGGCGGCACGGCTGTTGTCGCCGGTGGCCAGCACATGGGCGCCGAAGCGCGTCTCGCGAAAGATGAGATGCGCGATCGCAACGGCAATTACCGTCCACCAGATCAAGGACGGAACACCCAGCAAAGAACCCGAGCCGAAGAAACCGGTGAAGGCGTCGTTGGTGACCGGGATCGACCGCAAATCGGTCATCGAGCGAGATACGCCGGCAAACAGCCCGAGCGTCGCCAGCGTTACCAGGAATGAAGGCAACTTGACGTAAGCCACGAGGGCGCCGTTGAGCAGGCCGATCAGCAGGCCGGCGCCGAGGCCGGCCAGCACCCCAGCCAACAAGCCGTAGGCGTTTATCGTCACCGAGGCGGCAAGGGCTGCCACGGCAACGATCGAACCTATCGAAAGATCAATCTCGCCAGCCGACATGACAAAGACGAGGCCGATCGCCATGATCGTCACGGGTGCTGTCTGCAGCACGATGTTCGACAGGTTGCGGACGGTCAGAAAACCGCTGTCCTTCAGTACGATGGCGAAGAACAGAAAGATCGCCAGAAATCCGAGATAGACGACATATTGCTGCAGGTTGAAGCGGCTGACCAAGCTCGCTGCCCGGCCGGGGCTGGTGTTGACACTCGACATTCTCACTTCCTCCGGCGGGGCGCCATTGTCCGCCGCTATTTCATGGCGGCCGCGATGGTCGCGGGCACGTCCTTGTTGAGGGACCGCTTCCACCCGTCCTTGACAGTGTCTTTGGTGACGGCGAGGGAATCGACCACGATGAACGGCGCGGCCTTCTTGCCGATCAACGAGGCGGCCGTGGCGCGCGCCAGCGTCACGCCGATGTCGTAGGCTTCGTCTGCGACGAGTGCCGCAACGTTGCCGCCTTTCACCATGTCCAGTGCCGCCGGTTCGTTCAGGTCGAGCGTGACGATCTTGGTGTGGCTGTTACCGGCCGCCCGCAATGTGGACAGCACGCTAAGCGCCGGCTCAGCCCAGGTAACGTAGATACCGTCGAGGTCCGGGTGCTGTGTGATCATCGCCTGCGCGATTTCCTCGCTGCGCGCGGGGTCGGCCATTCCGGCCTCGGCCACGATCTTCATGTCGGGATAGTCCTGCTCGATCGTGTGCTTGAATGCTCCGTCACGCTGGTTGGTGACGTAGAAATCGGCATCGTGAAAGATGTAGCCGACCTTGCCCTGCTTGCCGAGCGCGTCGGCCATTGCGATCCCGGCCTTGTTGCCCATCTGGAAAAGGTCGTCCGAAACGATGGTCACATAGTCCTTGTCGTGAACGTAGCCTGCCGGGGAATTGTCGACGAATCCCAATTTCACGCCGGCCTGGCGCGCAGGATCATATACGGTGGCCGCACTTGCGGGATCGACCGGTAGGGACAGTATAATAGAGGGCCTTTTGGCGAGTACTGTCTCGACGTCGGATTTCTGACGCGCCGCATCAAAGCCGGCGTCAGTCTGAGCGACGACCGTGATGCCGAGCCGCTTCAACTCGTCCTGGGCGCCGCTGTTCACCGCGTTGGTGTATTCGCTCATCTCATGCCAGACCAGCGCGGCGGTGTATTTGCCGTCCTTGATCTGCTGCTCCTCAGCTGGTGTGAGCACGACGCTCTTTGCCGGCGTCGGCTTTTCCCCGTTCGGTCCCGTGGTGGTGCCCTCGGCTGCAAAGGCGTTGGCGGCGACGAGTGCTACCAGTGCCGACAACATTCCAATTGCTATGCGCATGTCAGTTCCCCTTGTTTTTATGATGTCGGCGGCCCTGATTGGCCGCCGGGCATTGCCCTGTCATTTGGCCGCGTCGAGCACCGATTGCGGCGCGTCGCGGTTCAACGAATCCTTCCAGCCCTGCGCAACGTTCTGCTTGGTCACGGTAAGCGCCGGGGCAACGACGAAGGCCGGGGTCTCCTGGCCGAGCAGCGCCTTGACGCCGACAGCGGCCATGGCGCGACCGAGCTCATAGGCCTTGTCTGCCACCAGTGCGGTCACATTGCCGCCCTTGACCATATCGAGCGCCACCGGTTCGGCGAGGTCGAGCGTGACAATCTTGGTCTTGGTGTTTCCGCTCGCCCGCAAGGCCGACAGCACGCCGTCGGCCGGTTCGGCCCAGGTGACGTAGATGCCGTCAAGATCGGGATGCTGCACGAGCATCGCGCTGGCCAGCTCTTCTGCTCGCGCCGGATCCGAGATACCCTGCTCGGCGACGATCTTGATACCGGGATAATCCTTCTCGATCGTTGTTTTGAAAGCCTGGTCGCGCTGGTTCGTCACATAGTAACTGGCGTCGTGGAAGATGTAGCCGACCTTGCCCTTGCCATCGAGCGCCTTGGCCAGTGCATCGGCCGCCTGCTTGCCCATCTGGAACAGGTCGTCAGTGACGATGGCGGCATAGTCGGCTCCGTGCTTGTAGCCTTTCGGCAGATTCGAAAGGAGTACCAGCTTGGTGCCGTCGGTGAGCGCCTGACGGAACGCCTCGGCCGAAGTGACCGGATCAAGGGGCAGTGACAGGATGACGTTTGGCTTCGCCGCGAGCGCGGTTTCGATGTCGCTGCGCTGGCGCGCGGCGTCAAAGCCCGCGTCGGTGGTGGCGACGATTTGAATGCCGGCACGGGCAAATTCATCCTTGGCACCGGCCGTGACCGCATTGGTGAAGTCGGAGGAGGTGTGCCACAGCAGTGCGGCCTTGTAGCCCTTCTCCTTTACTGCGGCCAGGTCTGCATCCGACAATCTAACCTCGGCGCTGGGTGTCGCCGTCTCGCCGCTCGGTCCAACTGTCTGTGCGCCGGCTCCACCGGCCACGAGCATCAGGCTGCCTGCAAGTGCTGTAGCAACAAGTCTGTCTATCAGCATGGTCTTTCTCCCATTTTCGCTCTCAGTTGTCCTTCATTCCGCAACGCCGCAATACTCCACCATGAACCGGGCGAAGCCTACGACGCCGGCCAGATATTCCTCGACATCGACGTGTTCGTCGAAGGTGTGGCAGTTGCGAATGTCGCCTGGCGCGCAGTACACGGCGGGGATGCCGAGCCGGTTGGTGAAAAATGATGACTCTGACCAGAATGGCGCGCCTTCGATGGCGCCGCGACCAGCCATCGATCGGGCCATGGCGGCAGCAAGAGCGCCGACCTCCGGCCTGTCAGGTGCAATCTCGGCGGCGTTACCCCCGAGCGGATGATCGCGACCGGCCGGATAGGCGAACGCCAACATGATTTCGGGATCGGCGATGGCGCCGCGCACCACTGCCTCGATTTCGGCGGCGGCCTCGTCCAGCGACTCGCCGGGTAACAGCTTGCGGATCAGCGACAACGTGCAGCGTTCGGGCACCGCGATGTAGCCGCCGCCCGCAAGGCCGGTGATCAGCAGGAAGCCACGCCCAATCAGCGGGTGCTCGGCTCTTGTTGCAACATCTTCCGAATGCTTCCACAGCGCGCTCATGACGGCGTGGCTTGCACGCAAGGCATCCTTGCCGAGTTCGGGTACGCCGAAATAGGCTGATCGTCCGGTGATGGTGATGTCGGTAATGAAGAAGCCAATTTGGGCCGGATTAACCGAAAGGCGGGTAGGCTCCACATAGACGACGAAATCGGGCGCCACGACTTCGCCTCTCTCGATGCGGTCGACGAAGTCCTTGATGCCGGCGGAGACGCCGGTTCCAGGCTGGCCGCTCTCCTCGTCGCCGACGAAGGCAAAGGCAACGTCGCCGGCCAGTTGGATGTCGGCCGTGTCGAGCAGAGAGAGTGCCGACAGCGCGGAGCAGATGCCGGCCTTGAGGTCGCCGGCGCCGCGGCCCCAGATCTGCCCATCGATCATTGGCGCGGCAAACGGATCCTGCTTGGCGGTGCCAGCCCAGTGCTCGCGCCAGCCCTCGACATGGACCGTATCGGTGTGGCCGATGAAGAGCAGCCGCTTGCCGGCGCCGGCACCTTTGCGCTCACCCCAGACGTTGGGCCGGCCGGGCGCGAATTCCGCGCGCCGAATTTCGCTCAAGCCAAGCACGCGCATGCGTTCTTCAAGGAAGGCGACAAAGTTTTCTTCGTGACCGGTTATGCTTTCGCGGCCGATTGCCCCCTGCAGAAGCTCAACCGCTGCGTCGCAATCGAAGGCGGCGCGCAAGCGGGTGGTGATGTCCTTTGACGCGGTCATAGCGTGGCCTCGCGCAGCACGGCCGAACTGGCCGGGGGAAGCGAAATGCGTCCGTCGGGCGCGTCGACGCCGAACAGTGTGTTGTGCAACTGGCCGAGCCCGATCGCGGCAGCGCCGATGAGCGCTGCCCGCGACCCGAGTTCGCTGGCCTCAACGGCGATAGGGTAGGGGAAGCAGCGCGGCAGCAGGTCCCTAACGCGCAACAGGATTTCCGGCCGCAGCCCGATCGAGCCGCCGAGGACGACCTTTTGCGGATTGGCAATTGCCGCTATGGCCACAATGCCCTGTGCGAGGTAGCGCGCGGTTTCGTCGAGTACCGTCGCGGCATGCCTGTCTCCAGCCGATGCACTGTGGAAAATCGTCGGCACGTTGACGATGTTGCCCGTCAGCGTTGCGTAGCGTTCAACCATGGCGTTGGTTGCGACCACGCGCTCGAAAGCGCCGGCGCGCAACGATGTCGGCGCGAAAGGATCGGCGCCAATCGGCAAAAAGCCCATCTCGCCGGCTGCATTGCTGGCGCCCCGCACCAGATTGCCTCCAACCATGAGGCCGCTGCCGATGCCAGTACCCAGCGCTATGAAGGCGAGATTGTCGATACCGCGGCCGCACCCCTGCCAGTTCTCGCCGAGCACCGCCAGATTGACATCGTTCTCGATCATCACATGAAACCCGAATGCCTGCTCGAAAGCGCGGACGACATTCATCGTGCCAAAGCCGGCAACATTCGGGGCAAGCAGGACGCGGCCCGTCTTCTTGTCGGGTGCACCGGGAACACCAATCACCGCCAGCCTTATCTTTGTGCGCGAGATTCGGTGCCTCTCGGCCGCCTGAAGCGCTAGATCCACGATCTGGTCGACGATGAACTGTCCGCCCCGAGGATCGGTCGGCGCCGTTTCCTCCGCGAATATCTGGCAGGCAAGATCGGTGAGGGCGACCCGGACTTTGGCGGCGCCGAGGTCGACGGCCGCGATGTACGCCGCGTCAAATACGAGTTCGTAAGTGACAGCCGTGCGTCCGACATGTCCGCTCGTGCGCCCTGTCTCCTGCACCCAGCCTTCCTGCTCGAGTGTCCTGACAATCTCGGAGATTGTCTGCTTGGACAAGCCGGTCTGCTTTGCGATCGAAGCGCGCGAGATCGGCCCGCCTTGCACGATCGCCTCCATGACGGAGCGCTGCGAGAACTGACGAGAAATGCGCGGTTGGTCGTTCAACAGCACCTCCGATTAATTCGTTCTGTGACCGAACTTAATAGTCATTTTTGACGGCCGTCAACTGGCCGCTCAGGCTCTTCACCGGCGGGCCGCCGACGCATATGCGAGGCCACGGGGCCATGCAGGAGGTTGATAGTCACCGCACCAATTGCGGCAGCTTATCTTTGGTGATTTCGACCAAGGCTCTTACCGCCTCTTGTTTTGCAGCTTCGAGGTCGGGCAGATCGGTGCCTTCGACGTCGGGGGAAGACTTGCCCGGTATCGGTGAAGTCGAAGAAAAAGCGAGGCATCCCTACAAACACAGTAAATGCGGGAAAGGTTCATCTTGCTTCACGATTGGCTATGCAGCCGGCGCCGCCGCTCTAATGCACGCAGCCGCTAACGAGCGTGATCTGACGTCCAATGATGTCCGCGCATTTGGTTAAAAACGTACGCGGCCAGACTCATTGCCCTGATCCGCTTAGAGTTACTTCCGAAAGGAGTGCTCTCATGCTGCCATTGCCCCACGCCGTCGATCCAAAGGTAGTTGCTGAGATCAATACTCTGCTAGCCCATCACGCCGGGGCAGTACCGGTCCCCGTTCACAAACTCGCGGCGGTTGTCCGGCTGCGCCTCAAAAGCCATCTTTCCATCGCGACGATCGAGGAGCTGATCGTGGACGAAGCCGAGTGTCGCCATCTGCCCATGCTGTTCGAACTGCCGGGAACGGAATCGGCTTTAGTTTCAACTGCTCTGAGTCGCGCGACTTGAAGGTTAGGGGCTCGGGCATTCGGCTCTGGCAGGGGAGCCCACCGCGCGTCCGCCCCAATGGTGACAGCCTATGACCAGCAGCAGCTCAACTAGTGGTACTGCCTATCCTGGCGACCTGATTCTGTTGAAGCAGGTCTTTGATCGTGTATGCGCCGAGCAAGGCATTCCAGTAGGAAGCGAGCAGGCGGAGCGCCTGAGCGTGAGCGCAATGGCACTCTTCTCGGACGGCGAGTTCGACGAGGCCGTTCTCTACGAACACCTTCGGGTTGTTGCCAGCTCCCTGCCGAGAAGGGACCGAGCATGACCTACCATGATTCGGATGGTCGGCGGGTTCGTGCCGCCCTACTTACCCCTCATGCCACCCATTGGTTCGTCCCTCCGGTGTTCGTGAAGACTGAAACCGGCGACAGGCATGGCTGCGACAATGCGAGGGCAGCCCTTGAGCAGCTCAAGAGGTGGACCGCAGAGGACCTCGCTGGCATAAGGCGGTAACCCTCTGCCTGTCAGATCTAGAGGGCGATCCGATTGACCCTCAGGTGGTACGAAAGGCCTTTGAGGCTGCGGCTAAGGAAGCCAAGATGTATCTCTCCCCGTAGGAGGAGGAGAAATTTCTCCCAAAGATTCAGTCCTTTATTCAGTACCATTCGAACATTGATTTTTCCGTGGAGTGACTCATAAGGTGGCGCTTGGGTTCTCGCTGAGGTGGAGGCCTCGTATGAACGTTTGCACGGACTGTCGACCCGACAAGGTTACGGCCAAACACCTTGTTCACGAGCTAATCCTACAAGCCCGTCGCGGCCAAATCATCTCCGTAAAAGATACTATCGCTGCGGTGCGCCGAGACGGGCCACATTTGGCGGAAACTGACTGCGAGTTGGTGGAGCTTATTGTCAATGTTGCCCCAGCCTTTGGCCTGTTCGTGGCGTTCGACGTTCTCGCATAACCTGATGGCGCTCCATTGGTTCTCCCATCCAGTCTACGGCAGGACCGACAGCACCCTGGTTGTGGGACGAAAGGCGAATCGGGGCGCGCTCTATAGGTCGAGAGGGGTACGGGGTCTTCGCGCGAGCCAATTACCCGATCATCCGATCAGAAACCCCTTCGGCGTGCCCCTGGGGAGGGCTGGATGAGCGTCGCGCAAAGGGTCGGTCCACTTCTAGAGCAAGCAATCACTGTACTCCTCAACAGGGCGGACCGTCGCAACACGGTCTCGATCAAAGCGGCATTACGCGAAGCTCGGGAGGCTGCCTCATTTGGTGCCCTCCGACGAAGAACTAACCGAGGCGATCGTCGAGGCAGCAACTGCCATGGGCCTCTGCGTGGCTTTCGACGCCCAAGAGTAGCTGTCAGCCAACTTCAGTCACTGTGGCATCGCAACGGAAGCGCGCCGTCCTGCGCCATTTTCAACAGTCAGAGGTAATCCGCAATTACCTTCGCAAGCTGCTAAATCTGCCTGTAGAACGGAAGCTGCCGGCTGAGCAAAGGTATTTGCTGGAGAAACTTGATCGGGCCGACAAAGAGTGACGTATGGCTCTCCACTGGTTCAACCCTCCGGTCCCGGTCAAGACCGAGCGTCCCGGGATCATCCACAATGTCAACAACGCCGAGACAGCCGGCGAGGAGCTGATGAAGTGGACCAAGCGTGGCCCTTGTTGGGACCTCGCGGTGCGCGTTTGCATGGCCGTGATTTTCGACGAGATGGAACCTGAGGAGGCCCGCAAGGCATTCCTGGCTGCTGCAAAAGAGGAGGGGACATTACTCCCCCAATGAGAACTAGCTAAATTGGATGCGGTATAAGGTTCTAGGTGTCTATTACCAACACCGCCTTCGCGAAAGGAGCCCGCCGCCGGTGAGGGAGAGGCGACGGACCCCCCCCACAGCGGCTGCACATCCACGAAGAATCCCGCTGCCACCTCTAAACCCGCGAGGGCCTACATCGTTCCCTTAGCTGCGGCTAAAGCGGGGTTGGTCGGCGGGCTCTTGCCGCTCTAAGTTCCCCCTTATGGGTCCTGTCTGGTTCTCTCCGCCGGTCTACGTGAAGACGAAACATCCGGGCATTCGCAATGGGGTCAGCCACGTCGAGGGAGCCGCCGAGGAACTCATGGGGTGGGACACAAAGGGCCCGAAGTGGACCAAGGCGGTCCAGTCCTGCGTGGATGCATTCGAGGGCAGAGCCTCCCCCCAAGAGGTCCGTGAAGCCTTTGAGGCGGCTGCCAAGGAGGCCAACATGTATCTCTCCCCTGAGTAGGAGGTATCATGGCAACCCATTGGTTCGTCCCTCCGGTGTTCGTGAAGACTGAAACCGGCGTCAGGCATGGCTGCAACAATGCGAGGGCAGCCCTTGAGCAGCTCAAGACGTGGACCCGGAGAGGACCTCGCTGGCACAAGGCGGTGACCCTCTGCCTGTCAGATCTGGAGGGCGATCCGATTGACCCTCAGGTCGTCCGAAAGGCCTTTGAGGCTGCCGCCAAGGAAGCCAAGATGTATCTCTCCCCTGAGTAGGAGGTGTTGTGGCAACCCATTGGTTCTCCCCTCCGGTGTACGTCAAGACTGACCGACGTGGGGTCACCTACGGGTGCAACAATGTCGAGGGTGCCGCCGAGGAACTCCTGAAGTGGACCAAGATGGGGCCCAAGTGGCGGAAGGCTGTGCAACTATGCATCGAAGCCGTCGAGGATCGGGCGACCCCGAGGAGGCTCGTAAGGCCTTCGAGGCGGCTGCCAGGGAGGAGGGGGTGTTAGGCTCCTCGGGTTAGGTCTCCTGTGTCCCTGTGCCCCTCGGCTACACCCTGAGGAGAACTTCAGGGGAGCGTTGGGGATGCCGGCCTAATCGTCACTCCATGTCGGGCACGTCGCCCCGAACCAAAGAGCGTCGTTGGCTCCTCGTATTCGCCCAGCGCCGGGTTAGCATCACGCGACCACGCAATGACACCGGCATGTTTCGTCGCCAGAGCTTTTGGCGGTCCTTATCGCTCGGGCTTCGGTCTGCTGCTCGGCTGGCCATAGGCTGCCTGGAAGTCGCCGCTCTCATCGCGGGTCGAAGGCTGTGACGACAATCAGCTTGGGGGCCTTCTGCTGAAGAAGGAAGCTGTCTGACATGTTGGTGCCTTTTCGGATTGGTTAAGCCTAAGCAGAGGGCATGAAAGTTTCTCCAATCGCCCAAGTCCAGATCAAAGGCCGGCGACCAGATAATGCCAACGATCTGCTGATCGCATTCCGGTGAATGAGGGTGCTACACCGGAAGGGAAATCGGCCGCACACACGCATGTCGCAGGGGATGACCAGCAAAGCCGGCCTTGAAGTAATCTAGCGTCAAATAATCGTTGTTTGCAATTGCGCAGGCCGAATTTTCCAAATAGGAACGCCGGAGATCAACAAGGGAACGATTTTGATGGATGAAGCAATTGGGCAGCGAAGGGCTGATCTGCTAGGGATGACAGCAGATATCGTCGCAGCCTATGTCCAGAGCAACGCGATGCCCGTGGCGGATCTGCCGAATTTGATCGCCAGTGTTAATTCTGCGTTGTCTGGCCTGGCTAAGCCGGTCGCTGCACCATCGCCAATACTTACGCCCGCGGTAAATCCTAAGAAGTCGATCTTTCCCGAATACATTATAAGCCTTGAGAACGGGCGCAAGTTCAAGTCGATGAAGCGCCACCTTGGCTTGCTTGGCATGACACCTGATGAGTACAGAGCCAAGTGGGGTTTGGCGTGGGACTATCCTATGGTAGCGCCCAGCTATGCGGTTCAGCGGTCTGCGCTTGCCAAAGCTGCTGGTCTCGGCCGCAGGGCGGTTGCCAAAACGCCGCCAAAGAAAGCACCAGCAAAGCGCAAGGTCAAAGCCTGACAGTGCACGAATTCGGGTCATGCCATCAGGTCTAGATGGTCCAGGTGGCGTGGCTGGAATGAGCTGCATGGCTTCGCGGTTCAGTAAGCGCCGCTCACGCCACAACGCAAGCTTCAGCACGGCTTGCGTCTTCACGTCCTTGTATCCTAGCGGGGGGCAGGAGAGGTCGACCAATGTGCGATCGACAAATAGAGCCGATACATCGTCGCCCTCGACAGACAATCAAATCATATCGATAAAATCGCACTACATCGACACCTCACGCTCTGCTCGATGCCACAAAGCAACAAAGCCGCTGAATCCAGCACCGCTCCGTGCTTGAAGGGCATGGCCATACGGGTGCTGGGTAAGCCTAAATTTCTTCCCCGAGCAATATCCTGGCCTCCTTGGCAGCAGCGATGAATGCCTGGCGCGCTATCCTTGGTGGTTTTTCTCCACGGATTACGGCAAGGCATGCTTCGATTGCGGCGAGCCGCGACTTGCCCTCCGGCCTCGGCCAATCCCTCAGCAGAACTTCGGCCGCGTCGGATACCGACGTAACAACTCTGTCGCGATCGATCCGGCCGGGTTGAACGACGACGGGCTTTCTGAAACGTCTCGTACGCACGACAGCCTCCAAGAACAAGCTATGCTAGCTTCTGATGATCCTTTGCGCCACGTCAATTGTCGGCAAGTAGCAGAAGGCATGCGCTTGGCCAGAAGCTTTTCGTCGAGCCATCCCTGCATGGTCGCGGCATCGGTGGCGCTCTGATGAAAGCTGTCGCGGTCGGCCGACCAGAGAGATTTGCCGTCCTGAGGCTCTTCGAGAAAGCGCGCCAAGTCGTCGATGTCCGGCGCATATTCGCGCAGGCCGTTCAACGAGCGCACGCCCACGGTCGGGCACGATCGCTGCAAGTTTTGATTTGAGCCTGTCGCTTCGGATTGACAACCAGCGGACTGGCCTATTCAGGTCCTAAAGACTTTCAACAAACTCACCAAATTGTCCCGCTGGCGTCTGTCCCTTTCGCACGCGGTCGCGGTTGATCTGTACGACCATGCGCCTGGCACGCTTCCTTAACGCCCCACGGTCCCAGATCCTTCACACCAATGAAGTAGTCGATGAACACGAAAAATGCGGCTGGGCCAAAGGCCCGTCAGCGAATCGGGGCCCGCTGCCACCCCATCTGCCGCGCGTGGCGCGTGTTGCGACACAGTCCTTGGCAGAGCCAAGTCTTCCAACGCCTCGCGCCCCATCATCCCCAATGAGACACTGAAGAGCATAGCAATACCTTGAGATGCGCGCCTCGCCGGGCTCAGTCGGTATGCATGAGCTGGGCCGCCGCTCGTATGGCGTTGGGTGGCATGCTATCTGCATTTCACACCTGCGCCTTCCAGATAGATGATGATCGCCGCGCGCTGGGCGGCATTGGAAACGCCGACAGTCATTGTGGTGCCAGGCACCATCTGGCGCGGCGCTGTGAGGAAGGTGTCGAGCGACTGACTGTCCCAGACGATATTCGACTCCCGCAACGCGGCTGAAAAGCGTGCTCCCTCGATGCTGCCGGCCAGGCGGCCGATGACGCCAGACAGATGCGGACCGGCTCTGTTCTGGCCGGCTCCATGCTGTGGCAGGCTCCGCAGCGCTGCCGGAACAGCCGCTCGCCCTCGGCCTGCTGCGCGGAAGTGGCGGCAGGCAACAGCAGGCCGGCGGCCAACAGCGTAGCCAGGGATGTACGCGCTCGCACGATGGACGTCGCCAGGGATGCGGTTGCAACTCCAGCGGACATGAGGGCGTTGCGTGTCGTGGCTTGTGAATGGTTCATCGGATGACCTCTGCGAAACGTTGAGGGAAGGAGCTTTGCTGCAGGCCGGAGGCTTCCGGCAGGACCATCCGCTCAACAGCGGTGGCTGGGCAGGCAAGGTGCTGGAGAGGATCCAGGTGGTGACTTGTCCTTCGTTGCGGCGGCGATGATCTAATCGTGGCGCGGCAGCGCGCGAGTTCCGATCGCGGGACGGTTTCGGTCAAACCGGCAAGGATCGTAGTCCGGTCGGAGGGTTCGTCTCAGGCACAGGCGCCGGGGCAAGGTGCTTGGCCATGTCGATGAGCGGCAGCCTGATGACAGCGCGAAGGCCCTCGCTCCGGTTCTCCAGCACGATATCGCCGCCGTGGTGACGGGCGATGGCACGGGCGATTGACAGGCCGAGCCCGACGCCGCCAGTATCCCGGTTGCGCGACTGCTCCAGGCGGAAGAAGGGAGCGAACACCTGTTCCATCTTGCTTGGCGGAATGCCGGGTCCTGCGTCCTCGACCACAATGTCCAGGCTGTCGGCACTCCGGACCAGGCTCACCCTTGCCTGTTCGCCGTAGCGGATGGCATTCTCGACGAGGTTGCGGATCGCCCGGCGCAGGGAGTCCGGCCGGCCGCGGTACAGCACCTTGGGTCCATCGCTGACGGTGATGTTTTGGCCGAGCTCAGCGAGATCGTCGCAGAGGCTGCCGACCAGCGCCGAAAGATCGACGGTTCGCGTCTCCTCTACCGTGGCGTCCTCGCGCGCGAAGGCGAGCGCCGCTTCCGTCATCGTCTGGATCTCCTCGATGGTCTTCAGCATCTTTTCCTGGAGTTCGTGATCCTGGACAAACTCCGCGCGCAGCCGGAGCGAGGTCAGCGGCGTACGCAGGTCGTGGCTGATCGCCGCCAGCATGCGCGTGCGGTCCTCGACGAAGCGCTGCAGGCGCTCCTGCATGCGATTGAACGCCTCGGCGGTCTGGCGGATATCGTCCGGCCCCGATTCCGGTAGCCGCGGCACGGCCTCGCCGCGGCCGAACAGTTCAGCGGCATTGGCGAGCCGTCGCAGCGGACGGGCGATTGCCTGCGCCCCCAAAATCGCTATGGCGGACAGGATGAGTGCGGTGAGAGCCAGCGATATCGCCGATTGCGTCGTCCAGAAGGCGTTTGGCATCGCCTTGGCGTAGGCGGCATTCAGCCAGGTGCTGTCATCGAGGCGGACCGAAAGGCCCATGCCGTTTGGGGCGGCGTCCATATAAATAAACTTGGCCGGCCGCGAGAAGGGTTGGCCACTGCCGGACAAATCCATCATGCGCGGCGGCACGGAAGGATCGGCGGCATCGACGGCGGTCGAGGCCTGTCCGTTCATATAGCCGGCATACTTGCCGGCAATCCCGGGCAGCGGCTTGGCGAGCTCTGTCAGGGCCTCCTGTTGCCAGGCGAGGGGATTGTTCGGTCCGTCGTCCGAGGTCCAGAAACGCGTATAGGCGGTGCCGCTGACGTTGAGTATATCAGGCCGAAGCGAGGGCGGCGTCGTGTCAAGCAGAAGCGCAAGCGAGGACGTGCGGCTGACGAACTCGCCCTTGGCCGCCGCGTGCAGGGCCTGGCCGCGCTCGTCCCACGAGATCAGGAAGGTGATCGCCTGCGACAGGGCGAGCGCAAGCAGTACTAGGATGAGGAAGCGGGCCGCCAGGCTGCGTCTCCACAACAGCATCATGCCTGGGCCACCTCGGCGGTGAAGCAGTAGCCGCCGCCCCAGTGGGTCTTGATCAGCATCGGACTCTTCGGATCCGCCTCGATCTTCTTGCGTAGCCGGCTCACCTGGTTGTCGACGGCCCGATCGAAGCCGTCGGCAGTGCGCCCGACCGTGAGGTCGAGCAACTGATCCCGGCTAAGCACGATTCCGACATGCTCGATGAAGGCAGTGAGAAGGCGGAATTCAGCCGTGCTGAGCGCGACCGCCACGCCGTCGAGCCCAACCAGCTCGCGGCGGCCGACATTCAGCGTCCAGCGGTCGAAGCGCAGCGCGTTCGATTTGAGCCGACCGCGCTGCGGCGGCAGGCTGTGGACGCGCCTGAGTACGGCTTTGATCCGCGCCAGCAGTTCCCGCGGATTGAACGGCTTGGTCAGGTAATCGTCGGCCCCGATCTCGAGGCCCACGATCCGGTCGATCTCCTCGGCCATGGCGGTGAGGAAGATGATCGGAACGTCGACCGTCCCGCGCACGTGACGGCAGGCGGCAATGCCATCCTCGCCAGGCATCATGACGTCGAGGACGATGAGATCGGGCAGGCTGCGGTCGAGCAGCCGCTTGAGCGCGGCCGTGCTGTCGGCGACGCTGACGCGATAACCCTGCTGGGTGAGGTATTTCCCGACCAGGTCGCGGATGTCCCTGTGGTCGTCGACGACCGCGATGTGCCGCGCCCCTTCCATGCAATGCTCCAAAAGCCGCTACCAAATAGTCGGTCAGTATCGACGACATCTAGTTTGCGTCTACACGGATGATCACCTTTCGCACATGGCGGCAACTCGCGCGACATCAACAAACCGTGAGAAGTGTAACGAAGTGTAACAGAATGCCTCGTCTGCGACAGCTTGCGATGAACTGCCGTTCAACGGGACAAGGTTCTGCGACAGGTCCTGGCTAATTTTGGCCTCGTCGCTAGCCGGGACTTCCAGTCTCTGCCGCCGGGCCACGCCGCGCGGCATCCAGACGGGCGGTCCTCGCCAGCCTTTGATCGAAAAGGGTTGCACAATGGCCAGATTGATCGTCAACGGCACGCCAAGGGACATCGAGGTGGATCCGGACACGCCGCTGCTGTGGGTGATTCGCGAGCAGATCGGACTTACCGGGACGAAGTACGGCTGCGGGGTTGCCGCCTGTGGAGCCTGCACCGTCCATATAGACGGCGCCGCCACGCGCTCCTGCGTGCTTCCGGTGAGCGCGGTCGGGCCGGATCAGCAAATCACCACTATCGAGGGGCTTTCACCGGACAGTTCGCATCCGGTCCAGCAGGCATGGCTGGCGCTCGATGTGCCGCAATGCGGCTATTGCCAGGCCGGCATGATCATGGCTGCGGCGGGGCTACTCATGCAGAACCCGAACCCCACGGACGAGGACATCAACGGCGAGATCACCAACATCTGCCGCTGCGGCACCTACAACCGGGTGCGCGCCGCGATCAAGCTTGCCGCCAAGGGCGGCGAAGCCACCCAACGCGGTTGAGGAGGACGATCATGACCGCCATAATTTCCATCTCCCGCCGCAGCTTCATCATCGGCGCGGCCTCCACGGCCGGCGGCCTGTCCCTCGGATTCAACGTGCCGTTCATCAAGCCGGCACTTGCCGAGGCCGCCGAGACCGCGCCGGAGATCAATGCCTGGGTGGTGATCAGGCCCGACGACACGGTGGTCATCCGCATCGCCCGCTCCGAGATGGGGCAGGGGACGCTGACCGGCCTGGCGCAACTCGTCGCCGAGGAGCTGAATTGCGACTGGTCCAAGGTCACG
The DNA here is from genome assembly GCF_040319155.1 of Mesorhizobium sp. M0954. Classification (NCBI taxonomy): domain Bacteria; kingdom Pseudomonadati; phylum Pseudomonadota; class Alphaproteobacteria; order Hyphomicrobiales; family Phyllobacteriaceae; genus Mesorhizobium; species Mesorhizobium sp. M0954. The sequence continues at coordinate 46,810 of NZ_JAMYNR010000002.1, read as the reverse complement.
ACCGAATATCCGTCGCCGGCCCAGAATCTCGCGCGCGACCGCGTATGGGGCAATTTCTCGACCGGCGGCAGCCGCGGCATCCGCGAATCGCACGAATATGTGCGCATTGGTGGCGCCGTCGCGCGCGAGATGCTGATTGCCGCTGCGGCCGCCGAATGGGGGGTGCCGGCCAGCGAATGCACCGCAAGGATGGGCATGGTCACGCATGCAGCATTAAATCGCGCCACCTTTTATGGACAGTTGGCCGCTGCCGCCGCGCGGATGACGCCACCCACCAACGTCACGCTGAAGGACCCGAAGGACTGGACCATAGCCGGCAAGCCGCTGCCGCGGCTCGACACGACCGACAAGCTCAATGGCAGCCACGTCTACGGCGTCGATCTCAAACTGCCGAGCATGCTCAACGCGGCGATCCGGGCCTGCCCGTATTTCGGCGGCAAGGTGAGGAGCTTCGACGCGGCGGCGGTGGCTGAAATGCCCGGCGTGCACACCGTCGTTCAGGTCGACGAAACCGCTGTTGCGGTTGTCGCCGACACGTGGTGGCGGGCGAAGACCGCTCTCGATGCCCTGCCGGTCGTCTGGGACGAAGGTCCCAACCGGCAGGTCACCAGCGCCTCGATAGCGGCGATGCTCGAAGAGGGGCTCGGGGCCAATGACGCCTTCATCGGCGCCGCGCAAGGCGATGCGGGTGCTGCCCTGTCCGCCGCTGGTCGGACGGTTACCGCGACTTATGCATTTCCCTATCAGAACCACGCGACCATGGAGCCGATGAACGCGACGGCACTCTACACGCCGGAGCGCTGCGAGGTATGGGTGCCGACCCAGAATGGTGAGGCGAGCCTGGCTGCAGCGGCCGAAGCCGCCGGCTTGCCAGTGCAGCAATGCGAGGTGCACAAGATCCATCTCGGCGGCGGTTTCGGCCGGCGCGGCAACTTCCAGGACTATGTGCGCCAGGCGGTCAGCATTGCCAAGCAGGTGCCGGGAACGCCGGTAAAGCTCATCTGGTCGCGCGAAGAGGACATGCTGCACGGCGCCTACCACCCGACCACGCGATGCCGGCTGACGGGCGCGCTCGACGCGGACGGCAACCTGACCGCTCTGCACACGCGCATATCCGGCCAGTCGATCCTCGCCGCGGTGCGTCCGGAAGGCATGCAGAACGGCATGGACCCTGTCGTTTTCCAGGGCCTCGTCCTCGCCGGCATGGAAGGCACGCTTGGCTATACGGTGGACAATCTGCTTGTCGACCATGCCATGCGAAACCCGCCGATCCCGCCGGGCTTCTGGCGTGGCGTGAACCTCAATCAGAACGCGCTCTACGTCGAGTGTTTCATGGACGAACTCGCCCATGCGGCCGGTGTCGACCCGCTCGCCTTCCGACGCAAGCTGATGGCCAACCATCCAAAACACCTCGCCGTACTGGAGGCGGTTGCCGAACGGGTCGGCTGGGACACCCCGCCCGCAGCCCGCGTCCACCGCGGTCTGGCGCAGATCATGGGCTTCGGCAGTTATGTCGCGGCGGCAGCGGAGGTTTCGGTCACCGACGGGCAGCTCAGAATTCACCGCATCGTGGCGGCGACCGATCCGGGTCATGTCGTCAATCCCGCACAGGTGGAGCGGCAGGTCGAGGGCTCCTTCGTCTACGGCCTTTCCGCCTGCCTCTACGGCGAATGCACCGTCAATGGCGGCCGCATGGAGCAGGAGAACTTCGACAGCTACGAGGTCTTGCGCATGGCCGAGATGCCGGAGGTGGAGACGATCATACTGCCGTCCGGAGACTTCTGGGGCGGCGTCGGTGAGCCGACTATCGCAGTCGCTGCGCCGGCCGTCCTCAATGCGATCTTCGCCGCTACCGGAAAACGCATTCGCACGCTGCCGCTGAAGAACCATGACCTGGCATGACATGAGGCGCTCGAAGAACAGGCGCGGTGGACGATCGTTCGCGCCCGTTCTGCTTGCGGGGCTCGTGGCCAGCGCGTCGGCATGGGCCGAGGCGGTGCCCGGCGCGACGGCGTGCACCGGCTGCCACGGACCGGCGGCATTCGGCTCGGCCATCCCTTCGCTCGACGGCCACGCTGCCGACGACATCGTCGCCCAGATGCAAGCCTTCCGTTCCGGTGAGCGTGAGGCAACGCTCATGGGCCGCATCGCCAGCGGATATACCGACGAAGAGACGCGCGCCATCGCCGAATGGCTCGCCAAACCGGAGGCGGCACGCCATGCCCAGCCGTAGAGCCGTGATCGGCGGTGCGGCGGCCAGCGTCGCCGCGGCCGTTCTTGCCACGCCGCAGGTGCGGGCACAGGCGCGGCCCCGGGTCGTCGTGGTCGGCGGCGGCTTCGCAGGCGCAAGCTGCGCACGCGCACTAAAACAGCTGGATCGCGACCTTGCCGTGACGCTGATCGAGCCAGAGACCGCCTATCTGGCCTGTCCGTTCAGCAATGCCGTGCTTGCGGGTCTGCGCGGCCTCGAGGCGCAGACCTTCGGTTATGACCGGTTCGGCGACATCGAGCTCATCCGCAAGCGCGCTGTCGCCGTCGATGCCGAGCGCCGGCTCCTTCGGCTGGATGACGGTACGGATATTGGCTACGTCAGCCGCGCGACGGCCTGCTTGCCGAGGTGGAGGGTGCGGGCGGCACCAGCCCGCTCGAAGCGCCGTCCTCCGTCCGCGCACTGGAAGCGGCCTATGCGGAGGACTGGTTCCGGACGATCACCAGCGAAGTGTTCGGATGACGAGGACGACTTGCCTCACTCTCACGGGATTGCTGCTTGCCGCTTCGCCCGGTGGCAGCGAGGAGGTGGGATCCTACGTCGTCACCGGCGATGCGATAATGGAGCCTCTGGTCGACAGCAGAGGCGATCCGGCTCGCGGCGCCGCGCTGATCTCGGACCGGCAGCGCAGTCTCTGCACGCTCTGCCATAGCGGTCCGTTCCCCGATGCGCATCTGCACGGCACGCTGGCGCCCGACCTGACCGGCGTCGGGACAAGGCTTTCGGAAGGCCAGATCCGGCTGCGCGTGGTCGACATGAAGCGCCTCGCGCCGGATACGATCATGCCTTCTACTGCCGTGTCGCGAAAAGCGGAAGGCCGGCGCGTCGCCACTGTCTGGCGCAGCAAGCCGATACTGACCGGCGCCGACATCGAGGACATCGTCGCCTATCTTACGACGCTGAAAGGGTGATCATGCGCGAAGATCCGCTTCGAGTTCATGCAGGCCCGGTCGGGCGGCGGCAGTTTCTTCGGGCCGGAATGACCGGACTTCTGGTGATCAGTCTGCCGCGCTGGGCCGTTGCCCGTCCGAGCCTCGATGAGGCAATCAGTACCTTCACCGGCGGAGTCGACGTCCTCGACGGCCGTGTCCGGCTCGATCTGCCGCCTTTTGTCGAAAACGGCAATGCGGTCGGGATCACGGTCACCGCCGAGAGCTGATGACCACGGACGATCATGTCAGGCGCATTGCGGTCTTCAATGAAAAGAACCCGGCGGCGAATGTCGCGGTTTCCCATCTCGGTCCGCGCTCGGGCCGCGCCGCCGTCTCGACGTGGGGCCAGCTCGCGACCTCCCAGGTCGTTGTCGCGGTCGCTGAGATGAGTGACGGCAGCTTTTTGGTCGAGCAAGGCGAGCGCGATCGTCACGCTGGCCGCCTGTATCGAGGACCTCTCATAATGGCGCGCGCTCGTCAACGTGCCGAAAGCGGCCAGGCAGGGCGAGGTCGTCGAGATCCGAGCGATGATCGCCCATCCGATGGAAACCGGCTACCGTGTCGGCCCGAACGGCATCAACATCCCCCGCGACATCATCCGCAGGTTCGCCTGCACCTATAATGGCGAGGAGGTGTTTTGGGCAGATCTCCATCCGGCAGTGTCGGCCAATCCGTTCCTTGCCTTCACGCTCGTCGCCGCGACGAGCGGCACGATCGAGTTCGCCTGGACCGACGACGCCGGGAAGACTCAAACGGCATCGGCCGGAATCACGGTGCGCTGATGCGCGCCCTTTGGGGCCTGGTGGGGATCATCGCGGCGGGCGTCTGCAGCATGGCCATCGCTGCCGGCATCGAAGACGGCGAAAAGCGCTCCGGCTTCGATTTCATGACACCGGAGACGCAGGCGCTGCAGGCCGACGACATGAACAATCCCGGCATGCTATGGGTGCTGCAGGGCGAGCAGCTCTGGCGCCAGTCGGAGGGCAGGGCGGATGTCGCTTGCTCCGGCTGCCATGGCAATGCGTCCCGGACAATGCGCGGCGTTGCCACGCGCTACCGGCTTTTGACGAGGCGACGGGACGGCCGATCGACCTTGCCGGGCGTATCAACTCCTGCCGAGCGGAGCGGCAGCAGACCAAGCCGCTGGCGCTGGAGTCTGACGCATTGCTTGCCCTGACAACCTATGTGGCGCATCAGTCGCGCGGCATGCCAATAACAGCGGCAACCGACGCCCGGCTCGCGCCGTTCCGCGACAACGGCCGGCGTCTGTTCCGGAGCCGCATCGGCCAACTCGATCTTTCCTGCGCCTCCTGCCACGACGACAATTGGGGCAAACGGCTCGGTGGCAGCGCCATCCCGCAGGCGCACCCGACCGGCTATCCGCTCTACCGACTGGAGTGGCAGACGGTCGGTTCGCTGCAGCGGCGCTTGCGCAACTGCATGATCGGCGTGAGGGCCGAGCCCTTCGCCTTCGGCGCGCCCGAATTCGTCTACTTGGAACTCTACCTTATCGAGCGGGCGCGCGGCCTGCCGGTCGACACGCCGGCCGTGCGGCCGTGACGCTGGCCGGGGACTCCGCGCAACCTTGGGAAGCAGCGTCCTGGTGGGACTGCGACAGTTTCGCACCTTGGGCGGCGCTCTCCTAGCGGACCTGATGACGGCCCCATCCGTATGTGACGGCCCACACGGATAGGCGGCCGAGGAAAATTGTATCCAAAATTGTCGAAACGAGCGGAATCCAAGGACTGCGAGGCTCTCGCGTACATTCGCATACATCTCGATGCTACTCGGGCAAACTCCTGCGACAGGCTCAGCATAAGGTTCAATCGTGAGCAGGAGCCTCGTCATGGTGACGAGACAGAAAGCCGACAGCGGTCTCGCAAGATTCAATGCTGCGCGAGATGCTGATTGGCGGTCTGCTCATTCTAAGAAAGGAAAAATACAATGAACAAACTCGTAGCGGCTTTCGCCCTCCTCACCTTGTCGACAGGAGCGTCTCTCGGCGCCAATCAAAACCCGGACCGTGACCCTACCCGCGGATTCGCTAGTGGTATCGAGAACAGCGAAATGACCTTGGATGCCAATCACACGGCTTCCTTGCCTCTACCCGTGGTAGCCACGGAGGAAGGACAACCACAGTCCGGCAAGGTTCCTAACGAGCGTGCACCATGGGCCGGCCGTTAGTATACTGAACTTGTCTTTCGCAAAAATGTCCAATCACCCGCCGTGCAACGAGGGTGGTTGGACAGGCGGCGCACGAAAAACCTGCCCATCTATGGTTGGATTGAACGTCTTCAATTAATTGCTGGTGGCGCTGAAGCCGGCGCTGCGAAGTGATTGAGCAAACCCGGCTTGGCGTTGCGCCCAGCAAGTCAGGAGCCGCCCCATTTTTTGGTTGCATCTTGTAGCGATACACGATACACAAACCTATGATCGCCAGCTTTCGGCACAAGGGCCTCGAAGCCTTCTACCGCACCGGCGCGACGAAAGGCATCCAAGCGGCCCATGCCCGAAAGCTCGGGATGATCTTGGCCATGCTAGATGTGGCCAAGGAACCGCAGGACCTGAATCAACCGGGCTTGCGGCTGCATCCCCTGAAAGGCGACCTGAAAGGGCATTGGTCGGTGTGGGTGAACGGCAATTGGCGCATCACCTTTCGCTTTGACGGGGCCGACGTCGAGCTGGTCGATTATCAGGATTACCACTAAGGACACGAACCATGATCCATACCCATCCTCATCCGGGCGAAATCCTCAAGGAAACGGTGTTCGAGCCGTTGGAACTGTCCGTAACGGAGACCGCCGAGCGGCTGGCCATGTCGCGGGTGGCCCTGTCGCGGGTGCTGAACGGCAAGGCCGGCATCAGCCCGGATCTGGCACTGCGCTTGGAGAAGGCCGGTGTCAGTACGGCGCGCTTCTGGGTCAATCTCCAGGCGAACTACGATCTATGGGTGGCGATGCAGCATGAGCAGCCGCCAGTGCGGCCGCTCCAAAAGGCGGCGGCCTGAAATGGAACCCGGCGACCCTTGGACCGGGAGAGGTCCGCAATAGCCGGCCAGTTCGACCCGGGCACACTGACTGACGCCCAGGGTCTTGAGGGTTCTGCGGATCTTTTCAAGCGGGAGAAAATGCTGAGCGTCTGGCCCAACGGGTGGCAGGTCTGCCGCCGCGCTGCCGGCATTCTGGGCGAATTTTTGGAGCGCGATATTCCCGCAAACACCTTCAGCCCAGTTCGTCAAACCAGAGAGCGGCATTAATGCAACACATGACACAGAGATGAGGGAAATAACGGATTTGCTCGCGGGGCCTGACGAAGCCATAAGGGGGTCAAAGACCATCTCGCGACTATGAATCGCTCTGAGTTCGACACATTCGCGTCGCTGCTTCGGCCGACATCGCCCGCGGGCAGTGCCGAAATGATGTTGGCTCTCTTGGTCTACTGCGAACTAAAGACACGAAATTTCGAAGTGCACTGAGGCCCGAGTTCCAGGGCATTGCTACCTTCATAGGATAGCCACCGTTGCGCTCGACTCATCGGCTCAGGAGGTTTTGGATCGCTTGCCGTGATAGCGATCGGTTGATTCAATGGCGAGCAACGAGATGCAGATCAACGAGAAGAACTGACACTGCACGCTTCTCGGCTCGTTCAGTGTTCCCATCTCATGTCGCGCCATAGCGAGGGTGTGCTTCGCGTCCCCGACCCAAGCGGGAGTCCGACAGGCAAATCGTCCGGCCTCGATAAAAGTCCCACCGGACCCTTGATCACCAGAAAATGAGTCCCCAAGTGGGTACCAACCCGCTGGTCCGGGCCCCTCTGGTGAGAGCCTCGGCACTCTTGCGATGTCGGACCGATTTTCTGACAGCCCGTGCCGACAGGGGATTGCCCTTGAGTTTCTCATTTCTGTTCGTCGAGTGGCTGGAAACGCCGCTGTGGATGTGGTCGAGTTTTTTTGTCCTCGTCATCGCTATTCTGTCGTTCGACCTTGGAATTCTTCACAAACAGGACAAGGAAATCGGCGTCGGCGAAAGCGTGATACTTTCTGCTCTCTATGTCACGCTCGGGCTCACCTTCGGTGGCTGGGTATGGTGGTATCTCGGCGCCGACGCCGGCCTCGCCTATCTGACAGGCTTCATCATCGAAAAGACGCTGGCGCTCGATAACGTCTTCCTCATTGCCCTGATCTTTTCATTCTTTGCTGTGCCGCGAATCTATCAACACCGGGTGCTCTTTTGGGGCATCCTCGGCGTCCTCGTGCTGCGTGCCATCATGATCGGTGTCGGCGCGACGCTGGTCGCTGAGTTCGCTTGGGTTCTTTATATCTTCGCCGCATTCCTGATTGTGACCGGTATCAAGATGCTGATCGTCAAGGAGGCAGAACCCGACGTATCGAACAACGTCCTCGTCCGCTTTATGCGCGATCGCTTTAACGTCACCGACGGGCACCAAGGCAAGCGGTTTTTCGTCAAAAAGAGAAATCCCGGGACGGGCCAGAAGAGCTGGTTCATCACGCCGCTCTTCATGGCGCTGGTGATGATCGAGGTGGCCGACGTCATCTTCGCCGTGGATTCCGTCCCTGCGATTTTCGCGATCACAACCGATCCGTTCATCGTCTACACCTCGAACATTTTTGCGATCCTTGGCCTTCGCGCCCTCTATTTCGCGCTTGCGGCGATGATCCACCGCTTCCGCTATCTGAAGCCTGCGCTCGCTATCGTTCTGATCTTCATCGGCTCGAAGATCTTCGTCGCCGATCTCCTGGGCCTTGAAAAATTCCCGGCCGCCTTCTCGCTCGGCATTACCTTTGCCATCATCGGCGCCGGCGTGGTCTGGAGTCTTCTCAAGACGCGGGATCAGCAGCGCCAGTCTGCGTGACCTGGCGCGGCAAAGACGAACACCGCCACCTAAGGAACAGAAGGAAACAGATATGATTTCTGACTTCATCAGCTGGATTTTTGCCATGCTCGTCATCGGCCCCCTGCAAACCCAGATACAGGAACAAGCTGAGCGCGCGAGGCTTCCGGTGGAAATCCTTCACCAGTCCCAGAACTGCCTGACGTCTCAGGGCCCGCAACTGATTGAGCGCGCCGCTGGCGACTACGGCTGGGCGGCGGTCACCGCCATCAACATAGCGATTGGCCGTACCGCGCCGGTGGAGCTTCTAGATAGCCAGGACCCGCAATGCGCAGCCCTTGTCCGGGCTCTGAACAGAGCCGGCGAGGATGCGTAAGGACCGGCTGCGTGCGCGAGACGTCCGATCAGGATGCGAACAGAAGACCGGCGCAGGGTGCGGCCTCCGCGCGGTTGAACGAAATGCTGGAACTCGCCCACGCGAAAGGCGGCCTCTCGATTGGGGTGGCTCTGGAGGCGATGGGCCAAACTGGCATCGGCTTCACAATCCTGATTCTGGCCATTCCGGCGCTGACGCCGATCCCGGGGCCGTTCGGCATGGTTTTCGGCAGCGGGCTCGCGCTGGTCTCGCTCCAGATCGTCGCGGGCAGCCGGAGGGGTCTGGTTGCCCGCCATCATCAGCGAGCGCCAGTTTTCGCCTGCAGCGTTCGGGTCCGTCATTCGGTGCCGATGATCGGCCGGGTGGAGAAAATGGTGCGCGCCGGTCGGCTGGAGATCCTGACGGGCCCGAAGGTGCAGACGCTGCTCGGCGTTTGGATCTTCCTGCTCGCCGTCGTTATCGCCTTGCCGATTCCCTTCGGCAATATCCTGCCGGTGTTCTCATCGGTAGTCTTGGCGGTCGCATTGATGGAGCGCGACGGCGCTCGCGGCAAACCCCTACGAGATCATGCGGTGCAATACGGGAAAGAGTCTGATTTTGTTGCCGACGTAGCGGCCAATCTTCCACCTGCTCATCAGCTCTTCTGGGAACGCCTTCATGAGATGTTCCGTTTCGGGGTCCGTCAGCCGGATCATGTAGTCTTCGGGCGCCAGTATGACCGGCACACGGTTGTGGAACGTCGCCATGAGCGGATTCGGCGGCGGAATGCGCGAGAGCCGCGTCTTGTCGCGCAGCAGCCCTTCAAAGCCTTCCTCAGCGAAGCGCTCCTGCCAGCGTCAGACACAGGTTGCCGGTCGCCCCATGATTTCGACCCTACCGATACCATCGGCGCTCAACAGCACGATCTCGGCGCGCCAGACATGCTTCTGCGGACTGTTGCGGTCGCTGACCAGCCAGGCGGCGGCCTCGCCCAGATGGCTCTGCGCCGCCATGCCGGCGCGGCATGAGGGCCGTTCCGACGTTCATGGCTCATCCCAAGATTGGCGGCGTGTCGTCGTTGGCGATCAACATCTCTCGGATACATTGATGGCAGCGGCGCAGCAGCAGCCAAGACTCAGATAACAGGACAGCTGTTTAGAAAACCAAACATCAGATTTGATATCCGGCAATCGATGTGCTATGGCTCTAGAGCAGAAGGAACTTGCGCCATGGCACGCTCGACCGCTCAAAGCGCTTTGCGCTATCCACTCACCATTATGCTCGGCACCGACGCAAGCGTGAGATTGCTCCGGGAATTATCCCGGCACGGCGGCTTGCTTTCTTCACCATTGCTTGCGGCTCGTAGCGGGCTTGCGAGGGCAAGCGTGTGGTCTGCTCTCGCAACCTTGGAGGGGATTGGCATCGTATCTTCAGAGGGAACGGGCAGGGCTCGTCTTTATCGGTTGAATGATCGCCATCCACTGGCGACATCACTGGAAGCCCTCTTTGAGCAGGAGGCGCTAAGGTATTCCAACATTCGCGCTGTAGTCACTGAGGCGGTCTCCGCGGTTCGGCCGAACGTACTCGCGGCCTGGATTTACGGCAGCGTGGCGAGGGGCGAGGACCGTCCAGACAGCGATCTCGACATCGCAGTGGTTACGCCATCCGAAAAGCTAGAAAGCGCGCTCCAAGAGATACGTGAGGCACTGGTGACCCACGGTGAAGAGCTTGGCTTCAATCCCTCGGTGGTGGGACTCACTCCGCAGGATGTGGCGAGGCTGTCGAGCACGGGAGACCCTTGGTGGGGCGGGGTCGAAGCTAATGCCCTGCTCGTCTTGGGCCCACGCCCGGACGAACTCGCAACAAAAACTCGCCAGAAGGCGTTGGCGTGACCAGAAGAGGTGCGACGAAAGCAGTCGAGACAGGCTTTGGCGAGGGGCGATTGCGCATCGCCCGCTCATATTTGAAGGCTGCCCGTTTGGAGGTGGCAATGTCTGAAACGGGTGACATTGGAAATCCGGCTATGTCGCAGATCGTGAATGCGGCAATAGCATACGCCGATGCGCTCACTGCCCGATTTGCAGGAAAGATCAACCGCGCGGATCATGCGGCCGTGGTGAAAACCATGCGCGATGCGCTTGGAAATCGCCTTCCTGCAGCGCAGGCCAGCAGGTTGCGGAGCATCCTCGATGAGAAGGACGAAGCTCAATACGGAATCAGGGCAAAATCATTACCCGAAGCCGAGAGCTTGCTCGACAAGTTGGAAAAGTTCGCAGAGTGGGCGGAAAAAGAACTCGAAGTCTGATCAGCAATGGAGGCGGCATGTCGCTTACGGTGACCTGAATGTTACTTCAGCAGTTTGATCAGCACTGTGAAAGCCGCGTCGATGTCAGCGCGAACCGCGGCCCGGACCGCTTCCGCATTGCGGTCTCGCAGCGCTGCAAACATCTGCTGATGGTGCTGGTTGGCGGTCGAATAGTTTCCAGAATCGTGCAGCATGTTGAAATAGGGACTGATCTGCAGCCACAGGTTCTCGATGATGTTGAGCATGTTTTCCGAGCCGGCGGCTCGATAGATGGAGAAATGAAAGGTGTAGTTAGCTCTGAGGTAGGATCCCGAGTGGAACAGCGGGTTTTGACGAAGGTTGGGCACCAGCAAAAAACGTAGGTGAAGCATGGCTGCTCATCAGGAAAGCAAGGACCCGCACTGAGCGTACGGCACGGGAGGCAAAAACGGCCAGACTACGGGAACAGCGGCTGAAGACTGGGACTGCTATGCAAGAGCGGAATGATGAGGGCGCAAAACGACCGTCAACACAGCGACGCCGCAATCGGTGACGCCTATCTTGTTGGCAGTTAGGACCTCGTTAGCTCCCGGGCCTGCTCCGGGGACAAGGCCGAATGGCTCAAGCCCGACCTTGTCGGTCGGGTGAAATTTTGCTGCTCAATTTCCTCGATGAGACCTGACTGCCTTTAGCACTTCGCGCCCATCAGTGTGAGCATTTCGAAAAGTCGCCACTACCGTTTCCGCCAGGATTTTGCCCTGTTGGCTTAAAGGGTCGAGGTCTTCGTCTGCGCAAATCCGATCGAAAACGCGCTGGCAAATAGCCAAATCATGAGGACTAAGGCAGGTGCGATTGGTACGCTGGCGCTGCGGCATGTGCGAACCCTCAGGCCCGCTGCCCGTGCAGAGCAGCGGGCCTTTACAGCCAGACTGGAGAACGGAGGAGAGTTCAGTCTCGCGCAAAAAAACGTTTGATGTAGAGTGCTTGTTCCCGGCTAACGAAGTTGGTAATTTTCGTACAGTGCGCCACCTGGGGCCGATTGCCTTCCCGCAAGCAGTTAGCCGTTCAACTGTGGCAAGCGCCTCACCCTCATGAATGGGAGCAGGAAGACAGCCTCCTCGATCGGCAGCACGCCGGCCGACAGGTCTCCTCGATGCCACGCGCACCAGAGCAAGGACGGCCAGGCCTTGCGGACTTGTCTTCGGCATCGATGGTTTGATCTGCGTTCGCTAATCCGCCTCATCTGTGAGCGACATCTTTTTGCGGCGGACAGGCGTCCAGTCGGTGATCGTATCGGCATCCACGGTGATTAGCCCGCCAGCTTTCACGGTCACCCTTCGATTTTCCTCGTCGACCCGCGTGACCTCGCCAGTGAGCTGGAGCTCGTCACCTGGTTTGGACTTTTTAGGAGCAGGGATCGAATGCGGAAAACCATAGGAGGGGATGCTGACGCTAGCTCTTCCGTCGTCCAGGAGCTTCAGCACCGTCACGGTGATCGCCACCTCATCGCCGATATTGATGTCCGCAATTTCCCAAGCCATGCCCATGAATCTGGAGCGGCTTTGACGGTAGGCAAGGGATTGGAATATGCGGAAAATGCCAACGCCGCCAGCGTGCACCTTGTTTTGGAACCGATTCGAACCAGCGATATTGATTCAAATCGTAGTGTCTGGAGTGCGGGCGCATGCTTCCGTCACAACGCATTTCGGGTAGGCTTGCAACCAAGGTCGCTTCTGGCGTGAACCGCCGTGCGGCAGTTAAACTGTTCGAGTTGAAAACGGCCGGAGCCCGATTGCTCAGCCGCTCAGCAACACGGTTGTCGCGCAGGATCACCGAAGCAGAGGAACGCTGGCCCTCTGTCTTTGCTTTGCGGAGAGCCTGCTTCGCGACGCACAAACTTTTCTGATGCAGTGCGGTTTTGGCCTTCGCACCTGCACAGAACTATGCAAAACCGTCACCGCTGGAACTTGACCCAAGGGAATGTGCCGATGAGTGTGGCGGTCGAAACAAAGGCGCTGACGCCGCCGGACATTGCGGCCCGAAAGCACAAGAAGCCGATTGTCTGCTTAACAGCGTATACAACGCCCGTTGCGCGCCTCGCCGATAGGCACTGCGACGTGGTCCTGGTCGGCGACAGCGTCGGCATGGTGCTTCACGGCCTGACGTCAACCCTCGGGGTTACGCTGGAGATGATGATCATGCACGGCAAGGCCGTACGCCGCGGTCTTAAACGAGCGCTGATGGTCGTCGACATGCCGTTCGGCTCCTATGAGGAGGGCTGCGAACAGGCCTTTCGCAACGCCGCCCGGCTGATGGCGGAGACCGGATGCGCCGCGGTCAAGCTGGAGGGCGGCGAGAGCATGGCTGACACGATCCGCTTTCTCATTGCCCGCGGCATCCCCGTCATGAGCCATGTCGGGCTGACACCGCAAGCGATCAATGTGCTTGGCGGCTACAAGGTCCAGGGCAGGGGCAGAGACGGCGACAGGATTTTGCGGGACGCTGTTGCTGTTGCCGAATCCGGCTCATTCTCCGTCGTGCTGGAAAAGGTGGCCGAGCCGCTCGCACGAAGAATAACCGAGGAGGTTACGATTCCAACCATCGGGATCGGCGCCTCCGCCGCCTGCGACGGCCAGGTTCTGGTCGTCGACGATATTCTCGGCATGTTCACCGGTTTTCGTCCGAAATTCGTCAAGCGCTATGCCGAACTGGGCTCAGAGGCCGAAGCTGCCATTGCGGCTTACGCGGCTGATGTGCGGGAAGGGCGCTTTCCGGCGGCCGAACATCTCTTCGCCGACGCGCCGCAGGCCGGAGACGCCGCGTGAGCGTGCCGATCGTCCGCACCATTGCCGAGCTTCGTACCGTTGTGGCGGGATGGCGCCGTTCTGGTGCCAATATCGCCGTGGTGCCTACGATGGGAGCCTTGCATGAAGGGCATTTGAGTCTCGTGCGTTCTGCGCTTCAAAAGGCCGATCGTGTGATCGTGACGCTGTTCGTCAATCCCAAGCAGTTCAACAGTGCCGCGGATCTTGCCGCCTATCCCCGCACGGAAAACGAAGACGCTGCAAAGCTGACGCCGCTGGGCGCCCACCTGCTTTATGTTCCCGATGCGACTGCGATGTATCCTGACGACTTCGCCACGACCGTGTCCGTGTCCGGCGTCAGTGAAAGCCTGTGCGGTGCGTTCCGGCCTGGCCATTTCGATGGGGTGGCGACCGTCGTTGCAAAGCTCTTCCTCCAGACCGGCGCTGATTTCGCCTTTTTCGGAGAGAAGGACTTCCAGCAGCTTCTACTTATCAGGCGCATGGTCCGGGACCTTGATATTCCGATCACCGTCGTCCCCTGTCCGACAGTCCGGGAAGCCGATGGTCTCGCTTTGTCATCGCGCAATATCCGGCTCTCGCCGGCAGAGCGCGCCGTTGCCCCAAGGCTAGCATCGGTCCTACTCGATACAGCGTCGGGGCTCTCGAACGGCTCTCCCGTCCTGCCAACGCTTGCCGAAGCGCGCGCAGCGATCCTGTCCGCGGGCTATCGCGAGGTCGAGTACCTGGAACTCCGTGGCGAGGCAGATCTGCAACCGATAGCAAGCCTGGATCGGCCGGCACGCCTGTTTGCAGCGGCCTGGCTCGGCGAGACGCGGCTCATTGATAACGTCAGAACACTGCCGTCTCCCGTTCTTGTTGACAAGCCGCTCGGGCATGCCCTCACCCGTGCCGACGGTCACACCGCAACGCCAGTGATTAAGGATGAGCTTGTAGGCTCTAGCAAGCGCTACACCTGACCAACTCGGCCCTGTGAGCGCTGGATCGTCCCCTCTGGATGAAATCTCGCCACGCGTTTTCGGAAAAGAACAAAAAGTGAACCATTTTTCTGCGGCTCCATGAAGTCCATGTGATCGGCGATGTATCTGCGCGTGCTGACTGAGAAGGCGAGGGCCCGGGAGTTTTCGGTCGGGCCTATGCTGATGGCTGCTTTGAAAGCTCGTGGGTCACCGACCAGGATGGCCGGTAACGGAATCGCCTAGCCTTGCTCTAATTTAGCTTGGGCCATATTTGCTGTGACTGAGTGGTGATCCCACAGGAATCGAACCTGTGACCTACAAATTAGGAGTTTGTCAGGCGACCTTTACTGTTGTTTCCCAATGCCGGTCTTTGTACGATTGCGCTGCCACTAACATGTTCAAGTTGTTGTAGTTTTCGTACTGCACGGCTATAATAGCGTAGACAAACCAACAGAGCGCGTGGCATTGCTTACTATGCGTCGGCCAAACCGGACTGCCGCAACTGCGCGACGGCGTCGACCTCCTCTTACCACCATGGTTGACGCCTGCGAGGTCCAGCAGCACGCCCCTTGTCATCGGTCCAGCGTGACCAAGAGTCCGGTGTGCGTCAAATCCCGAACAAGGCCATGGTTTCTTCTTATTCCTTTTTGGGTCAGGGCGGGCAGGCGCTCTCGATTATCCTTGCCGACAACCAATCCAGGCCAACGTCCGACGTCGATCGTGCATGCCGCACGAGGCTGAACGTAAACGGATCAATGGCGAGTGGCGTTTTCAGGACCGCAAGCCCGAACTGATCGGCGTATTTGGCGGCGAGCCGGGCCGGGACCGTTGAAGAGAGATCGCCGCTCGCCACAACGCTCATGGCCGTCATGAACATCGGGACGCTGGCGACAACCCGGCGCCGAAGCCGGCGCTTCTTCAGAGCCTGATCGACCATCCCATGAAATCCACCCCTGAATGAGACGAGGATGTGATCGAGCGATAGGTATTCTTCGAGCGACATCGCCGCGTCGTGAGCGACCGGATGGTCTTTCCTGACAACAACGACAAAGTCTTCTTCGAAGACTGGCACGGCCCGGAACTCGTCGGGCAGATCCCAGACGCGCCCGATCGCCATCTCCATTTCGTTGGTGCGCAGGCCGTTCAGGCTTTCGGTTCCGACAGCGAATTGAAACGCCACCCGGCATCCAGGTGCCTCGGCACGCAACGTCCTTATCAGCGGCGGGGCAATCACGGCGCCGACAAGGTCGTTGCCGGCGAGCCGGAACGAGCGCGTGGATGTTTCGGCGTCGAAGTGCGTGGGAACCTTGAGTGCATCCTGGGCAAGTCGAAGAATGACTTCGACTTGTGGGAGAAGCTGTGAGGCACGCTGTGTCGGTTCCAGACCGTTCGGGCGCCTGACGAACAGGGGATCGTCGAAGAGTTCCCGTAGCCGAGCCAGCGCATGGCTGACGGCAGACTGGCTGACACCCAGCGTAGCCGCAACAAGCGTTGTCTTTTGCAATCGAACGAGATCCCGAAAGATCGTCAGCATGGTGAAGTCGAGCCGGCGCAGTTTCTGCTGATCAGTGTTGGCTTTGCTAGTCAACTGCATCTCCTACTTGCTGCACCAGCCATCCTGTTCGGCCATGATATCCGAATTGTTCATATCACATATCTAGCGATTTCAGTTGAACGAATAATGACCCATCCTATGATCGAAGGCGAGAGGTTCGGTCGTGGCAGTGGCCGGTCGCAAGAAGGGATCGCTGAACTTGATGGATAGTCCACTGGGCGCACCGACCAAGGTCGGATCGCTGGATCGAAGGCAATTGCTGGTCGCGACCGGCGCTCTGCTCCTGTCGGCGCAGGTCACCGTCAAAGCGCGGGCCGCATCTTCACTCCCCGACAAATTCATCAATGCCTGGCTGCGCATCGATCCAGACGACATGGTGACGATCATGCTCTCCCAGTCGGAAATGGGAAAGGGCATCCAAACCACCCTTCCTTTGGTGCTCGCCGACGAACTCGGCGCCGACTGGTCGCGCGTCGCGCTTGAATGGGCCGATTTCGATCCCGCATACCGGCACCCGCAATATCAATGGATGTTCACCGGCAACAGCGAATCGATCTCGACCTTCTTCCCGATCATGCGCACCGTTGGCGCCGCCGCACGCGAGATGCTCGTCGCCGCGGCCGCGACGCGTCTGGGGGTTGCCGCTGCGAGCCTTCGCGTCGACCAGGGCCGCATCCATCATGATCCGACTGACCGGGTGGTGAGTTTTGGTTCGGTTGCCGCTGACGCGGCAAGGCTCGATATCCCAAAGGATCCTCATCTCAGGCCGACAAGCAGCTTGGAACTGATCGGCAAGCCGCAGCCACGCGTCGACATACCCTCGAAGGTCGATGGCTCGGCGATTTTCGGCATCGACGTGAAAGTGCCCGGCATGGCGGTGGCCGCCATCCGCCGCGCTCCTTCGCAAGGGGGATCGCTGGCGGCCTTCGACCCAACGGCGATCAAGGCTGAGCGCGGTGTGCTTGCCGTCGTCGAAATTCCGTCCGGCCTCGCTGTCGTTGCCAATGACTACTGGACGGCGAAGCGGGCTCTCGATGGCGCAGAGCTTACATTCAAGCCGGGTCCAATCGCCGGATATTCAACCAGTGGCCAAAGGGCCGAATATAGCGCGCTGCTGAAATCCACGTCGTTCGACACGAAAGTCAAAGCGGGCGACGCTTCTGCCGTTCTGGCGGCTGCCGACAGCCCGCTGGAGGCTATCTTCGAAATCCCGGTGCAGGCGCACGCGACGATGGAGCCGATGAACTGCACGGCCCATGTGACGGACGATCGGTGCGAGTTGTGGATCCCGACACAGGGCGTCGAGATCACCCACGCTGTCGCCAAGCAGATGCTGGGTCTCGCCGACGACCAGATCATCATCCACAGAACGTTGCTGGGCGGCGGCTTTGGGCGGCGGCTGCTCGCGGATTTCGCGAAGATCGCGATCCTGGTTGCAAAGGCCGCCGGCCGCCCGGTCAAGGTCATCTGGAGTCGGGAAGAGGATTTCCGCTACGACGCCTACCGCCCGCCAATGGTCCATGCGGTGAAGGCGTCTCTCGGCAATGACGGGTTGCCGGCGGCGATGACGCATCGTGTCGTCTCGCCGTCCCACATGCTCTACATTTTCCCGCGCGGTGTCATCAAGGCACAGGGCGACTGGGCGCGGCCGATCATGCCGCCGGCGGCATACGATGGCATGGCCGTCGAGGGCCTGACCGAGACGCCTTACGCCATTGCGAACTATGCGGTCGAACAACATCGCGTCGACACGCCGCTCTCGGTTTCCGTCTGGCGCACAACTGGCCACGGACCGAACAATTTCGTCCTGGAAAGCGTCATCGACGAGTTGGCGCACCGCGCAAATGCCGACCCGCTTTCGTATCGGCTGAGACTTGCCGCTTCCGATCCCCGCGCGGTCGCGGTGCTGAACGCTGTCGGCGCGCTGTGCGGCTGGCCGGCTGCATTACCGGCGGGGCGATTCCGCGGTCTGGCGCTCGCCAAAGCATTCGGCGGCTATATCGCGCAAGTCGTCGAACTCTCCGTCAAGGACAAGACCATCAAGTGTCACCATGTCTGGAGCGCCGTCGATATCGGCCAGACCCTCGACCCAGGCATTGCCAAATCCAACATCGAGGGCGGCGTGGTCTGGGGACTTTCCGGCCTGCGCACCGAGGTAACCTTCGCGGACGGCGAGATCGAGCAGACGAATTTCGATCAGTTTGACCCGCTGCACGTGTCCGAGACGCCTGTCATCACGACTCGGTTCGTCGAGAGCGGCGCCAAGCCGACAGGCGTCGGGGAGATTGGTCCCGTGCCGACGCACGCCGCTTTCTGCAACGCCGTGTTCGCCGCGACAGGCGAGCGCATCCGAGCCCTGCCGATTTCGCGCAGCGGCTACCAGCGGATCTGACGGGAGCAACGCAATGACACGATTTTCCGTCAATGGTCGCGCGGTCACGGTCGACGCCGAGCCGGACATGCCGCTGCTTTGGGCATTGCGCGATCACCTCGGCCTGACGGGCACTAAATTCGGTTGCGGCATCGCTGCCTGCGGCGCCTGTACAGTGCATGTCGATGGCCAGCCCGTGCGCTCCTGTTCCTTTTCGCTCGGTGAAGCTGAGGACAAACATGTCACGACGATCGAGGGACTTTCGGATAACCGCTCGCATCCCTTGCAGCAGGCCTGGATCGCAGAGCAGGTTCCACAATGCGGTTATTGCCAGTCCGGCATGATCATGGCCGCCGCCGCGCTGATCAACGACAAGCCGCATCCGACGGATGAAGACATCGATGCGGCAATCACCAATCTGTGCCGCTGCGGCACCTATGCCCGCATCCGCGCCGCGGTGCATCGTGCTGCGGGTGATGCGTGATGACTGGCCGTCGGCTTGCGCTGGGAGCGCTCGTCGGCGTGACGATTGCCGCCGTCTCGGCGTTCGTGCAGCCGCTGTGGTCGCAAACGAACGGCGGCAGTACGGCCTCAGCCGACGCCTTCGCGACGGTCGCCCGCGTCATGACAAGCCCGCGTTGCCAGAATTGCCACACATTGACTGACTATCCGCGCCAGGGCGACGACCGGCATCGACATCTGTTTCGTGTGGCGCGTGGACCCGCGGATCATGGTGCGGCGGGCCTGCCATGTTCATCCTGTCATGGAAAATCGAACAATGCGGCCAGCGGCGTCCCCGGCGCCGACGAGAACTGGCGCCTCGCGCCACTCAGCATGGGCTTGGACGGCCTTTCGACAAATGAGCTCTGCGAACATTTGAAAGACCCGCGGCACAACGGAAACCGCACTGGCGATCAGGTCATCAACCATCTCAGATCGGCGCTTGTGAGATGGGCCTGGTCACCAGGTACCGATCGGACCGGGCAAGCACGAACGACCCCGCCGATCCCCTATGATGAATTCGTGACGGATGCCGAAATCTGGATGAGGAGCGGAGCCGAGTGTCCGAAATAGCCAAGCCTGAGGATCTGCCGGATCGCAACACACTGAACAAAGGCGCCGCCGACCGAGGTCGCCGCCACTTTCTGCAATATGTGGCCGGTGCGACAGCCGCCCGGGCCGGGTTGTGCGGGTGCGGCATTCATCCCGCCCTTGCGGCCAGCAGCACGACTACGACGCCTGGTGCGGGACCTGTGGTCGACCCTGGCAAAGGCTACCTTGTCCAGCAGATTGGCGATGGGCTTTATTGGGTTACAGATGGTGCCTACAGCACCATGTTTCTTGTCTCTTCGACCGGGGTGATCGCTTGCGATGCGCCACCCAGCCTTGGGGAAAACTACTTTAGGGCTATCGCGGACGTCACGGACAAGCCGGTGACGCATCTGGTCTACAGCCACGAACATGTCGACCATATCGCCGGCGCGCATCTGTTTGCAAAGGACGTTACGATCGTCGCCCACGCCCGGACAGCCGAACTGCTCTCATCGCGGAAGGACCAGCGGCGCCCGGCTCCAACTGTAACCTTCGAAACGACCTATACCCTTGAGCAGGGAAACCAACGCCTCGAACTGGCCTACAAGGGCATCAACCATTCGATCGACAACATCTTCATCTTCGCGCCACGCCAGAAGACCCTGATGTTCATCGACGTCGTTTATCCCGGCTGGATGCCTTACAAGAATCTCGGCGTCGCCGTCGATATTCCCGGCTTCGTCGAAGCACACCGCACTGTTCTTGCCTACGACTTCGAGACGCTGGTCGCCGGCCACGTCAGTCGTCCTGGAAACCGCGCGGATGTCGAGACCCAGGTCGAACTGGTGAAGGACCTCGTCGAGGCGGCGGAACAGGCCTACGCGAGCCTGTCCTTTCCCGCCTTCCTGAAGCAGCATCCGCCAGGGCGCAGTGGCAAAACAGCCTGGGACCTTCATCAGGGCTATGAGCAGGCCCTGGTCTCCCAGATGCATGATGGGCTGCTAACGAAATGGCGCGACAGGCTCGCCGGGACCGAAACCTACCTGCGCGACAATTGCTGGGCGATGCTCGAAACATTCGTCGTCCAGGGCAAGCCGGATATCTCCGGGCTGTAACGCAATACTGTTTGTGGATTCAACCTTCACGGCCTGCGAACCTGAACAGGTATTGGCAATGGTCGAACGTCAGAACCTATCCACAGCAAAAGCCTTCGCAATTGCACGGCGGCAGGGCTTGACGTGCCCCACGGCAGGGCATTGACGAGGAGTTGACGGATGGCGAACGTTGTTATCGTGGCGGGCGGCTGGCATGGAGGCTGTGAGATCACGCCTTTCGCGCGCAAGCTGCGTGAACTTGGACATGAAGTCGTTTCTGCAGCTATGCTGGACCGACGTAGCAGACCAAAGTGGATTGTCACAGCCTTCGGAGTCACCCAAGGCAGGCGCGCATCAATGTGGCGCATATCTAGCCCGGATATCTCACACAGTCTTTCGGCGCGAGGCTGGCGGCGGAGATTTGCCGGCGCTTGAGCTGCGGGCAAAGGATGTCGGCCGCTTGGAGCGGACACCGCCGCGCTCAAGGCCGAGTGCGAGGCTGGCGACCGGGCGAAGGATCTGCTGGAAGCGTTCTCAACGACGCCTGCCACGACTGTCGCCGGCGTGGCGGGCAAGCTTGAGGCCGTGTTGCACGAGGGTAAGGCCTGGGGGGAATG
The DNA here is from genome assembly GCF_040319155.1 of Mesorhizobium sp. M0954. Taxonomy (NCBI): domain Bacteria; kingdom Pseudomonadati; phylum Pseudomonadota; class Alphaproteobacteria; order Hyphomicrobiales; family Phyllobacteriaceae; genus Mesorhizobium; species Mesorhizobium sp. M0954. The sequence goes on along the minus strand of NZ_JAMYNR010000002.1, from coordinate 25,669 downwards.
CTCCGAGTTCCCCTGGCCGCAAATCCGCTCGGCGCTTAGCGATCTGGTGCGCATCGCCCGGCAGAACATGCCGGAACAGTTCTTTTCACGGCGAGCAGCGTCCTAAGATCCTGAGGCGGCGGGCTGGCTGCTGTTTCCGCGGCTGAAAAATGGAGGCGCGATATTAAGATCCCGTCCAACCCAACTTCCGGCTTCAGCCGAGAACCCCTCAGCTTGCAGTGAAGCGTCTGCCTCACGTCACCCTTCAACCGCCATGGAATTGCCAGCGCAGAGCCCTCTTGCGGCATCTCACCATCGGGCGGTGAGCGATCCCAATCTGTTGGATGCCTTCAACCGCGATGCCGCCGTGCAGAAACGGACCGTGCCTGAAGCTGCAGAGGCAGCGACTGCCCTGTGGGGAAAGACAGCCGCAACCGCAATCGCCTGGTGCGCGGTGTCGGCGTATTGCTACGGGCGGATACGGGAGTACCGGTTCTGGTTTCGGGTATTCGCCTATCTTTGCCGAAGTGGGAGCAGAGTCGGAGAGAGTTCGTCCAGGCTTTTCCCGATAGGGAAATCATGTTCGACGAGGGAACTGCCTGCTTGTCGAGAGAACGCCGGACCGAAGTCAGCCCGTCAAGGCCAGAGCCGCATCGCTGTGGCGCGTGCTGCGCCAGCCTTGACTGGCAGTCTTCGGCCCGGCGGCCGCTTTGGACGCAGGCGAAACTCCGGTACGAGCCGTACCGCTCTACCCCTCGGGGTACATTACTCCGGCAATTCGTCGCCCTTGATCGGCGCCTTCCCTTTGCCGGCCCGTTTCAGGATATGCAGCGCCTTGGGAAGGTCGGCACGGGCGGCGCGTTCCTGAAAGTAGCTTTCCGTGCGCAGCGCCGAAAGCTTTTCAGCGACTGCCACGTTAATGAACTGGTTGAGCGGCACGCCTTCGCTCTCCGCCACCTTGCGCGCCTCATCCAAAAGCGAGAGCTGAAGCCGCAGTGCGAAATTGCTTCTCCTCATGTCTTTCTCTCCAATCGTCTCAGCGCCTCGCCCGGCGACAGGACCAAGATACCGAAGCGCTCGGCCACTTTGCCGAAATCGCGTAGGTTGAACTTCACTATAGCATCCGCCCGTCCGTTTACCGCAGCTTCCAGCACCATGTCGTCGTCCGGGTCGCGAACGGCGGGTCGCCAGAGGAAGAGAAGGCGAACCGGCTCCGCGACGGCCGCCACGGCATCTAGCAACGCGTTCACATCCTCAGCCGACCGGCCGGAAGCCTCAAGGTGCTCGGGCCTCGTCATGACCGCCTCGTACTCGATCATCAACGTCACCGAAGCGATGAGCGTCAGCCGGCGCTCCAAAGCCGCCACCAACAGTTGGCGCGAGGCACCAGCGTCACTTCGGATCGCCGCCACCATGGTCGCCGTATCGAGAAGCAGTCTCATGCAGGCATATTGGATATCGCGTGCGATATTGCAAGAGGACCGAGCTTTTGGTAATTTGGCCCGGCTTCGGGATCCCAAATCGCAGCGCGCAAGTATTTGCACGCCACACTACGGCCGCGCGGCAACTGAACTTGTCTTGCCGATCATCACGCCGCTCAATGCCCTCGATCTATACAGAAGAGCGGGCATGCCATGGTGGACGAGGCCAAACCTGGGAACGACAGCGCAAGTCACGATTACAGGGCTGACATGTCGGCACGAGATATGGTTGAACGAGCCGTCCTGTCGATCGCCCGTTTGTTGGGTCGGCGGGCTGCTCGGGAGCATTTCGAGGAATTGCAGGCGGCCAACGACAACAATGTCCACCTCTTGAGAAAACACCGTCAGAAGGGGAGGGTGGGGCGCGAGGAGAGGGCGTAGGGGCGCCCCGCGCTCCGGTGCTGGCCCGTTCGATGCGGGTAAGGACCGGAGGCCCGCCAAGAAATCAGTCCGGCTATTTGCGAACGATGCCGCGCAATCGACGCTGCGCCGCCGTCTCTTTGATCACGCCAGCAATTTTGCGGACAAATGCGGGGCTGAACGCGCCGATCGGCGTCGTCGTCACCAGATCATAGGCTTCATCGACCGGCACCCGGTTAAATTCGTCCAGGATCAGCCATGACGGATAGTCGAGGCCGCCGCGGCGGCATTCGATTTCGCTGATGGCGAGATGCGGGCGCGACCGGTCGGGTTTTTGCGAAGTCAGCGGAAAGAGAAACAAGGCTGCGGGCGTTGCTAGCGTCCGGACAACGATGCAAACCGGCCTCGCCTTGCGTCCGGATTCCTCGCCGGCGTCTGCTTCCCGCGCCCATAGGTAATAATATCGGAGCAGATCGCCAGCTTTAAGCATCGGGCGTGTCGCCGGAAATTATGGCATCCAGTCCTGTCATGAGTTCATTGTGGACATCATCCGGTGCGTCCTCGATCGTATAGGCGACCGAATGCGGCTGGCCGACGAGCTGGTGGTACTGAGCAGCGGACAGGATGACGAGCTTTTCCTTGCCGCGCTTGGTCAGGGCCACCGGCTCGATCAATGCCGTTTCGAGGATTTCGCCTGACACGCGATTCATGTCGGAGAATGTGAATTGCTTCATCGCCGTACTTCCTTTTAAAGTACCTATAATAGGTAATTCACGTAAGAAAAGCAAGAATGGTGGCGCCCACGCGCCACCTTTCCTATCAGCATCGACCCGCTCGAAAGAGCGGCATTGTCCGTTCATTGCTGAGTGCGGCGCGGTTGGTCTGGAACGTGTGGCCGTCCCAATCCTTCCATGCCTCCCAGCCTGGGGTCGGAGCAAGAACAGTTCCCAGCGACACGAGGTTGAACGGAGCATGAACGTCATGCGGCGTGGCGTAACCGAGCCGGAAGTCTGAGCGACCGGAAGCTTTCACGCATCTGATGTTCTGTATCCCAGGTATAGATGCCGGTCAGATTGATGTGTTCCCAGCTCAGCGGCGAGACGTGCTTGAGCGGATGATCCGGGATGAACAGGGGCGAAAATAACGGAGTGGGCGGCTGCGCATAACGGGCGGCGCGCTATAAACTTGGAGCCAATGTTTAATCACTGGGCTGCCTATGCAGCGTTTGAGGGCAACTGTGAAGCGGCTTTTTATCGCGGTTCTGGTCGCATCTGCGGTTCTTAGTTCTCAGGCTAGGTCCGCAGTCGATCCAATGATCAAGGCCGAACAGAGCGCGCTAATCAGATGTAATTTGGGGTGGGCCGCAAAACTAGCGGTCCAGCCTGGCGCCCCGAGTACCTTAGCAAGAAAAGCGCAGCAATTGTGCGCGGGAGAAGACGCAACGTACGACCGCGTGGTGCGATTGTCCCTTCGTTACAAGGTGATCGCCGACAGATACATGCGCAAAATACATGCCTCTCAATTGAGGTCTAATGCAGCGATGATTGTTAAAGTCCGCGCTCTGATGAAAAAGAGAAGGCCATAACTCCCCTCGGCTGCTATGCGCAGATCGGCTTGCGGATGATAGTCTCAGTGATCGCTGCGGCCTTACTCAATGCTCTCTGAAGTCCTGCAGCGAAGCGTGACGTAGATCCTCTTCGCCGCGCATATGCTTCACGCGGCCGATTAGCCCAGCTTGACGGGTCGTGACCTAGGAGAATCCGCTGACTAATTTCTTTGTCCAGCTTGCAATTGCGAGCCCGCAAGCGACGCCGACACAATCGGCAAACCAGTCGAACATATCCATGTCGCGGCCTATCATTTGCATGCCCTGGAGGATCTCGATCGCGGCGCCGGTAAGAGCAAGAAAAATGGTCAGTCTTGCCCTGTGCTCTGGCCAACCGAGACTGCCGATAGCCGTCAACACGACGAAAGCTGCGGCGTGATTGAGCTTGTCATCATGAGAGGTGAAGCCGAAGCCAAAATTCTGCAAAAGCCACTCCGGTGAGAGTGCGAGCACGAGGACACCGGCCAGTGTGACCAGAAAAGCAGTCCTTGCTGCGATGGGAAAAGATCTTGCACGCAAAAAAATGGGGTCACTCCTTTTCCGACGTTACAGGCCGGTACTTCGAACATAGCCGTCCGCACGTAGCGGCACATCGGAACAGAGTCCACTGCCGCGGGAGGGCTAGGCAAAGCCATTAGCTGGCCTTCCGCGTTCAATGCGGCAGGATCAGGGCGGGCGCCAACTACCCGAGAGCTGAGCCGGTCATGCTCCAGCATTTTCGGCACGCGCCGTCTGCACCATTTGCGAAGTTCGTCGCGGGAGCCCGAGAGCTGCTCTCGTTGGCGACCGGGTGGGCATCATCGGCGGAATGAACTCGGGACGGCCGGCGCCGGTACTACAACTTTACGCACCCAGTCAATACTAGGCACAAAGCTTATATTAGCCAGAGCGAACGGAACGTGATTCTGGAAGGGAAGCCGCGATGCTGCGGACCGCGTCCTTCATCTACGACCGCACAAGATTGTCAACAATCTGTAAAAGTTTTGTTGACAGATAATAGATTTGAGCCCTCACTCACAAAACTCCGCGTATCGGTCGAGTTCTGTCGCAACAATGCGCGGCCTCCAAAGGGGAAAGAACAATGATCAATAGACGTTCAATAATCACATTCGCCGCGCTCGGCACCGTCTCTGCGCTGGCAATCATGGCCGGCGGCACAATCACGGTGCACGCCGCCAACAAGGAACTCAAGATCGGCTTTGTCGGCGTGACGAGTGGCGCGGCCGCTGCGTGGGGCACATCCAACGTCCGCTCGATGCAGACGCGCGCCGCCTGGATCAACGAAACCGGCGGTGTGAAGATTGGTGACGAGACCTATGACATCAAAATCGTCACCTTCGACGATCAGAAGGACCCCAAGCGGGCGATCGCCGGCATGGAGAAGATGGCCCAGGAGGGCATCCACTATGTCGTCGGTCCGAATGTTGACGATGGCGCGGCGGCGGTGCGTCCCGTGGCAGAATCCAAGGGCATCATCTATTTTCCCTACGCATTCCCGAAGGAACTCTACACCCCACCGGCGTCCAACGCTGTGCTCGGCATGATCGCCAACTACCAGTCAGCTCCGGCGATCTACAAATATCTCATGGAAAACAGGGGCGTGAGAAAAGTTGCCTTTGTCGCCGCCAACGAATCCGATCCGCTGAGCCAGCGGGATGGCGGTGTTGCCGCGGCAAAGGCGCTCGGACTTGAGGTTGTGGCTGCCACGGACGTCTACCAAAACGATACCCGCGATTTCACACCGGTACTGACGCCGATCGTTCTGCAAAAACCGGACCTGCTGGTGCTTTCGGGTGTCGCGCCCGGCAATGCGCCGCTGCTGATCCGCGCCGCGCGCGAGCTCGGCTACGAAGGTCTGATCTCCACCGAAACGGCGCAGGATGCCAAGGTGCTGGAAGAGGGCGCGGGTGAGTTGGCCAACGGCTTCATCTCAGTCGGCGGCGCATCGACGCCCGAAATCGCGTCCGACATGATGAAGGAGTTCGTCGACCGCTATACGAAAATGTTCGGCGAATACAATGACGAGTCCAACACCAAGGTCTACGCGCTCGAATACATCATCGAGACGCTGAAGGCGAACCCGGCCGCGATCGACAATGTCGAGGAGTTCAAGAAGACGATCGACACTTTCTCGGCGCCCAATCCCTATCTGAAGGGCGATGCCAAGCTGACCTATGTCGGAATGACGTCGTTTGGCCAGAAGCGCCAGCTTTCGGTCCCGATGGTGGTCACGGAATACCGCGACGGCAAGTTCGAGACGCTCTTCGTCGCTCAAGTCGATTGACGCAACTGCACTGAAGCGGATTGCCGCAGAGGCTCGTGCATTCGTCTTGAGCCTCTGAATGGCCGGGGAACCATCCTGATGGAACAAGTCATCGCCAACGGGCTCTATCTTGGCGCGCAATACGCCTTGATCGCGCTCGGTCTGACCCTGATCTTCGCGCTGATGAACGTGCTTAACTTTGCCCATGGGCAGATGTACGTTCTCGGCGGCTTCATCACCTACACCGTCTATGGCCAGCTCGGCATGCCTTTCGTCGTCGCGCTCGTTGCGTCCGGGATCACGCTGCTGGTTATTGGAGCGCTGGTCGAGAAATTCCTTTTCAGAACGGTGATCAAGCGAAGCGTGCGGGAGGAAAGTACGATGCTTCTCGCGGCGGCGGTCGCATTCTTCCTCGACGCCGTGATCCTCCTCCTGTTCGGTGAAAAGCAGCGCGGCGTGCCGAAGATCGTCAACGGCGTCTTCGTCTCCGACAGCCTCATAATGCCTTACGACCGGCTGCTGGTCGGCGCACTCGCCATACTGTTCATCGCCTCCTTCGTGCTTTTCATGCAGTACAGCAAGCCGGGACGCGCCATGCGGGCGCTGGCGCAGGACCGGGTCGCGGCGCAGCTTATGGGCGTCGAGGTCGACCGCTATTCGATGATCGGCTTTGCGCTCGGCGCCATGCTTGCCGGCATAGTCGGCGGGCTGCTGGTCGCCATCACCGGCGTCAATTCGGGCATCGGCGGCCCGATCTCGATCAAGGCGTTCTTGATGGTGATGATCGGCGGGGCCGGCGTGGTCAGCGGAGCGATCGCCGGCGGCTTCATCCTCGGCATGATGGAATCGGTCGGCCTGACGGTGCTACGCCAATATGGCGACGTCACTTATCTCGTCATCTTCGCCGCGCTGATGGTGTTCCTGAGCATCCGCCCGAACGGGCTCATGGGCAAGCCGTGGGGGTGATCGACATGAAGCGTACACGCAACATCCTCGGCGTCGCTGTCTTCCTGCTGGTCGTACTCATCGGCGTGCCCTGGCTGATCGAGGCGACCGGTCGGCTCGACCTCTACTACACGCTGACTTCGGTCGCGCTGCTCAGCATCGCCAGCGCCGGGGTGTGGGTGACTTTCTACATCGGCCGCATCAATATCGGCCAGGGCGCCTTCGCGCTTATGGGCGGCTATGTTTCGGCCATCCTTGTCGTCCAGCATGGTGTGTCGTTCTGGCTGACACTGCCGCTGGCTGGGCTGTTCTGCGCCGCTGCAAGCGTGCTGATCGGGCTGCCCATCCTCAGGCTTCGCGGCGTCTATTTCGCCATGGTCACGCTGGTTTTGACCGAAGTGGCGCGGCTGCTCGCGCTGGCACTGCCGATCACCAACGGAGCCAAGGGCATGGTCAGCATTCCGCTCCCCGGCGGCATCTCGATCTTCGGGCTGAGCATCCTTCCGGATTTCGCGACGCTCGCCAATCCGCGTCCCGCCTTCTATCTCGTCTCGGTTGCGCTGATGGTGCTGTGCTTTGCCGGGCTTTACCGCCTTGTCCATTCGCGCATCGGCAAACTCTGCCAGTCGTTGCAGCAGAACGAGGAACTGGCCTCCTCGATCGGCGTCAACATCGCCTATTTGCGCGTCATCGCCTATGCCATCTCCTCATTCCTCGGCGGTCTCGGCGGTGCGATGTTCGTCGCCATCTCGCAATCGATCTATCCGTCGAGCTTCACCGTCACCGACTCGGTGAACTTCATGCTGAACTGCTTCCTCGGCGGGCTCGGCCACGTCTTCGGGCCGATGATCGGCACCTTCGTGCTCTATTTCGGCTGGGATTTCCTGTTCGAGACCGGCGAGTTCCAGTTGCTGATCTTCTCTTCGGTGCTGATCGCGCTGATGCTGTTCCTTCCCAACGGCCTGCTCAGCCTCAGGCTGTTCGGCAAGAAGCAGGGCTAGGACCATGACTGAGCTTCTCCAGATCAAGGCAGTGACCAAACGCTTCGGCGGGCTGGTCGCGGTCAACAATGTTTCCTTCGCGGTCCGCGAACGCGAGATCCTTTCCGTCATCGGCCCCAACGGCGCCGGCAAGTCGACGCTGTTCAAGCTGATTTCCTCTTTCCTCAATCCGACCTCGGGCGAAGTGCTGTTCCGGGGAGAGCGGATTTCAGGCCTGGCGCCGCATATCGTCGCCCGGAAGGGCGTGGTGCGCACGTTCCAGGAGACGACGATCTTCAAGGGCATGACGGTGCGCGACAATGTCATAATCGCGCATCACCTGCGTTCCAATGCCAGCCTTGCCGGCTTCTATCTCGGCACGAATACCGCACGGCGCGACGAGGATGAATTCGGCCGCTCGGCCGACGAGATCATCGACTTCCTGGGTCTCGGCGCGCAACGGCATGAGATCGCTAGCACGCTGCCGCACGGCCATCTGCGCGCGCTCGGGATTGCCATCGGGCTCGCCACGAACCCGACCGTGCTTCTGCTCGACGAGCCCTTCGCCGGCATGAACCATGACGAAACCGTGCGCGCGGTGGAGATGGTGCGCGGCGTGCGAAAGCGCGGCGTGACGGTCCTGCTGGTCGAGCACGATATGCCCGCCGTCATGAACATTTCCGACCGCATCGTCGTCCTGAACTTCGGTGTGAAAATCGCCGAGGGAACGCCGAAGGAAATCCAGGAGAACGAAAAGGTCATCGAGGCCTATCTCGGCGCCGAAGATGAGACGATCGGATTTTAGCCATGAGCGAACTGCTGAAAGTCTCGGACGTCGAACTCTACTACGACCATGTCTATGCACTGAAGGGTGTGTCGCTGAGCGTCAACGAGGGCGAGACGGTAGCGCTGATCGGCGCGAACGGCGCGGGCAAATCTTCGATCCTGCGCGCCATCACCGGCCTGAAGAAGGTCCGCAGCGGCGAGATTCATTTCCAGGGCCACCGCATCGACGGAACGCGCCCGGACGAGCTGGTCAGGATGGGCATCGCCATGGTACCTGAGGGTCGGCGCGTCTTTTCCTACATGACGGTGCGCGACAATCTGATGATGGGCGCCTTCACCCGAACCGACAAGGCCGAAATCGCAAGGACGCTGGACATGGTGCTCGGGCGCTTCCCGCGCCTGAAGGAACGCTATTCCCAGACGGCGGGTACGATGAGCGGCGGCGAACAGCAGATGCTGGTGATCGGGCGGGCGCTGATGGCCAAACCGAAGCTTCTGCTGCTCGATGAACCCTCGCTCGGCGTCGCGCCGAAGCTCGTTCAGGACATCGCCCGCTCGATCGTCGCGATCAACCGCGACGAAAAGGTCAGCGTGCTGCTGGTCGAGCAGAATTCGCGCATGGCGCTGCGCATTTCGCAGCGTGCCTACGCACTGACGACCGGAAAGATCGCGCTGGCCGGACATTCGGCTGAGCTGCTTGGCGACGACCGGGTCAAGAAACTCTATCTCGGCGGCGAACTATGAAAGCGCAAATGGACGTACTCGTCGTCAATCCCAACACCACCGCGTCGATGACCGAAAAGATCGGCGAGGCGGCGCGCCGCGCGGCTTCGGCCGGCACCAGGATCATCGCCGTCAATCCGAAGGACGGGCCGCCGAGCGTCGAAGGCTATTTCGACGAGGTCTTCGCCATCCCGGGAATGATCGGCGAGATCCAAAAACATCCGGCGGCGAGCGCCTGCGTCATCGCCTGCTTCGACGACACCGGCCTCGACGCAGTACGCTGCGTCGGCGAGATGCCGGTGGTCGGTATCGGCGAAGCGGCGTTTCACATGGCGAGCCTGATTGCCGGCAAGTTCAGCGTGGTGACGACACTGTCGCGTTCGGTGCCGGCGATCGAGCACAATCTGGTGCGGTACGGCCTCGCCAGCCGCTGCGCCAGGGTGCGGGCCAGCGACGTTCCCGTTCTGGAGCTCGAAGTGCCCGGCTCCAACGCCCGCCATCGAATTTCGGAGGAGATCGAGCGCGCCATCCGCGACGACCGGGCCGAAGCGATTGTGCTGGGATGCGCCGGCATGGCCGACCTCGCCGCCGCGCTCAGCCGCGAACATAGGCTTCCCGTGCTCGACGGCGTCGCCTGCGCAGTAAAACTCTGTGAGAGCCTCGTCGGCCTTGGCCTGTCGACCTCAAAGCGCGGCGGCTACCAGGTTCCACTCGAAAAATCCTTCGCCGGAATCTTTGCGTCCTTTTCGCCCTCCGGCCGTGTATCCTGATGCGTGCAAAATTGTTGACATTCCCACACAGGATGTTCGATGTCAGGCCGGAAACGCGGTGTTCGCGCCGCTAAGCGATCCGGCCGCCGGGACAATGAGACGATGGACCTGCTTGGGCCAAAGCCACGGGATGGCGACAAGCCGACGATGCGCTGGTTTCCGGTCTATGCCGGCCTGCGCGACGCCATCGTCAGCCACCGCCTCGCACCGGGCACAAAACTACCCGAGGACGAGCTCGCCTCGATCTATTCGGTGAGCCGCGCGGTGATACGCGCGGCGCTGCAGGCGCTGTCGCATGACCGCTTGGCTCGGCTCGAGCCGAACCGCGGCGCGTTCGTCGCCCAGCCGACCAAGCAGGAAGCGCGCGAGGTGTTCGAAGCGCGGGCGCTGATCGAGCCCAAGGTCGCGGCGCTTGCCGCCGAAGTGGCAAAGCCGGCCGAGATCGCTCAACTGCGGCTTCATCTCGAAAAAGAGCACGAGGCCCTGCATGCCGGACGCGACAGCGACGCCATCATGCTGTCGGCAAAATTCCATGTCGGCATCGCCGAAATCGCCGGCCATTCTATCCTGACCGGTTTCGTCAAAGACCTGCTGTCGCGGTCGTCGCTGATCATCGCGCTCTACTGGGGCCGCCGCGACACCACCTGCGAAAGCCACGCCCATCACGCCCTCGTCGATGCCATCGAAAAGCACGACGCACAAAACGCGTCCGACCTGATGCAAAGCCATCTCGTCGAACTTCTGTCGGGCCTTGATCTGTCCCTTGGCGAGAAGAAGCCCAAGAGCCTGTCGGACATCTTGCGCTGATCTGCGCTGTCAAACTCTTCGCCAAGCTTCGCATTGCAGATGTCGTCGCGATGCTGGACGAATATCGGATCACCCGCAACCGACACCGGCCAACGAAGCTCGCGCGTAAGTGGCTCTCAAAGCTAGTAAAGCCGAAGTGCCATACTGGATCGCCCCGATCGGGCGCTCACGGCGACGCCAGGATGCACGTTACCCCGCAATCCTGACCTGGCGCCTACCTCTGAAACGTCCCAATGCGACATTTCTACTTGCCAGTAACGCGACGTTCGAACTTGGTTGCAACCTGATCCCGGGTTGATTGGCGATCCTGCCCCCGGTCCACCCGGTTCCGAAACGGCACCATGCGCCATCTCGGGACGTTCGCCAATGCGGCGGGGAACTTCGCGATCCGATCCTTCTCGGACCTTCCCTGAATGCAAGATCACGGGCAGGTTCTGACCCTATTCCCGACCTTGACAGCCAAGTGCAATATGCGCCGGTTGCGTCTTCGGTCGTTGCAAGCCTTGACACGATATGATTCAGCATTGTTGGGCGGCAGCCCGAGGATTGAAACCGATATTCGTCTCGCTGGAATGTCTAACGCGACTCCGTCATGATGTCCCAGCCCTGTCGAGCGACGCTGCCAAAGCCGTTGACGCCAACTCAGGTGATGAGGGCAGGCTAGACCAGTGCAGCAGATCCGCCCGGCGACTTTTCTTTTTGCGGCCCGAGCCCTGCGCGACATGGGCGATGGCTTCGTGGCCGTTCTGTTGCCGGTCTATCTCCTCGCATTAGGCTTCGCGCCTCTGCAGGTCGGCATCATTGCAACCGGATCGCTGCTCGGTTCAGCGCTCTTGACCATCGCCGTCGGACTCCTTGGTGCCCGACACGATCACCGCCAACTCCTGCTTGCCGCCGCCAGTCTGATGGTGGCCACGGGTGTGGCCTTTGCTGTGGTCCGCGACTACGCGCTGCTTTTGGTGATCGCCTTCGCAGGCACCATCAACCCGTCGGCCGGCAGCGTCAGCGTGTTCGTGCCCTTAGAGCATGCCGTCCTCACACGCGAAGTCACCGACGCCGCGCGGACCAAGATGTTCGCGCGCTACAGCCTTGTGGGTGCGCTCGCAGCCGCGGTTGGCGCGCTCGCTTCGGCAACCCCTGATCTTCTGGCGCAAGCCGGCCTCGACCAACTCACCGGCATCAAGGCGATGTTCGTGCTCTATGCGTTGCTGGGCCTGCTCGGCGGTCTCCTTTACGCGCAGATCCCGCGGCGCCGTCCAACGTCGGACTCCGGCAGCACGTCCGCGCTTGGCCCCTCGCGGAGTATCGTTTTCAGGCTTGCGGCCCTTTTTAGCCTTGATGCCTTTGCCGGCGGCTTCCTCGTCCAGTCGCTGCTTGCCCTGTGGCTTTTCGAAAAATTCGACCTGTCGCTTTCGGAAGCGGGCTTTTTCTTCTTCTGGTCCGGGGTGCTTTCGGCGTTCTCATTCCCCGTTGCCGCCTGGCTGTCGCGGCACATCGGACTCATCAACACGATGGTGTTCACACACATTCCGTCCAGCATCGCCCTGATGCTGGCGGCGCTTGCGCCGACGCTTCCTCTGGCGCTCGCCCTGCTGCTGATCCGTGCCGCGCTTTCACAGATGGACGTCCCGACGCGCTCATCTTACGTCATGGCGGTCGTCACGGAGGCGGAGCGGGCAGCCGCCGCGAGCTTCACATCGGTACCGCGCAGTTTGGCTGCCGCAGCCAGTCCCGCCCTGGCGGGCGCTCTGTTCGCTGCCTCGTTCCGGGCATGGCCCCTCCTGATCTGCGGCACACTCAAAATCATTTATGATCTGCTGCTACTGATGCAGTTCCAGAACGTCAAGCCGCCAGAGGAACGCTGATATTTGGGTTGCTTGACCCGGAGGGGTCAAGCGCGAAGGCAAACGTTGGAAAGGTCGTCGATCACTTCGGCTCTGACTCCGGACTTGTCGAATGCCTAATGTGACCCGCACATCCTCGACGCGATGCCTGCAGACCATCACCCGCAGCGCAGCAGACAATGAAAGTCTCCGCTGGTTTCTGCCGATCAGGCAGGCCGTGCTTTGTAAAAGCGGGACCAGCCATCGGGGCTGATTTCACCCGCGACAATCTCGGATGCATTCGGCTTCAGGAAATGGGTGCACCCGGCGCAGCGGCGACCTTGTTTGGAACATCCTAATAAAGCGCCACAGGCTTTGGGGTTGTTTCGGCGCCGCGCGCCGCAGGCTGACCTGTCATGCAGGAAGCAAGCCCACCTGCACCGGCAAATCGCCGCGCCGGTCGTCGACACCTTAAGAAATTTCCGGCGAGACAGCGCTTGGCCTGGCTCACGTTGTGCCGACCCGCAATCTATCTCACCACGATCTTCTTTAATGATCTTTCCTCCCAATCGAACCCAAAGAAGCGCCGAGTGCTGATCAGATCGATTTGAGGTACTCGATCACTCTTTTCCTGATCGGTCAGATCAAAGCCGAGATGGCCGTCATAGTGCTCCTTCCGCGCAAGACGTCGATCGGTTCACTCCTCCTGCCAGCGGTCGATCAAGTTAAGGACCGGACGTCTCCTCCCGGCTCGAGGTCTATTTCAATAAAACCGTGCGTCACCGTCCTGCTTCCTTGATCCCTTGCCTTCCCTTACAATCCCTTCCGGACACAGAGGAGTTCCGCCATGAGCGAAGACGCCGTCAACATGTCGATCCGCAAGTTCCTGAAGGAAGTCGGCGTCACCTCCCAGCGCAAGATCGAGGAGACGGTGCGCGAAGGGCAAATCGGCGGCAAGAAGCTGAAGGTCCGCATGACGCTGACGGCGGAAGGCACCGGCCTCAACCACGTGGTGGACGGCGAGATCGAACTTCCATAAGCCGGGCGAAGCGACCTAGCGAAACGGCCGACGCGGCCGAAAGCGGTCGAGACGGATCAGCGGTTGGAATGGCGTCTGGCCGGGTCGATGTAGTACCGCTCACCCCACGCTCCTGCGACTCTGAGGGAACGCGAAAGACCGACCCTAAGCGGAAGCTCGCTCGCTCCGGGTCAATTCACGGCCATCACCCTTTACGTGTTTGAGCGTGAACCGCTGGAGGCTTCGTCGCCGTTGTGGACTCATCCCAGGGTGACCATCACACCTCATGTCGCGAGCTTCTGGGTGGATTCTGGAATCGACCAGGTCGCCGATCTCTGCGGTCAAGGCGGGAAGCGGAGCGGCCGTTCAGGCCTCTACTACTATTGTCGGCGCGCCGGGCCTGGCATGGCCGATGATGCGAGCCGAAGCATAGCCGTCCGCGACGATCCTCTCGACGAGCGCCGCTGCGTGGTCGGCCGCGCAAGCAACCAGCAACCCGCCCGAAGTCTGTGGATCCGTGAGAAGATGGCGTCGCCACTCGGGCATGCCGGGAGGTAAGCTTACCGCGTCGCCATAGCTCGCCCAGTTGCGCCGCGATGCGCCGGTGACGTGGCCGTCGACTGCGAGCGAGGCAGCTTCGGAAAAGAGCGGCACGTCGTGGCTGCAAATTATCAGCGTGCACCCGGAACCGCGTGCCATCTCGAGGCCATGTCCGAGCAAGCCAAATCCGGTCACGTCGGTGACGGCGTGGACGCTCGCGTCCTGCGCCAGCTCCGATCCGATCCGGTTGAGAAGGGTGGTGGAGGCGATCATTTCGCGATAGCCGCTCTCGGAAAGCGCCTGCTTCTTGATGGCGGCGGAATAGATGCCGACGCCGAGCCCCTTCGTCAGGATCAAGGCGTCACCCGGCTTGGCGTCAGAATTGCGTCGGATATCTCCGGGTCGGCATATGCCGATGACTGCGAGGCCATAAATCGGCTCCGGCGAGTCGATCGAGTGGCCACCTGCAACCGGGATTCCGGCGTCGGCGCAGACAGCTTCGCCACCTTTCAGGATTTCGCGGACCATGAGCGTCGGGATCTTGTCGAGAGGCATCCCGAGGATCGCCAGCGCCATGATCGGCCGGCCACCCATCGCATAGATATCGGACAGGGCGTTGGTTGCGGCAATCCGGCCGAAATCGTAGGGGTCATCTACCATAGGCATGAAGAAGTCGGTGGTCGCAATGACGCAAGTCGCGCCGTCGAGTTGCCAGACTGCAGCATCGTCGCCGGTCTCCGTGCCGACGAGAAGCTGATGATAGGGACTGGCAGCCGCCGGATTAGCGAGAAGCTGCTGCAGCACTGACGGTGCCAGCTTACAGCCGCAACCGCCGCCATGGGCGAGGCTGGTCAGGCGCACAACGGGCGCTTCGGTGATTTCAGGCGAGAGGGCGATTGCCATGGCCGTCGAGCCTCCTCTGCTGGCACGCTTTAGTAGGGATCAAGGTCAACCGGAATGGAAAATACGATCGCGCCAACGCACGGCGCGTTTGGAGCACGCTTGCTCTCAGCGGATTTCATTAAGTTGGGAAAGGCAAGGGCCCAATCCGGCGTGCGAGGCATCGCCGTCATTGGGTATCGATCGAAAGGCGCCCCGACCCGCGGGAGCTGTTTCATCACCACGCTTTACTGTACGGTAATGCGTTCGTTTTCGTCAATCGCAGTCGCGGTCACGAAAAGATGACGAGAATATTCAACAATAATACACAATGCCGATTTGCGGGCACAAACCTGCTGCAGGAAGGCGGTTCGGAGGGGCACTTTTGCTGCACCGTACGCACCTCGTTCTTTGGCATTGATTTTATTTGGTCCGAGACTAGTTACCCGGATTAAACCGTTGGTTCGAGTTGCCTTGTGGGGCACCGGCTTCGGGAGGAACCCATGAACATCGATCTTTCTCGACGCGCGTTCCTGCAAACAGCAGGCGCGGGTCTCGCCGGTACTACGCTTGGAGCCCTCGGCTTCGGCGATAGCGAGGCCGCACACGCGGCGGCTATACGGCCCTTCAAGCTCGCGAACACCACCGAAACACGCAACACCTGTCCATACTGCTCGGTGGCTTGCGGCATAATCTTGTATTCGAAGGGCGATCTCAGAAAGGGCGAGCCGGCCGAGATAACTCATATCGAGGGTGACACTGATCATCCGACCAATCGCGGCACCTTGTGCCCCAAAGGGTCGGCCCTGCTCGGATTTGTCAAGTCGCCGACCCGTCTGCAACATCCGATGATCCGCAAACCGGGCTCGGACAAGTTCGAGCCGATAAGCTGGGAAGACGCGCTCGGCCGCATCGCCCGCCTGATGAAGGACGATCGCGACAAGAACTTCGTCGCGACGAACAATGACGGCGTGACGGTCAACCGGTGGATCACCACCGGCTTCCTCGCCGCCTCGGCTTCGACCAATGAAACCGCGTTCGCGACCTACAAGGTGGTCCGCAGCGCGGGCATGCTGGTGTTCGACAACCAGGCACGTGTCTGACACGGCCCGACGGTGGCGAGTCTCGCCCCAACATTCGGCCGCGGCGCAATGACCAATTCCTGGACCGACATCAAGAACACGGATCTCGTCGTCATCATGGGCGGCAATGCCGCGGAAGCGCATCCTTGCGGCTTCAAATGGGTCACAGAGGCGAAGGCCAACCGCGGCGCCAAGCTCATCGTCATCGACCCGCGCTTTACGCGCTCGGCTTCGGTGTCGGATCTTTACGCGCCGATCCGCCAGGGAACGGACATCGCCTTCCTGCTCGGGCTGATCAACTACTGCATCCAGAACGATAAGGTGCAATGGGACTATCTGAAGGCCTTCACCAACGCGACATATGTCGTCAAGGAGGGCTTCACCTATCAGGACGGCCTCTTCTCCGGCTATAACGAGGCGAAGCGAGACTATGACAAGTCCAGTTGGGACTATGACATAGGCACGGACGGCTTTGCCGTTGTCGACGCGACATTGGCCAATCCCCGCTGCGTCTGGAATCTGCTCAAGAAGCATGTCGCGGTCTACACGCCGGAGATGGTCGAGCGCATCTGCGGCACACCGAAGGACCGGTTCCTGAAGGTGGCCGCGATGGTCGCCGAGACATCGGCTCCGACCAAGGCGATGACCTCGATGTACGCGCTCGGCTGGACCCAGCACTCGAAGGGCTCGCAGAACATCCGCGCCATGGCGATGCTGCAGCTTGTTCTCGGCAATATCGGTATACGCGGCGGCGGCATGAACGCGCTTCGCGGTCACTCCAACATCCAGGGGCTGACCGACCTCGGGCTGATGTCGAACCTGCTGCCCGGTTATCTGACGCTGCCGACTGAGAAGGAGGTCGATCTGGCAGCCTACATGTCGACCCGGGGCTTCAAGCCGCTCCGGCCGAACCAGATGAGCTACTGGCAGAACTACAGGAAGTTCTTCGTAAGCTTCCAAAAGTCAATGTGGGGCAACGCGGCAACGCCGGAGAACGGCTTCGCCTATGACTACCTGCCGAAGCTCGACCTGCCGGGCTACGATCTGCTGCGGGCTTTCGAGTTGATGCACCAGGGCAAGATGAACGGCTATTTCTGCCAGGGCTTCAACCCGCTACAGGCAGCTCCGAACAAGAAGAAGGTGATCGAGTCCCTCTCGAAGCTCAAATACCTCGTCATCATGGATCCGTTGGACACGGAGACGGGCCGGTTCTGGGAGAACCACGGGCCGTACAACGATGTCGATCCGTCGCAGATTCAGACGGAAGTCTACCAGCTTCCCTCCACCTGCTTCGCCGAGGACGACGGCTCGCTGGTCAATTCGGGGCGCTGGCTGCAGTGGCATTGGGCCGGCGGCACGCCCCCCGGCGAGGCCAAACGCGATACCTGGATCATGGCGCAGCTCTATCTGCGCCTGAAGGAGCTCTACACCAAGGAAGGTGGCGCCTTCGCGGATCCGATCGTCAAGCTCAACTGGCCTTATGCCGATCCCGGCGATCCGAAGGCCGAGGAGCTTGCCCAGGAGATCAATGGTAGGGCGCTCGCCAGGGTAACCGACACGGCCGACCCGACAAAGGTGTTGGCCGAGGCCGGAAAGCTCTTGCCGGGCTTCGCCGCGCTGCGCGACGACGGCTCCACCTCCTGCGGCTGCTGGATCTATTCCGGCTGCTTCAACGAAAACGGCAACAACATGGCCAGGCGGGACACCACCGATCCTGACGAAACCGGCGCCTATTCCAAATGGGCGTTCTCATGGCCCGCCAACCGCCGCATTCTCTACAACAGGGCGTCGGCTGACCTCACCGGAAAGCCTTGGGATCCAAGCCGCAAGGTGATTGAATGGGACGGCACGAAATGGTCGGGCTACGATGTCCCCGACATCTTGCCAACGGCAAAGCCCGATCAAGTAGGCCCGTTCATCATGAATCCGGAAGGCGTCTCGCGCCTCTTCACCCGGGGCATGATGCGCGACGGACCATTCCCTGCGCATTACGAGCCATTCGAGTCGCCCATCGCGAACCCGATAGCTCCCAAAGTTCGCGGCAACCCCGCAGCGCGGGTGTTCGAAGGCGATATGGCCCAGTTCGCCGAATCGGCTTCGCCGGAGTTCCCCTACGCGGCGACCTCCTACCGGCTGACCGAGCATTTCCACTTCTGGACCAAGCACGTCATCACCAATGCGGCGATGCAGCCGGAGTTTTTCGTGGAAATTTCGGAACAGCTTGCGGCCGAGAAGGGCATCACCAAAGGCGGCTGGGTGCGCGTCTGGTCGAAGCGCGGTTCCATTGTGGCGAAGGCCATGGTGACCAAGCGGATCAGGCCGCTCACCTGCGATGGCAAGACCGTCCACATCGTCGGAATACCATTGCATTGGGGCTTCACGGGAGCGGCGAAGAAAGGCTTTGGCCCGAACATGCTCACCCCCTTTGTCGGTGACGCCAACATCGAGACGCCGGAATACAAGGCGTTCCTTGTCAATATCGAGCCCATCGCCGGGCCGGTAGCGTAGGAGGAGTAAGCGATGTTTCCTCCACTTCCAAATCCTTCGACGACGGATACCGCACCCCGTTTTTCCGACAAGGACCTCATCCGCCGCTCTGCCTCGACGGTTCCCGCGCCCGAGCAGCAATTGACGGAAGTCGCCAAGCTCATCGATGTTTCGAAATGCATCGGCTGCAAGGCGTGCCAGACGGCCTGCATCGAGTGGAACGACACGCATCCGGAGATCGGCTTCAATACCGGCGTCTATGAGAATCCTGCCGATCTGACGCCGGACATGTTCACGCTGATGCGCTACAGCGAATGGGACAATCCCGAGACGAACGAACTCGAATGGCTGATCCGCAAGGATGGCTGTATGCATTGCGCTGACCCGGGCTGCCTCAAGGCTTGTCCGGCGCCAGGCGCCATAGTGCAGTATTCGAACGGCATCGTCGATTTCGTCCATGAGAACTGCATCGGCTGCGGCTATTGCATCAAGGGTTGCCCGTTCAACATTCCGCGCATCTCCAAAGTCGATCACACGGCCTACAAATGCACGCTCTGCTCCGACCGCGTGGCTGTCGGCCAGGGACCAGCCTGCGCCAAGGCCTGCCCGACCCAGGCGATCGTGTTCGGCACAAAAGACGAGATGAAACAGCACGCCGACGGCCGCATCAAGGACCTGAAATCGCGCGGCTATTCGAACGCCGGCCTCTACGATCCGCCCGGCGTCGGAGGGACGCATGTGATGTATGTGCTGCACCATGCCGACCAGCCGGAACTCTATTCTGGTCTGCCGAAGGAGCCGAAGATCAGTCCGCTCGTGGAGGCGTGGAAGGGCGTGACCAAATATGCCGGCCTCACCATTCTCGGCGTGGCGGCCGGCGTCGGCCTGCTTCACCATCTGGTGATGGGACCGAACAGGGTGTCCGAGGCGGATGAGGAGCATGCCGAAGAGCTGACGGAAGGCGACAACGATGGCCGCATATGACGTGAAGCCGAACGAGCAGGTACATCCCGGCAAGCCGGTCATCGTGGACCGCTATACGGTGAGCGCGCGGATCAACCATTGGATCACGGCGGCCAGCCTGATCCTGCTCGCCTTGTCCGGCCTTGCCATGTTTCACCCGAGCCTGTTCTTCCTCTCGGGGCTGTTTGGCGGCGGCCAGTTCACGCGCTTCATTCACCCATGGATCGGCGTCTTGCTCTTCTTCAGCTTCCTTGGGCTTTTCCTTCGGTTCTGGAAGGCCAATTTGTGGAGGCCCGAGGACGGAACGTGGCTCGCCCGTTTCCGTGACGTATTGTCCAATCACGAGGACAACGTCCCCGACGTTGGCAAGTACAATGCCGGCCAGAAGCTCGTCTTCTGGTCAATGTCGATCCTCATCATCATCCTGATTTCGAGCGGCATCGTCATCTGGCAACAATATTTCGCCGCTTACACTACAATCGGCCAGCAGCGGGTGGCGCTTCTTGTTCATTCGATCGCTGCCGTGGCGATCATCGGCGTCTGGATTATCCATTTCTATTCGGCCATCTGGGTACGCGGCACCATTCCCGCCATGACGCGCGGACGGGTGACCGGCGGCTGGGCTTGGCGGCATCATCGCAAATGGCTGCGTGAACTGATCGCAGGCAAACCGGACGGACGTTCGGGATCGAATCCTGCCGAATGAGCGGGTATTTGTTTTTACGCAATTCCGGACGGAAAACCGTGATACACTTTTCGGTGGAATTGCTCTGGAGCAGTATCAAGCCGACCACGTGGCCCGTGAGGTTCGTGAGGTTGAAATGCCAAGGCAACAAGATCCGTCACGCCCTGACCCGACTGTAATCGGCGAGGTCTCGGCCCCACCCTTTGCGCGCCTGCCTGATCCGCGGACCTTGTTCATTCGCCGCTCCGAGCGATTGAATGTGTTGGCGGATGACCACCAGCTCGGCCCCTATCTCCGCTTCCTCGCTGCACTGACGGATGCGCAGCACCGCATCCAGGACGGCTTGCCGGATGTCAAATTGCCGACCGCGGAGGCGCGCGAGCGCGCACGAACCTTCGGTATGCCGCCGCTCGATCGCAGCCAATTCACTTCGGATGCCGCCCTTGGAATGACGCTCGGCCGCCTGTTCGAAGTGGCAGCCACGATCGAAAAACCCGAGGCGGCCGCAGCCGCCTTGGACGGGCTGGCGAATATCGATGCGTCCGGGGTCGAATCCATGGTGCGCAATGTGCTCACCGATGCGATCCCAATGAACGCGCTTGCCGAGCATGTCTATGTCGCGGCCGCGCTGCAGGTTCACTTCGCCCGCCTCGCGGCATGTCTCGACAGCTCGACGCTGGTTCCGGTTGCCGACGGCGCCTGTCCGGCCTGCGGTGGGCCGCCCGTATCCTCGATCATCGTCGGTTGGCACGGCGCACACGGGGCGCGGTTCTGCGTCTGCGCGCTGTGTGGAACATTGTGGAACCACGTGCGTATCAAATGTACGCTGTGCGGCTCGACCAAGGGGATAGGCTATCAGGAAATCGAGGGAGGTCCTGGCACGGTCAAGGCCGAGACCTGCGATGCATGCGGCTGCTATGTAAAGATCCTATACCAGCACAAGGATCCGGCTCTCGATCCGGTGGCCGACGACGTGGCGACGCTCGGCCTCGACCTGCTCGTCCGCGAGGGTGGCCATCGCCGCGGATCGTTCAATCCGTTCCTTGTTGGCTATTGATACGATGACCGCTTCATCCGCAAACCCTTTGCGCAATCTTCCGTCGGTCGACCAAGTGCTGAGGACCCCGCTGGCGGCGGCCGCAATCGAGCGCTTCGGACGGCAGGCCGCGACGGAGGCCATTCGCCGAGCCGTCGCCGATGCACGAATGGCCTCCCGCAATGCCGGAGCCGTCGTGCCGGAGGCAAACGATCTTGCCGGCGACGCGCTCGTGCAACTCAGGGACGGCGAACGCTCTTCCCTGCGCCCCGTTTTCAACCTGACCGGAACGGTGCTGCATACCAATCTCGGACGAGCCCTCCTCGCGAAAGAGGCGGTCGAGGCTGTTCGGCTGGCGATGCGCGAAGCGGTGGCTCTCGAATTCGATGTCGAGAAAGGCGAGCGCGGCGAACGGGACGATCATCTTCGATCGCTCGTTTGCAAGCTGACCGGAGCCGAGGATGCAACCGTCGTCAACAACAACGCGGCTGCCGTCCTTCTCGTCCTCAACACGCTGGCGCTCGGTCGCGAAGCGATCGTTTCGCGAGGCGAGTTGATCGAGATCGGCGGCTCTTTCCGGATGCCCGAGATCATGACGCGCGCTGGCGCCAGGCTTGTCGAGGTCGGCACCACCAACCGCACGCATCGCAAAGACTATGTCGCGGCGATCGGCCCGGAGACCGGGCTCATCCTCAAGGTGCACACATCGAACTACCGGATCGAAGGATTCACGGCCGAGATCCGGGCACCCGAGCTCGCTTCAATCGCCAAGGCGCATGGGATACCGCTGGTCCATGATCTCGGTTCGGGCACGCTGGTCGATCTAGCCCGCTACGGCCTTGGGCGCGAGCCTACCGTGCGCGAGGCGGTCGCCGACGGCGCCGATCTCGTCACATTCTCCGGCGACAAGCTGCTTGGCGGTCCGCAGGCGGGGTTCATCGTCGGCCGCAGGGATCTGCTCGCAGCGATCAGCCGCAACCCGATGAAGCGGGCGCTCAGGGTCGACAAGCTTCGTTTGGCAGCGCTCGAGGCGACGTTGAAGCTCTACCGCGACCCCGACCGCCTGGCCGAGCGCCTGCCGACGCTAAGGCTGCTCTCGCGCGCGGTGAGGGAGATTGCAGCGCAGGCAAAGCGCCTTGCTCCCCTGGTTGCTGATGCCGTGGGCGAAGCCTTTGCGGTCGACACGGTGGAGTGCCGGAGCCAAGTCGGATCCGGCGCGCTGCCGCTCGAAACTATGCCAAGCGCCGGGCTTGCACTCAAGCCGCGCTCAGGGAGCGGCCGGTCGCTCGACGCGCTTGCGGCTGCGCTGCGTGGGCTGGGCGTCCCCGTAATCGGGCGCATCGAAAACCAGGCGCTCGTGCTCGATTTCCGCTGCCTGGAAGACGAGGCGAACTTCGTCGCCAATCTAGCCGGCTTAAATCCGGGAGGAACCGATGCGCTGGCTTGACCGCCTTGCGCGCCGCCCAGCCGAGACGCCTGTGGCCGCACGCATGACCGAAGCCCTCGAAGCCGCGCGGCGAGGCGACCATGCCGTGGCTCTCTCCATATGGGAGCCGCTGGCTCACCGGGGCGTTGCCCGCGCTCAGAACAATATCGGCGCCTGCTTCGCCGCAGGGCTCGGCGTCGAGCGTGATGCGGATATGGCCTTTCGCTGGCTGGCGCTCGCCGCCGAGGCAGGGGATCCTGTCGGACAAAGGAACTTGGCGTCGCTCTATTTCCGCGGCGAAGGAGTCGAGCAGGACTTTCGCCGGGCGGCCGAGCTCTATCGGGCCGCAGCGGAAACTGGCGACGGACCGGCGCAGGATATGCTGAGCTGGATGCTGCTGGAGGGCGAAGTGATGGCTCCCGATGTCGGCGAGGCGCGACGTTGGGCGCTTGCCGCGGCCGATCAAGGCATCGCATCCGCGATGACCCGGATCGGCATGCTTTATCACAATGCGCTCGGCGTGCCGCGCGATCCGGACGAGGCTGTCCGCTGGTGGCGCCGTGCTGCCGTGCGAGGAGACGCCGAAGGGCAGGCAATGCTCGGTGCCGCCTGCCATCTTGGCACGGGCGTGCCGGCTGACGCGGTCGAGGCGCTGGTTTGGCTCCTGCGTGCCCAGGCAGGCGGCAGCGCCCTTGCCAGCCGCTATCTGGCTGCGGTGCGGGCCGAATTGAGCGCGGGCGATGCGGCCGAGGCCGAGCGTCGCGCCGCCGCACCGTGGCCGGAGACCGCATCATCATGATCGTAGGCACGGCGGGACATGTCGACCATGGCAAAACTGCGCTGGTGCATGCGCTGACCGGTATAGACACCGATCGTTTGCAGGAGGAAAAGACACGCGGCATGACGATCGATCTCGGCTTCGCCTATTTGCCGGTGCCGGGTGGCGATAGCATCGGTTTCGTCGATGTTCCCGGGCACGAGCGTTTCGTACACACGATGCTCGCCGGCGCCAGCGGCATCGACTTCGTGTTGCTCGTGGTGGCCGCCGACGACGGCGTCATGCCGCAAACCCGGGAGCATCTCGCCATCGTCGACCTGCTCGGTGTCAAGCGCGGCGCCGTCCTGCTCACCAAATGCGACCTGGCCGATCCAGAGCGCCGCACTGCGGTGGCGAACGATATCCGCTCGGTGCTTGCCGGGACGATGCTTGCCGAGGCCCGCCTGATTCCCGTCTCGGTCGTTACAGGCGAAGGTATCGATGAACTCAGGTATCTCTTGTTCGAGGAGGCGTCTCATCTTGCCCGGCGTGCAGTTTCGGGCCGTTTTCGACTAGCGGTGGACCGCTCGTTCACGCTGCGCGGCGTGGGCACCGTCGTGACGGGCACCGTGCTTTCGGGTTCTCTCGGTACTGGGGACAACGTGGTCGTAAGCCCGTCGGGATTGCTTGCGCGGGTCCGATCGATCCACGCCCAGAACCGGCCGGCTGAACGTGGTCGGGCGGGAGACCGCTGCGCGCTCAATGTGACCGGCGAAAGGGTTTTCAAGGAGGCGATCCGGCGCGGCGACGTAATTGTCGATCCGAAGCTTCACGCGCCGTCGGACCGGATCGATGCAAGCCTTCGCGTTCTGCCGGGTGAACGCAAGCCGATCGGCCAATGGTTTCCCGTGCGGCTCCACCATGCCGCGACGGAGGTCGGGGCACGCATTGTACTCCTCGGAGACGAACCGATCGGGCCTGGCGGCACGGCCAAAGTTCAATTGGTGCTGGACAGTCCGATCGCGGCCGCTGCCGGCGACGTTTACGTGGTGCGCGACACCTCCGCGCGGCGAACCATCGGCGGCGGACATTTTCTCGATCTGCGGGCGCCCAGCCGCAAACGCCGCGCGCCGGAACGGCTGGTCCAACTCGATGCCCATGCGCTATTGGCGCCCGAACTGGCCGCCGCCGCACTCCTTGATGCGCCGCCCCACTATTTCGATCTGAAGGCTTTCGCGCGCGACAGGGCGCTCGGTGACTGCGAGACGGAAGGCCTGATCGATCAACTCGGGCTTGTCCGTTTTGCCGTCGGAGAAATGCTTCTCGTGCTGTCGCCAGAGCGCTGGTTGCGATTCAAGCGCGACTTGGCCGCGACCCTGGAGACCTTCCATGCCGACAATCCGGATTTGCCGGGCGTAGGAATGGAGAGACTGCGTATTGGGCTTGATCCACGTCTGCCGGCCCCCTCTTTCATAGCAGTTCTGCGGAGCCTTTCGCACGCTGGAGAAGTTGCCTTGGACGGCGCCTGGGTGCGGCTGCCCGGTCATGAGGCGCACCTGACGGCAAAGGATGAAACTCTCTGGCTGCAGATCCAGCCTCTCATCGGCGGACCCGAACGATTCCATCCGCCGAGAGTGTGGGATATTGCCGAGGTGCTGGCCGCGCCGGAGACGGAAATCCGGCGGCTTCTGAAACTTGCCGGCCGCATAGGGAAGGTCCATGAGGTCGCTCATGATCACTTCTTCCAGCGCCAGGCGTTGGCGCAGATCGTCGAGATCGCGCGCGACCTCGCTGCGTCGATGCCCACAGGCGAGTTCACCGCTGCTCAATTTCGCGATCGCGTGGGCAGCGGACGCAAGGTCGCCATCCATATCCTCGAATTTCTCGATCGGCACGGCGTGACACTGCGGCGGGGAGACTTGCGCCGTCTGAACAGGCGCAGGCTGGACCTGTTCCGCCTGACAGGCGAGGGTGAGCCGCCGATGGCGCAAATTTCTGGAGGAGCATCGTCCCCGGTGGGGCGTCCGGACTTCAAATCCGGGAGGGGCCGCGAGTCGGTCTCTGGTGGGTTCGACTCCCACTCTCTTCCGCCATCCTAGTGAGCCAAGATGAACCCGACGGCTTCCTTTCTCAATGACCTGAAAACGACGGCTGAGACCGCCAGGACAACCGAGGCAAGCTTCAGGCGACAAGCGGCCAATCAGATCGCGGTTCTGGAACAGGAGCGCGCCTTCGCCTTCAGGCGGCTCAACCTCATGCAGGCGATCTCGGAC